>CBDUZO010000001.1:0-124295 GCA_965371725.1 uncultured Phycisphaerales bacterium
TCAAACAGGCATTACCGGGGCGATTCTCCAGTAACTAATTCGGAGGAGAACCTTAGAAAAGGGTGGGGAATGGATTGAGCAGCCGAAGACATCTCGAACAACCGTCCGTCCCCCACCCTTCGCTCCGCGAAGGACGGGGCACCACGCTATTCTCATTCGGTCCCTACGGGACGAGAGGCACGGCTGTCACAGAGAGTCACTCCACGCGCACAACACACACCACCACCACATCTGCAACCACACACACGATCCTTTGAAACACGCCCAAAGCGGCAGAGCCCTTTCAATTCTCACCGCCGGAGGCGGTGGCTTATACGGATTTCAGTTATAGACTGCCGAATCGATGTTCCGGCTCTATCGGGTTTTGCAGCGCCGCGCGGGCGCGGCAAAGCCGCCTTGCGGCAGCCCGCGGCTCGCTTGCAACCAATCGGCAATCTCCATCTGATACTCGTATCAAACGGCCGGAATCGCACCGTCATCCTTGCGCGCCGCCATCACGATGGTCCAGGCAAGGCTCCGGGAGATGACGCCGGGCATGGAATACCGCTCGCTCGCCCAACGACAGAAGGCCATGTTCAGCTTGAGCCTCTCGAGTCCGGGTGTCTTCAACCCGTATGTGCAATAGCACGCCCACTCGGGCATCAGACCCTGTGCCTGTAAGAGGAGCTCCGCCCGGCGTTCCGTCCAGCGGTAATGCCGGTAGGACTCGGTCAAGGCGTTGCCTTGCACATCCGTGCACCGCCACTTCCGAACGGCGCTCCGGATGGGTGTTGTTACCGTTCGCTCCAGGCGGTGTGCATGACGAAACAAAGATCGTGCATTTGGGAAAGAGACCACAAGCCAACCACCCGGCCGGAGGAGTCTTGCGATCCCGGCCAATACCTTGTTCGCCGCCGGGATGTACTCCAACACGCCAATCAGCGTTACCACGTCCACCGATTCGCCAACCAGAGGAATGTTCGCCGCATCACCCACCATGAAACGCACCTCCGGATGCGCGGTTGAGGCCCGACGCACCATTCCCTCCGCGAAGTCCATGGCCAATACGTCATACTGCTCGGTGGACAGGCCCGCCAGCACGTGGCCGGTGCCACAGCCAACGTCGACCAGCTTCAGACGACGCGTAACGCTGCGCGACTCCGCGATCCGGGAGAGCATACGCCGGACAATCTGCGCCCGGAGCGCCAAATCAAGCTGCCCCACGTCGGCGACAGGATCGGTGTAGGCACGCCCCCACTGAGCGCTGCCTCTATGGAATCGACGCCTCACCGCCAAACGCTGCTTACGCTGGCTGTTCTCTCCGGTCATTCGGATGTACCTCGACGACCTGTCCAAGCCTGTCGACAGTTGCCTGGACCGTGTGGTTCTGATCGTAGTACCGACGAGCCTTCACCGAACACTCGGTCCACCTCTGCGCCGAGCCAAGGAGTCCGGCCAATACCTCTCGAAGTTCGCCTGAGCAGTCTACCGCTTGGCCGAGCCCTTCCGTGGACACGACGTTGTCCGGATCCACTGTCGTCACCACGGGCGTTCCGTGGCACCAGGCCTCCATGAACGTGTTCGGAAAGCCCTCGTATGCCGACGTGCACACCAGCACGCTTGATCGACGATAGAACGTCGTCATGTCCTCGTGCGGCACCCTTCCATGAAGAATGACATTCGACAGTCCGGCGGCTCGACGCTCCAGTCCCCTCGAGTAGTCGCTCTCCGCAAATGCGGCGCCCACGACATCAAAACGGACGTCCGACAGTAATTCGGCAAGATCAAGCAGAAGCTCCAGGCGTTTCTCCGGGGAGAATCGCCCAACCCAAAGCGCCCCGGCCACTCCTGCCTCCGGTGGGCGGCGGCGCGAGAACCTTCCCTCAAAGGGATCCGCACTGCAGCTTGGAATGATCACCGAGTCCGTCTTGAACGCATCGCGGAGCATCCGCTGCTGTACGATCGTCTGACTGATCACACGGTCCGTGTGTGACAGGCCGTATCGGTAGAGCAGCCTCTCACGGGCATGGGACAGATTCGGCAGCGACGGGTCGCAATCGGCATCGGAGGAAACGGCGAACAGAAAACGTCGCTTGTGCAACCAACACCAGGCGGCCACCTGCCCGGTCTCGGACCCTGCGTTCATCTGGTAGTAGACGTCGGCGTCGGCGCGACCCATCGCCCGCCACAGCCCGGACCATCGCGGATGAAAGAACCGCAAACCGCGAATGCCGCGGCCGGGCGCGTAGGCTTTGAAGACCCATAGGCCATCGTGGATGATACCGTCCTGCTGACCGTGATCAAGAGTCACAAAGCTAACCGCATGGCCGCGTCGCAGGAGCTCCTTGGCGATCATTGGCTGTTGAATCTCGGCCCCTCCGATATGCTTTAGATCGGGTCGGCCGGACAGAACCGCATAATTGTTCGGCGCGACAAAGCAGATGCTCGGTTTCTGATGTTGCGGGCGCGGTTTTCTCATGGAGGGGAACCTCCGTGACCGGAGGTAGGCGCACGAGCCACACCGTCGGCGGTGATCCACGCCCGAAATGACCGGGGCGCGTCTGTGATCCGACGCTTCACTGTAAGCGGCAACACCCAGCGCCAATACACGATCGCCAACACCAGCCCGCCGCTCGTCAGGCCCAAGGCCAGTTGGGGTCCGTCCCGCTCGGCGAACAGATAGCGGGCTGATAGCAGGCACACTGCAAAGGGAATTCCCGCAAGAACGGGCCCCGGAACTACCGCGCGGATGTACTGCCATGGAGCTATGCCAAGCACCCGACACGCATAGGCGGGCATGAAGATGCCTCCGCTGAGTGCAACCGGGACTGCCATCGCCACTGCCGCTCCGACCATTCCCATCTGATAGTACGCCATCAGGACGATGCCAAGGCCTACGCTGAGCAGGGCTGAGCCAAGCTCGAATAGCGCAGGAAGACCGTGCTTGCCCATGCCCATCAATATCGAGAACACACCGAGCTGCGGCATCGACAGCAGATGCCCCAGAACGAGAACCGCCAACACGACAGGGGCCTCATACTCAGCCCCCATCCAGACATTCAGCAGTGGGCGCCCCATCACAAGGAACAGTATCGTCAGCGGCAGTGTCACGTAGAGCCCGTACTTCGTGGTCTGCACGACCAACCGCCGCAGGGCGGCGGTGTCTCCGTGCACGTGCAGCGCACTGCTGGCAGGTATGAACACCTGGGCGTACTGCTTGACGAATCTCATCGTGTGCATGACCAGCGCTCGTTGGCGGGCATATACGGCGAGCGACGCGGGCCCAAGGAATATCGAGACGAGGATCGTGTTCGCCTGATACAGCCCGCTCTGTGCCAAGCTCTGAAGCACCGCCTTACCACCGAACCGCAGCATCTTTCCGACAACGGATCTGCGGCAGAATTTCATCGAGAGCCGAAGATGCGGGCACAAACGCCGGGCGACCACGAGCTTGGCAACATTGCAGAGGAGTTCGCCGATCAAGATGGTCCAGGCAAGCGCGATGATCCCGAACCCGGCGACAAGGAGCGCGATCATAATGATCAGCACAAGCGCATCCCGTGATCCTCGTATCAGATTGAGCAGGTCAAAACGCTCGTAACCGGTGATCACCGAGTTGAACACGCTGCCCGGAAGTTGAATCGCGGCAGTGATCGAGAGTATCCACACGACCCATCGCCCCGTGGTGACAACATCCGGACTGGAACCGGGAAGCATCTGCGGAACGAACGCGACGAAGGCCGCGGCTCCAACCAGCCCGGCGGCCGAACTCACCACCAGCAGCATGAGGCTCGAGCTCACCGTCGCACTCAGAGCATCCCAATCTCGCACGGTCCGGTAGCGGGCGACGTAACGGTTGACGGCGGACGCAACGCCCAGTGCAAGCAGGCTGATGTAAAACTGAAGTGACCAACCAAGATCCCAAAGGCCGAGCAACTCCCGACCTTGGTGGCGATCGATGAACCGAGGGAGCAGAAAACCCGAGATTACGACCAACACGTACCAAAGCCAGTTCGCAAAGATGTTGCGAACCAGAGACGCGGTCCGTCCAGGACGAGCCTCCGCATCCTTCTCGGCGTTTTGGCCCGTGATGGACTCATGGTTGTCGGACGGCGCGTCACTCATACCCGTAACGCCGATTCAGCTCTCCGCCGATGCGCTCGAATACCTCGAGATCGGCGGTGGTCAGCATCGATCGCCATTTCTCATCAAGCTCTATCTTGCTTGAGAACGTCAGGCGCATCCGGTTGCCCAGGATGTGCTGCTCGCCGGCGTGGAAATCCTGATCGGCCTTGGCTGCATCCAGACCGAGAAACTCGAACACCTCTCTCATGTTCCCACCGGGGTCCGCGCACAAGTCTTCATAGCGAAGCCTCATGAGACGGTTCGGCGCGAGATGGCGATCGAGACGCTCGATCTGCCGATGACTCAGGACCCACTCTCGGGCGGAACGCTCGACGGTAAGCTGTTGGTTCTTGATGCCGGAATTGGTCACGGCACGCCCGTCCCGAATCAAGTGAATCACCCGGATGTTGAAGCCGCCGGCCTGCGCAAAGTGCTTAAGCCGAATCGGCTCCTTCGATCCGTCGAGGAACATGCGTCCGCCCTGCAGCGCCATCACGACCTGCATGACATTGCGGTTTCGATGGATCGTCTCAGCGTAAAACCGTGACAGACCGGGCAGGGTCGCAAGCAACCCGCTACGAACGGTCTCAAACAAGCGCCCGCGAACCCGAGCCCGCAACACGCGATCGCCGACACCGTGTTCAGACAGTCGAAAGCGCGTCTTGGGATCTGCAAGATCGAACTCGATGCCGCGAGATGCCATCTCGGACCGGACCGATGCCCAAAACCCACACTCTTTCAGAAGCTCGCCGCACGAGCAACGGTAGTCCTCGAGATCCACACTCCACCACTTGAGCTCGCCGATCGTCGCGATGTCCGGATGAGACGCCAGAAGAAACGTGAGCAGCGTTGAACCCGAGAAACTCGGCGATGCAATGTAGATCAGGTTCGTCTCTCGATCGCACATACACCGAATCCTCCCGTCACGCACACACACCGACCGGACCCGTCACCGGTAGAGATCGGCACGACGGGGCCGATTCTCGACGCATTCTCATGGCCAAGGCCCCGGTCAACCACAAGGAAACGGTACTAACCTGGTTACCGAAGAGCGTCTGACTCCCAAGTCCGGCCACGAGCAGCATACCGGTGCAAGCCAGCGCGGCGCCACCCACCGCACTCCTTAGAGGGTCGCCGCGCGAACGTAACAACGCCGCGGCGACCGCAGCCAGCCCAAAATACAAGCCAAGTACGGGGACCCCACCGATAAGGCCAGCATCCATGAACAGCTCGAGGTAGGCGTTGTGAGGATGTCGCGGACACTGCCCCGTCTGACCGAAGACCTTCTCGTACATCGGCGTGTGGAGAATGGCAACGCGCCCGGCCCCCACCAGCGGCCGACTGGATATCTCGTCCAAGGCGTTGGGCCAGAGATAGCTCGTCCGTCCGGACGTAACCGCATCGAGGTCCGTTTCGGTATCCCCGGAAGCCCCCATCAATCCGAAGCCCATGCCCAACCGCGCGCCCACACTCGGTATCATGGCGACCGACACGATCACACCAATCGGAAGGAGAACGAGCAACCATCGCCAGCGCAGCACGGCGAAGATCAGGCCAAGCCCGATGAATGTTACGTATCCGCCTCTGGCGTGCGTCAGCGCCAAAGCCAATAGCACGATCACCGCGGTTCCCAGGATGCCCGCGCGCTGCCATCCCCGCTTCCACAGCGGCCAGAGCGACAGAACGGCCCAGAACGTACCAGCGAACACCATGCCCAGGTCCGTGGCAAAAAGACCAATGAATCGATCGAGCCGGCCCCGATGGCTCATGAAGTCCATTTCCGAAACCAGGTCCCCCAACGGCATGAACTTCAATGTCAACAGGGCCCACGCCACCGGAACGGCCAGCACAACCAACAAGGCATAGGAAACGCGTTGCCGCGTCCGCGCGCCGTCATAAAGCATTATGCCAAGCAGAAGAAACTTGATCGGATTGATCCACTCATCGCTGAGGAAGCGAAGCGGCGTCCCCCCGTACCGATCCTGGAATGCCTGGAAATCAAACAGGCCGCGCACCACCGCCACGGTGAGCACCAGCACAAACAGACCAATCGCAACGTTGCCGAAACGCGGCATGTCCCAGCGGACACCCTGCGCCCGGCGTTGCACAAGCCAGGCAACCAGGATCACCGCAAACAGAATATTCCAAGGGTTCATCCCCTGGATATCCAAAATGTACGTTGGGAAATCGCGTCTCTGTGACACCGCCAGCAGCAGGATCAACCCACAGAGCGAAATGAACCAGTCACGCCATGCGTAAATGATGAGCGCAAGAACAAGGATGTATAGCAAGTAGATCCGCATGATACGGCAACTTAAGGCTGCAGGACGGCACCCTGTCCGGGGCCTGCCGTAACGAGTGAAGGCGTCGCAACGTCAGACGCAACAACTTCTCGGCGCGACGCGGCGGCGCCGGTCATAGCGCCGGAAGCTCGCGTGCGCGGCCACTTCCCGAGCCTGCCGATTCGAACCACGCGCCATGACACACGCAGCGTGACTGATCAAACGCTCGGGCACGTCGGCTTGGCCTCCGCTTTGGAACCTGGGGTCTCACAGGAAACCGCGTCACGCGCTAGCGACTCCGCCTTTCCCGATCGCAGCGAAGCTACGATGGCGAAGGTCGTGAGAGTGGTGGCCACAGCTTCGCCAAACGGCAGCGCAACTCTGTCCTTACCATCAACCGCGCGGATGAAGGCGGCGATCTCGGCTGCATGTCCTTTGCCCGTCCCCCCCGCCTTGACGCGTTGGCGTTTCCCGTCGGCCCAGAGTTCCGCGGATCGGAAGTTCTCGATCACACCGGTGCGTCCCTGGCCGTACACCTCGATTCGCTCCTTCTGGAAGTGCGAATCACCGTTGGCCAGGTAGATCAGCATGCCAAGCGACCCATCTTCCATCTTGATCGTAACGACACAGTTGTCGTTCTGGGCGCCGGCGACGTCACCGCCGATCATTTCAGCGAAGACGCGTACGGGGACCGACCCGCAGAGGAACTGGATCAGGTCGACAAAGTGGCACCCTTCACTGATGATCCGCCACCCGCCCTCCTCTGCATCTTGATACCAGGAGTCAGTCTTGATCCGACCGGCGTTGACCCGGCAGATCACCTCGATCGGACTGCCTCGCTTCTTGAAAAAGTCGCGGACCGCGATGCTCAACGGGCTGAAGCGGCGATTGAATCCTGGCATTACGATACAGCCGCTCTCCCTCTGCGCCGCGACGGTCTCTTCAAGCTGCTCCTCCGTCAACGCGAGCGGTTTCTCGACAAACACGTGTTTGCCCGCGCGCAATGCCTGAGCGGTGAAGCGTGCGTGCGTATCGTGATGCGTCGCGATGACAACGGCGTGGACCGCATCGTCGGAGAGTACTTCATCGAAGTCACTCGCGGAGTACGCAAACCCGTGCCGCTTTCCGGCACTGGTCGCCGACAACCCACCGGCCGAGCAAATGGCACGCAGGCAGACACCGGGTATCTGTTTGAGGGCGGGGATCAAGGTGGCGGTGGCAAAGTTCCCCGCCCCGACCAGCGCCACTCCGACCGGCCCTTCGACCGATCGTCGTACGGATCGCGCAACCGCGGGCAGATCAACCTTCCGCCCGAGCGGTGCATCGGCCGGGTACTCGAACAACAACCCGGCTGCGTGCTTCCCGGGAGAATCGTGCAACTGCCGGTAGGCCTCCGGCGCGTCCTCAAACCGGAACACTTCCGGTGAAAGGCGATCCGGTTGGACCTTACCCGCACCGAGCAACCGGATGAACTCCTCGAGGTTTCGTCGCTCGGTCCATCGGACGTATCCGACGGGATAGTCAACGCCCTTCTGCTCGAAGGTCCGGTCGTACCGACCCGGCCCATATGAGCGGGACATCACCACGGACAGCTCTTTCATGTAATAGGTTTGCCAATCGGCCTTGACGGGCACCATCCCAACGACAACCACGCGTCCGCGATCCCGCAGCACTTTCCCCGCCAGTTCCATCGGATCGGAGCTTTTCGTGCTCGCGGCGATGTAGGCTACGTCAGCGCCAAGCCCGCCGCTGAGGCTTTGTACGACATCTTCCAACGCCGGATCATCCCTGCTGAGGGCGACATCCGCCCCGCACACCCTGGCCAACTCGACCTTGCCCGGATCAAGGTCCACACCGATCACGCGACAACCGGCTGCCTTGAGAATCTGAACGCCCAACAGCCCAACAAGCCCGAGCCCGATCACCAGCACGGAGTCGCCCAAAGTGACGTTCGCTTGACGCACACCGTTCATGGCGATGGCGCCGACGGTGGCGAAGGCGGCGTCTTTCGGGTTCACGTCATCGGGAACCTTGACGCATAGATTGCGCGGTACGAACACGAATTCCGCATGACAGGCGATTCCCTCTCCCGCGCAGGCGACCCGATCACCGACGGCAAACTCATCGATCCCAGCCCCCACTTCCTCGACCACTCCGGCGAGGCTGTATCCAAGCGGGGTCAGCTTACCAAGCCGCTCGTGCACCTTGGCGAACGTTTCCACGACACCGACCTGCTTGACGCTCTGAACCGCCTGTTTGACCTTGTCCGGCCTCGCCTTGGCCATCTGGACGAGGTTCATGCGGGCCTGCTGGACCTTCATCCGCTCGGTGCCGGCGCTTACGAGCGACCAAGCGACTCGCACGAGCACGCCGCCCGATTTGCAAATCGGAACCGGAACGTCCTCCAACCGGAGCTCGCCGGTGTTGTAGTTCTGTACGACCTGTTTCATAGCTGCTCCCAGGTAGTCCCACCCGTCATCAGCGGGCCAGGTCCTGCCACCTCCATGGGACGATCTTCTGGTCAACGTACACGGCCTTGCCCCCCGTGGACAGCGAGATCGATTCGGTAAGCTCGATCGTCAGCTTCACCCGCCCTTCCAACTTCCGATCAAGGTGATCCAAAATCCGCTTCCTGTCCCGGTCATCGAACCCGGTTTCGGGGATGATTCGCAGCGTGGCCTCTCCCGGTACTCCCTGCGTGAACTGGAACTGCCGAACCGATTCAAAGGTATCACCGTGCATGTTCAGTCCCGTCCATGAGACCAGCGTGCCGTCCCCGCACATCAGCATCTCCTGGGTTCGATGACCGCACACATCACGAATGATCGGCATTGCCCGGCCGCACGCTTCACAACGCTCACCCACATAGGTCGCCTCGTCGCCCGTGCGATAGCGAATAAACGGCGTTATTGTGTTGAGAAACCCCGTCCCCACAATCTCGCCCTTCTCGCCGGGAGTCGTTACCGGGTTGCCCCGCGCATCCAGCAGCTCGAAATACCCATACGTGGGCCAGACGTGATAGTCCAGCATCCGCTCGCACTCGGCGGCGAGCACGAGCTTCTCCGTGTGGCCATACCATGAGAAAGCCTTGACGCCGAAGACACCCTCTATCATAGCACGCTGCTGCGGGTACACGTTCTCCGAACCGAGCAACAGACCGCGGATGTTCGAGGGCGAAGCATAGTCATGGGTCCGCATGAAATGCGCGAGCAATGTGATCGCCGATGGATAGATCAACAGGAAACACGGACCGATTGTCGCAATGTGCTCGATGTATCGCTGCGCGATCTCGTCGGTCAAGTGGAAGATGCTGTAGGCGTGTCGGCGCAGCAACGGGTCATACTGATGCCTGAGACCGTTGCGGTCCTCGGGAACCAATTGGCCTCGGAAATGGGCGATTGTCGTGCCAACCGAGTAGCCCGCTCGCTGCCATCCTGCCACGAGATACGCATACTCAATAGCCGAGCGATCCGCCCCGGCATAAAAGTGCAGCGGAATACCGCTCGTCCCACCGGTCGACACGTAGTCCACGTTGCGTGCGTGCACCGATATGGTCACCAACTCATCAAGGTGCTCTCGTAGCGTGTCCTTGTCCATCGTGGGCAGCACGGCCAGATCGTCCGGCGACTCGATACGGTCGGGATGGAGCCCCGCCTCCTCGAATCGGCGACGATGGAAAGGGCTCCTCTCGAACGCGATCCGACAGATGCGCTTGATCTGGGAAACCTGATACGCGCGTGATCGCTCCGGCGGCCACCACTGCGCCTCGTTGACGAACCGAAGTGTGCGGCGAAACCGCCCACCAAGAAGGAGGCTTTGCGGCACGACGCCAAGCACCGTTCCCAACGCAGCCTTGACGGGAATCGGCGTCGCTTCCCACATGTTTTTTCGTGACAACGCCCGCTTCATCAGGTTACCTTCACGACCTCCTCGTGGTGCGATCGGTCGCTCCCGCTTGCGGGTAAAGCCTCCACACAACGGCCGTTACCCATCGAACCTTGGCCCGGGATCAACTCAGCGTCCCAACGCGCAGCCACGGCGCCAATCTCGCAATACTCCACGGCACACCGGCGCGCCTCACGTGACATTGTCTCAACATGATCCGGATCGTCCAGCAAGCGCCGAATCGCATCAGCCGCGCCGGCCGGATCCGAACAGTCAATGAATATACCGGTCTTGTCGGGAATCACGACGTCCGCAAGATCGCCAATGTCGGGAACGACGGCCGGAAGTCCGGTCGCCATCGCCTCCAACATAGCGATGGACAGACCTTCGTTACGCGACGTGAGAACGAACAGCCGGGATTGCCGCAGGACCGTAACGACGTCATCGCGCTGCCCCAAGAACTCGACGCAAGACGCGATACCCAGCTCGTTCGCACGCCCAAGAAGTTCATCGTGCAGATACCCATCGCCGACGATCGCCACGCGCGTATCGGATCTTGCTTGCGCGAGCCGGGCCACGATATCGAGCAACAGGTCATACTGCTTTGCCGGTACCAATCGCCCGACCGACACGAGATCGTAGACTTTCCTCGACGCGTCAGGCAGGAAACGCGACGTGTCCACGCTTCCCGGAATGGTGAAGCATCGCTCGGGGAGACGGTGAAGCCGCGCGAAGGCGGCGGCCTTGCTCCCCCGCACGACCAGGAAGTCGAACTGCCGAACAATGTGGAACAGTAACGCTTCGCGCAGCCGGCCGGGCCTCTCGCGGCCCTGACGGCGGAGCAGCTTGTTCTCGCTAAGCGCGCCGCCGCGGACAATCTGATTCGGACCGCCCGTCATCTGATAAATCGCTCGCAATCCGAATCCCCGCGCGACGACCAGGCAGATCAAGGCATTGGGCATGATGTGATAGCCCATCAGGTATCCGGGCCGCTCACGACGCGCCACACTCGCGATCCACAACAGCCGGGCAAGCGGCCGCCCCAAGACCCGAACCCATGCACCCGACGGGCAGACGTAAGCGACCTTTGGAACCGCGAACAACGGCTCGTCACAGACGACAATAACCTTGTCAAACGCTGCACACCTTGCCAGCGGGTGGATGTGCGATCGAAACCACCCAACGTTATAGAACGTCCCCGTCATCAGGATGATGCGCTCATTCGCCCGCCCCCCGCCCACCACGCGCCGAACGGCACCTGCGGCCGCCACAAGGAGCGACGTCCCCAAAAGGATCATCAATACCGCCGCTCGGGCGAATGCGGAGACTAGCTGACGTTTCACTGAGAACATCGAATCGCAAAATCCCTGGTGTTCCGGTTCAACTCAAAGCGTCGTCCGCAACGCTCCCATGCCGTCCGCGACTCGCAGGAGGCGGACTTACACATTCGCCAATACGTCGGAGATGATGTAAAGGTGTTTTCCACCGGGCGTTCGGGGAATATCGTCGACAACATGAACATCCACCTCCCACCGGCTGTCAAAGTCGTCGTGAATCTTCCGGCGGCACTGGTCCAGGTACGCACGGCGTTCTGCCGTCAGCTCCCCCTCCGGAACCACATAGAGGTCGATGTGCTCCGGTGCAGTTTGATGGAACTGGAACGCCTGGAAGCCGTCCTGAAAAAGAAAGTAGAAGAGGAAGTAGGTGCCGTTGATGATACGGCCGTCCGGCGTGACGAAGTTGTTGCAGATGCGTCCCTGGCACCCCGTCATCAGCGGCAGCGTGCTTCCGCAACGACATGTGCCCTCCACTCCGGAGGCCGAATCACCGTTGCGATAACGAAACAGCGGCATGGCCTCATTGTCCAACGGCGTCAGGATAATGGCATCATAACCCTCGTCCGCATCCGGAATCGGCGTGAACTCGACGTAGTTCAGATCGGCGTAGATGTGATGATTGCCCTCACAACACTGCATCGCCACGGACTGAACCTCGCGGCACCCGTACCGGTCATAAACCTTCGCGTCGAACACTTCACCGAGGAGCTTGCGGTCGGGATCAAGCAACTGCTCTGATGTGGTGCTCACGGCCTTGACGGTCGGCCATTCAAGCCCCAGTTCCCGTGAGAACTTCGCGCAGGTGGCCATCACCGTCGGATAGCCGAACACGTAAAGCGGCTCGTGTCGGGCAGCCTTGATCAGGCGTTTCTTGACATCTTCCGGAACAATGTGAAACGCTCCAATGAGGAACCCATTATCCATCTTCATCCGCAGGTAGCGTAGCAGACGGTGCGTGCGGGTGTAGTGCGCCCCGTGCGTTCGGATCGCCAGATACGGATCGCCGGGCTGAATCCCCATCCAAGCGCGCGATCGGAATTGCGTGGCAACGTGGAGATGGCGATAGTAACGGCTATGCCACACATAGACCTGCCGCCCGGTCGAGCCGCTGGAGGTCTCATACAGGACCTCCCGATCCGGAAGATGTCTCGATCGCATTCGCTTGTAGTTCGCTCGCACCTCGTCCTTCGTGAGGATCGGGAGCTTGCCCAGCTCGGCAAAGGGGTCCGAGGAGCGAGGATTGACACCGTGCCGCTCGAACTGCTCGCGCCAGTATTCGTTGTGCTCCCAGCCGACATGAAGCAGCCGCGTGAGCTTCTTGCCCTGATGTTCCCGGACCTGCTGAGGTGTCCAGCCATCGCGAGCCAGGACGTCATCAAGCATTTTGAACCGCGGATCGCGCATGCACGCGTACACCAGCGGCATGGCGACCTCACCGTAAAACTTGTGACTGAACCTACGTCCCATGACTTACATCGCGGCAAGTACAATCAACACCGGCTGCTACCGCCTCCTTTTGCTTGATCACGCGAAGGTACACCTCACCTGTTCTGCGAACCAGCGCCTCGACGGAGAATTCACTTACGGAACGATCACGCGCGTTTCGGCCAAACCGTTTCCGCAGCACATCATCACTCACAAGTTGCAGAACCCGATCCGCAAGCCCCTCCCAATCATCCGGCGCGACAATGTAACCCGTCTTCCCCTCTTCCACCACGCGAGCGTTGTCACCGGCATCGGTGGCTACGACGGGCGTACCACAGGCCATCGCCTCGAGCAGAACGTTCGCCGTGCCCTCGAAGACCGATGCCAGGACTTTGACATCGCAGATGTTGTACAGGTCCACGACGTCCCTGCGCTCACCCAGGAACTTCACCCGATCCGCAATGCCGCGCTGATGGACAACTCGTCTTGCAGCTGCATAGCGAGAGTCCGGCCCGTCATCATCGAATCGCCCGATGCACAGGAACACGACATCGTCGCGTTGCTCGCACACGCGGGCGGCCGCCTCCAGGAACATGAGGTGGTTCTTGTTGCTACGGAAATGGGCGAACATCCCGACAACTTTGGTGTCGGGCGCGATCCCCAGAGCTTCGCGCGGCGCGGAAGCGTCTCGTGGGTGGAACTTCTTGATATCAACACCGTTCGGGACGACGCAAACCCGCGACAGCTCGACGCCTTGTTTCGAGTGCTCAAAGTCCTGACCGGTCCACGAGTTGGCGATCATAAGATCGAAGCAATCGGAGGTCAGGCGGCTCAACCAGAGCTTGAACCCTGATCGACTAAGGTGCGGGCACCGGTTCGAACAGATCACAGCCGGCACGCCCGCCCACCGACCGGCCAGGCGACCCACCATCTCCGCATCGAACAGGAATGAATGAACGACCGATACACCAAGCCGCCTCAGCAGCTTCGCAACGCGCGCGATCAGAAGAATGTCATACTTGTGCCGTTTCCGGACGACGCGAAACCTCTCCGGGCAACGCAAGTCAGGAGCAAGCGGGTTGTTGTCCGACAGGGAGCAGACATGAACGCGAAAGCGGGACGGATCGAGACCGTTTGCCAGTTCCACGACCTGCCGCTCCGCACCGCCGCGTTCGAGGCTGCTGACAAGCAGCATCACCCCGATCGGGTCATCCCCCACAGGGTTGTCAAGATCCGCAACGCCCATACAGCCCAAAGATTCCTGAACGCCAGCGGCCAAACTCAGTGCCTCCACGAATCACCGCGTTATCGGTCCGGCACTCGGTATCGGCCCGCCAGTTCCGCCACGAGCATCCCACAAAACAGTGTGTTGGTCACCAGATATCGTCGCCACATGCGCCTGGGCTCTTGAACGACGCGATACAGCCATTCCAGCCCCAGACGCTGCCAGCGCTCGGGTGCCCGCTTTACCTTGCCCGCCAACACGTCAAACGCACCGCCTACGCCGTGGCAAATCGGGACGCCCAACTCGCCCGACCATTTGGCCATGAATACTTCTTTCTTCGGCGGGCTCATGGCCACGAACAAGATGTCCGCCTCCGCAGCGCGGATATCGGCCACGATGGCCGGCTCCTCCGAAGCGTCAAAGTACCCGTTGCGCATACCCGCAATCACAATGCCAGGGTAATCGGACGTTATCCGAGCGACGGCCGTCTGCAGCACCTCCTCGCCGGCACCGAGACAGTAGATCCGATATCCGCGATTCCGACCGGTTCGCAGCATCGCGTGCATCAGGTCGATCCCGGGGACGCGTTCGGGAAGGCGTCGCCCCAGCAGGCGCGTCGCCCACACGACGGCCATCCCGTCGGCCAGGATCATGTCGGAACGCAGCACGGCATCACGCAATCGCTGATCGCTTTGCATGTTGACCATCTTGGCGGCGTTCACCATCCCGATCAGCAGGTGTTGACGCTCCTCGATCGTTCGCTCCACGGCCCCGATCACCTGTTGCATGGTCAGAGCACGGATCGGGATACCGAAGAGATGGCGCACAGGCCAGTCCGCCGCGAGAGGGTTTGGCGGTGTCTGATTCACGTCCATTCCGCAACTCGCTTACGTGGCCAGGCGTACAGCAACCAACCGAGATGGTAGGGACGGCATTCGTAATCAATGCGGTTCGGTCTTAGCACGAGCCCCAACCCGGGCACTCTTAAAGACGGATGCACCCGGCTCGCCGCCGCCTGGATGCCGCGGGCAAGCTTACGGGGTTCATGACGTGCCACTTTTCGCCAGATCACACCGGCTGAGCGGTCGATGAGTGATGAAGCGATTTCCGCGGGCTCGAGCAGCCACTTCAGCCCGGCATCGATCCCACTATGATAATCCCCACCGCCCGCCTCCTGAAGATCAAACAGCGCCATCGGCGCCATGGCATCCTGGTGCACGGCATAGACGGGATAACGCTCTACAACGCGCCCCGTTCTCGCGTCAAAATGCCACCACCATTGTCCCCTCTCGCCCTGCACGGCGCACATGTGATCCGCACACCGACGCGCGGCCAAGAGCACCTCCGTATCGCCCGTTCGCTTATGGTAATACGCGAGTGCCTGAATGGGATAGACCAGATCGGCGAAGCACGCCACGTGAGATCGAAACCGTGAGACGCGGGAATCCGACGGCCAGTGTGGAAACATGCCCGCCGACGGAACGAAAGACGCCATAAGCCTGTCGGCGATCTTCCCGATCAGGCGGTCCCCATCGCCACTGTCGCCCGGAAACACGGACAAGGCTGTGACGGCCCAGGCCAACTCGACCGTGGGATGTGGCCCGTCACACGGCGCAAGCTCCCGCAGGCGCTCAATCGCGCGCGATACGTCGACGACCCCCAATGCCACTGCGGCCCAGATCGTCAGCGCCACATCACCAAGATTGTCGACCGTATGCACCTCGTCCAGCAATCGACGACAGACAGTCTGTGCATCCTCGCCGTGAAGAATCTCCCCGCACGCATCCTCGCCCTCACCGGCCAATCCGATCAGCGTGATGGCGGTATACCGGTGGCTGGTGCCCTCGAGCACATCTTCGGTTCCGTCACGACGCAGGCGAAAGGCGAACATTCCGCGATCAGGAAGGTACATCCGCCGCAGCGCTCGCAGTGCCAGCGCGCGCAAGTCAGTCACGGCCGACGAAATCGAGCCGGAACGGACAGGACACTCAGCCATCGCTCCAGGCGTCACGGCTGAAGCACGGGCGCAGCGTTGAGCGACTGCAATGTCGTGCCGCGCGTGAGGAACCCGAACGGGTCAAACGAGTCTTCCAAACTGCCGCCCCTGCCGCCGGATTGCTGGCTGTGGCGGTTCATGAATTCGATACCGCTCACATTGTAGTTCACGCTCACGCCCGCCCGCAGGAAGAAATTCCGGTTGACGAAATCCTGGGTCCGCGTTTCCCACGTATGCGGAACCCAGAGGATGTCCCCGGCTGCCAGCAGAATGTTCGGATCACGCCCGTCGGCGATGCGGTTCAGCTCGAGCTTGACGTGCACATCCTTACCGCCAGGCATCCGGCGGATCAGTGTCCCGTCCTTCGGGAAGATGTCGGTACGAAGCCCACCCGCTCCCGCGATCGCCTGGAGCACCGTGACCGAGACGCCCGGCGGATAGGCTTGCGGCCGCGGCCCGTTGACCAAACCGCCGACGTAGATCGTGTTCGGGGCGGCCGCATGAACACTGATGATGTCCCCGTCCTCCAGCGGGTCCAAGGCAAGCGCCGCCTTCAGCTCCACCGGGTTGGTCAGATCAAGCGTTACCCCCTCCGTCGGTCGACGGATACGCCGCAACGTCACCTCGCCCGACGCCAACTCCGATGCCCCACCCGCGCCCACGATGGCGAAGAGAAGATTCTGCTCGGTGCGGCGTAACAGAACCAGACCGGGACTGGTCACCGCGCCGGTCACCATGACGGCCGTGGCCTTAGGTTCCACCAACTGCACATGGACGACCGCATCTTTGACGACGCCCGGCACGAACGCGTTGCGCACAGCGTCGTCAACGTCCTCCAATTCGAGACCCGCCACCTTCACCGCACCGACGATCGGAAGATCGATCTCGCCGTTGCGATCGGTGCGGACCTGGACCTCTGGGATGACCGTGACCTCATCGGCACTGATCAGCGTAATGAGGAGCACGTCGCCGGGTCCTGTCCTGTACGGTCCGAGCTTTTGATCGAGCAGGTCCCGAGCGTCCGCCAGCTCCTCCACGGAAGGGGCCACGGCGGCGGCTTCTCGTGTCTCCTGTTGAAGCTCAAGAAACCTGCCAAGGCTAATGCGGTGATCGCTGCAACCCGTCGAAATCAGGGCAAGCGTGCCCAACAGGGCAAGCGATCCGATGATGCAGACGGTCCGATAATATGCCCGTGGAAGAGTCGTGTCCGCGCCAAACATCTCCTCTTCTCCCTTCAAGGATCGAGAAACCGGGTTTCAGTACTGTAATGTCTTCGGCTCGACGCTCTTGGAGAGTACAGCCGTTTCGACGGGAATCGACTCCGCCAGGCGATCGTCCGGCTCGCCATCGCCCCTGACGAACCACGACCGCGGCACGCTCCACCTGCCCCCGAGGGTCAGCACCGTCGCCAGCAGGATTTTCACATCCAGCCAGGTCGACAGATTACGCACGTATGCCAGGTCATAGTAGATCCACTGGTGAAAGTCCCCGCCGGATCGATCATCACGACAGACCTGCCAGAGCCCCGTAATGCCCGGCGCCACGGACAACCTCGCCCGGCGCCACGGCACGCATATCTGATTCTCCCGAAACGGCGACGGACGAGGTCCCACAAGGCTCATATGCCCCAGCAATACGTTGATCAACTGCGGTAGCTCGTCAATATTCGTACTCCGCAGGACCCGTCCCAACGGCGTGACGCGCGAGTCGCAGCTTAACTTGAACTGCGGACCGTCGACCTCATTCTGCTCGTAAAGCTCGCGCTGCTGGAGGTGCGCGTCCGCCGTCATTGTCCGGAACTTCAGGCAGGGGAACTCCTTCCCGTCCTTGCGCTCACGGCGATGGATGAAGAAGACAGGACCGGGCGACGCCAACTTGATCAGCACGGCCACAAGAAAACAGAGCGGCGACAGCAGCACCAGTGCAACCGCACTTAGGAGGATGTCTCCGGTACGCTTCAGCACGAGATTCAATCGCCGTCGGTGCATCGCCGGGTGCACGGGAAGTGCGATGTTCCCATCCGTGTACTGCTGTTTCAGCGGCGACTGAAACGCCGCCATGCCTGTCGCTGTGCCGACATCCGCATCAGTAGGGGCGGTTGGGCAACGCCCGGCCATGACGCGATGAAGAACCGTGACACCGGCATCCACGACGCTCTTCGGGGCGATGACGGACTGGGCAACGGTCGCGTCTCGATGGATCCGGCTTTCCGAGCCCACGACCGCCGGGCCGACCACGGTCACGCCCTCATCGAGTCTCGCCCGGTCATGGATAATCACGGGGCCTACGAGCCGTGCGGACTCGTGGATCAAGCAATCCCGCCCGATCAGGATGTCCTCTTGTCGTCGGGAGAACGCGGACCGGTGGCCGCGGAAGGGCCTGGCCATCATCCGCTCATTCAGCGCCAGCCAGCCGGCCTCCTCCGTCAGGTCAACCGGATCCAATGCCACCGGAACGTCACGGCTTAGTACGCCCTTGGTCGACAGAGCCCTTCTAAGCTCGGGAAGCGACGTGAACTTCAGGTCGCCCACGACGCGGGCGGGCACGAGTGAGAAGAGAATGGCCGACGTCGCCACCTCCGGCCATGTCACACCGCTGTACAACCGCTGAACACGCTTGACGCGGCCGTTGCCGTCGCACTCGACGCATTCCCGCGTCCCCTCGCGCGCGGCGCCGATCGTCACGGCATGCGTCACACCGCGATACGAGCCGAGCCCGCGCACGATCGCGGCGATATCGATACCGTCAACCGGCCAACGGCCAGGGTCCATCACCATCATGTAGTCGGAGAATTCATAGGTACCCAGTACGTCCGGCAGCGTATCGGGTGGAACGATCCTTGGCCTGCGCGTCGTGCAGCTTGTGATCTCTTGCTCATACGCCCCATCGTACTCGAACCTTGGCATCACCAGCAACTCGCGCCCGGCCACGACTGCCGTGCGCGCAGCGATATGGTCAAGGAATGACCGCGTCCCAAGCGGAAGGGTCAGCAACGAGATCGACCCTGGCGCCGAGCGCAGGTAGGGAGCCTTTTGATCGATGAGCAGTAGAATCAAAGTCGCCTGTCACGGCATGCAGCCGCGTCCCATCATCCCTTCACTTCCCCCTGGTCACCCACCTTTGCACCGCGAGCTGCGATGCTCCGCCGATAATCTCCGTAGTGGCCGTAGTAGCCGTAGTCGGCGTGGACTCGGGCACCGACCAGAACCGTTCCCAACAGTGTTCCACCACCGGCACTGAGCTCGGCGTACGCCTGAACCACCTCGTTCCGACGGGAATAAGCCGAGCGCAGAACCATGATCGTGCCGTCGACCTGGCCGGCGAGGATTCGCGAGTCCGCCACGGGCAGAAACGGCGGGCTGTCCAGGACGATGTAGTCATACGACTGTTTCCACCGCTCCAAGCACGCAGAGAAAACACCGTTGGCCAACAGCTCGAAATTGAATTCCTCCGTGCGCTCGCCCGCGAGGAGCACGTCAAAACGGCCACGATCGATTGACCGAATCACGTCACGATCGTCCAGCCCGTCCGTCAACAAACGGGCAAGCCCCGCGTTGGCATCGATCCCGAGATAGCCTCCCAACGAAGGTTGGTGCAGATCGGCCTCTACCAGGAGCGTGCGCTTCCCGAGTTGCCCCAGGCTCTTGCACAGGAGAATGGCGACAGTACTCTTGCCAGCCCGGCTTGAGCTGCTTGTGATCAAGATTACCCTCTTGCCTGATCCCGTGAGACGCTGAAGAAGGGCCGTGCGAACCATGCGCACGTTTTCCGTGGTGACGGGGTCCCACTCGCCCAGGAGATTGCTCGAATCCGGAAGCGGAGGCAACGCGCCCAGGAAGGGCACACGCACGGTCTGCTCGACGTCCCCAACCTCGCGGATCTTCTGGTCGGTGATCGCGCGAAGGTAGCCGACACCGACCCCGAGTAGCAACGATCCGACAAGCGCCATCGCGGTCAGCAGGGCCCGCCGATCCCGGTATGGCCGACTCGGCGCGATGGCGTGTGACGCCACCGTTATGCGCCCAGGCGCCTTACTCTCCACTTCCAGGGTGGTCAACCGTTCGCGAATACGATCGAGCAGGTCACGCTTCCGCTTGATCTCCTCGTCGTAATGGGCCATGTCCTGCGCCACGTCTCCGACGTTGGCCACCCTGCTGCGCTGACGCTCGATGTCATCACCGAGCAGCTTGACTTGATACTCAAGCCTCTGTACGTGCCTCTCCAACGACGTCCGGTCAAGGAACGCGATCTCCCCGTCGGCGGCGGGCGTGAACTGCGGCACGGTCCCCTGCCGTTGCTCGCCCAGCTGGGCCTCTCGCTCGCGCAGGACACGCTCCGCGAAATCGGCACTTGCCAGAAGAGTCTGAATCCGCGGATGGGACTCGCCATAGTGCTGGCGGGCCAGCTCAAGCTGATGCCGGGCCGTCCGCAAGTCCAGATTCAGTCGGCGCCACTCCGGATCGGTGAAGAAACCCCGGGCAGTTTCATCACCATCCGTGCGATCGGAACCTCCCTCCGGTGTATGGTCCGCGTCACCGGGGCCCGTAAGGTTTCCCAACTCCCACCGGGCCAGCGCCAGCTCGCGCCGAAGCCCCTCGTATTCCACCTCCAACCCGGTCACGTTCTTGCTGAGAAGGGATCGAAGCTGCTCCGCGGTCATCGTACCGAGGTGCATCGACGCCTTGTGCTTGATGTCAGCCAGCCCGTCGATCTGCCTCTGAAGGGCGTTGCGCTCGTCGATCAGCGTTCGGGTCCGCTGAATGTCGCTCTCCGCCGCCGCCTCATCATTGAGCCTCTTATACTCGTCCACGACGGCATCGACGAGAAGCCGCGCTTCATGCGGGTCAAGCGCGGTGATGGCAACGTCGATCATCTCCGTGTTTCGGCGGGACCTGACCGTGAGGCAATCCTCGAGTCGGTCCATCGGGCTCGGCGGCGAGCGCAGGTAGGCAAGAGGCCACGGCGGTTTCTGCTCATACCACTTCGCCGCGTGAACGTCCGAACGATCCAGCACCCGCCGCAACACCGTCGGGCTGCTGATCACAGACACTTGCGTGTTCAGGTAGGACCGGTAGAGCGGAACGATTCCGTTGTCCTCGGTCCTGAACACCACACGCGACACGACCGGCGACACCCGCACGACCGCGTTGGCGCGGTACGCCGGCTTGAGAAACACCCAGATGCACGGGATCGTCACCATGGAGACCAGTGCAAAAACACCGAACACGAGCCAGCGCGACCGACGCAACATGGCGAACCCGTGCGAGCCCGATGGACCACCTCCGCCAGCCAACGGCGTGCCAAGTGCCCCGGCATCCCCCCGCTCAAGCGAGGTACCCGAAGATCGAAAGCCCAGCCCCAAGGCCCCGCCGCTTGGATCGGATTCATTGCCCTGTTGTCCTGATTGCCCTAACATCGTAAATCGTTCTCCATCGTGGAGGACCGATGCACGTCCACTGTGGACGCAAGTTAATCCGGCTCCGATCGACCGGCATGCAGCCTGGGAAACTCCACCGCGGGATCCGGCCCGGCACCGCTCGGTCGACGGTCGTCGCCTCCGACAATTCGAGCACGTTCACGGACGATCCCACACAGCACAGCGAGCCGATTGAGGAACCCCCGACTCCAGCGACGCCGCGGCACAAACACGGTACTACGGGCTACGACTTCCGACTCCACCGTCGTCCGGTCGATGACAATGCACTGATCCAAAACGGCGCCGCTTTCCACCGTGCACCCGTCCCACAACGCCGAGCGACTGATGACAACCTGATTGCCAATTAGACCCCCGCGCCCGATTGTCGTCGGACCGACCATCATCGCGCCTGGGCCGACCACACAATCAGGACCAATCAACACGGGTCCGACAAGCCGCGCCGTCGGATCGACCCGGGCCGATTCATGCACCCACGCCTCGCCGACACGAACGTAACCGTCCTGCCTAGCCGCATCCTCGGGCATGGTTCGCACGGCCCAATGGTTCACCGCGAGATAAGACTCCGCCCCCGACACGCGCGGGGCCAGGTCGCCGCGCACAACGTGTGGAACCACGCGGAGCCCCTTGGCGTGCAGGCACGGAATCAGCGTTTCCTTGATGTCCTGGTATCCCGTCGGGGGGATGTGAGGAAGAAGCTCCCGTGAGAATACATAGATGCCGACAGGCTCGAGCGGGGAGTTTACCCCGGCGCTCGCGTTCTCGGAGCCGGCCACGGCCACCGTCAGCGCCGCCTTCGACTCAACATGGGCATCGAGCAGATCTCGCAGTTCGATCCTCGGCACAATCGTGCCCTCGACCACTACGAAGATCCGACCACCGCCGAGAATCGCCGCATCCCGGGCGCAACCGGCGGGACCTCGCGGCATCTGGTCCTCGTAGTACTTCAAGGAGACGTCCGGTCCCAATCCATCGCCGAGGCAACGACGCAAGATCCTCGTGTGGCTGTTCGCACAGACGTACGCCTCCGAAATTCCACTCAGTCCGAGCCAGTCCACGGCGTGGCGAATCAACGGGCGCGACGCGATCGGCAACAAGGGCCTACATGCCACGTTCTCCAGCACGCCCTCACCCCAACTGTGTACGCCGGCAAGGACGATCCCAGTCATGTCCGGGCCGGCGAGGGCTTGCCCCCCACCACTACCGGACCGGCTGAGGTGATCCTCTCTCCGGGCACCTGAAGTTGTACCGCTACCTGCCACTGACCCTCTCCCCATCGGACCGCTGTCGAAGAACAAGTGTCACCAAGCAGCCTTTTCCCAAACGCCTCGCGACAGCGATCTTCATGACATCGCCCTCTCCAAGGCGATCCGCGTTTCAACCGTCAAGACGCCGGTCCACTCGCAGCATCCGCGCAACGTCACTGCCGGCTGCTTGCCGTGATACCGACGAGACACCCAACCGAGGATCGGCTCCTCCGATCCTCTCACAAGACTGACGGAGAGACAGGGGTCTACGTGCACCCAGGCTGTTCCCACGCCAAAGTCCACCTTGAACCGGTTCGAGTCCTCACGACGAATCTCACAGTGTTCAGCCGCGTGCAGCAGAAGGCACGCCCGATGTCGTGTCCTGCCGGTCAGTTCATCACGAATGACGATCTCGCCGCGTTTTCCATCCAGCGTGATGGTGCGACGGTGAACGACCGGATCGTCAAGACGCGAGTAGCCGTCGTGTTCACCCGCAACCGTCCCGCCCTGCTCAGCCGGTTCCCATTGAACGCATCGCGCCTGCGCCCGCCGTCCCCACAGAAACGGCCCGAGCGTCTCGGACTGTTCCCGTTCGTCGATCACGATCGTGTTGTGGGCGCAGGTGCTGCGGAAATAGTCACGCCATTTCGGGTACGTGAAGTAATCATACGTGCCCGGATCCACAAAGACGTCCGCCCCGAAAGCACGGAGCGTGAAGCTCAAAGCGTCCGCGTGTCCGTGGGCGGCGATCGGTCCGTAACCCAGGTCGCCACAGTCAAAGGCCACGCTGATGCGGTCCGGTCGGCCAACGTGTCCGGACTGAAGCAAGTAGTAGCCCGAATCCGGAAGCGCCCGCGACCGTATTTCCAGTGCCACGGGTAAGTCATCTATCTCCGCCAGCGCCTTGCATCCCGCATCACCCAAGAGCCAGAGAACAGGCTCGCCCGAACCGTCGGAAAACGCTTTGAAATCGGCCCTGTTGAACAGCGTCGCCCCCACCGCCATAAGACCGCGCAGCCGATCGGGCCCGCCGCCCAGGTCCAGGACGTATCCGTCGTCGCAATCACCGAACATCGGAGGCGCCGCGCCGCCCTCAGTCAGAGCGGCCAGGAAGTCAAACATCCGCTCCAGGCGTTTCCAGTAATCTTCCGGGAAGTCCTCGCCCCTGTTCCGCGCGACGATCCCCGCAAGCAGGAAGAGTTCGAGCACGAACCCGTGGTAACCGGTCGCAAGTTCACAGTGCCCGCCGTCGGGATGGACCTGTCGTGCCATCTCCCGGATCAGGATGTCGCGGGCTCGGTCGCGCCAGGCATCGGCCATCTTGAGGCTCGTGAAGTAGCCGGTGGCGATGAAGACGCCGGCGGCCTCGCCCACCAGATGGTTGTTGGCCGACGAATGACGTGAGTATTTCCGAGTGATATCCCACAGATGGCGATAGACAACCGGGAGCAACCGGCCCATCTGCTGTTTCGTCCAGACGCCGGAGGGCGAGATCATCTCGAGCGAGAAAGCCCAGTTGATCAGCCGTATCGCAAGCTCCAGCGGGCTTCGCCAGTTCATTCCCCGCCCGTAGGGGCACTGCCGCTGCCAGCTCTCGATCTGCTCGACGACTTTCTCCGCGTAACGCCGATCACCGGTCAACCGATACGCCCGTCCCAGCACGACCAGGTGGTGATGCCGATTCGGCTCCCAGGCAACCTTCGCGTCACCCGTCACGGTGAAGTCCCGATAATCCACGCGCGGCGCGAAGCACAGGGGCGCACACTTGTTCGACACACACTCGCGATTCCAATCGATCTCGGAACCGAAATCGTGATTGTCCAGGTCAAAGAACGACAAGCGGTTATCCAGCAGCCTGTCGGCACGAGCCACGACCGCTTCGCGCCAGCGCGCCGATTCAGAAGGGACATCGCGCGAGTGGAATGCACCAGGCCACGCGGAACGGATGGCTGCCGAGTCAACCTGCGAGGCCGCCCCGTTCCCATCCGCGATTCTCGACAAGGAAATCGGCTTTTCTCGGACCGCAAGCGCGCACCGATCAACCGATTCCTGAAGCGTCGTGCCCAGACGCCAGCAGATTTCCCCGGGCGACATCGCCCGAAGTCTTCGCCAATACCAGGTCAGCGTCTGCAAGCGTTTCTCCTATCGGCCCTTCCGCAACGAGAGTGGTCGGTCATTCGGAACGGAACTCCCAAGGCCGCCTGCGATCATCGATCCAACGGGCGCACCTTCTCCGCACCATGACCTCCCTCCTTTATCGACTGTCAACGCGAGAGCCTGTGGCACGGCGCACAATCAGATAGGGACGACAGACGCCTTTTGAACCATGACCGAGGCACAAACCCTCGCCAGTTCAGGGGCGCATCCGTGCGCTCATACAACGGAGACGGCGACAACTGCTTGTCAGCAGCCCTAAAGATGACTCAAACGTGGTACGTCAATACAGCTTCGCTAACCTCCTCATCCCCTTCCGGTCAATCAAATCGGCCGCCCGGCGAAGCCGTAACTGAAGCCAGATGTCAGACCAAGATGTCAAGTATATGAAAAGCATATAGTCCGGACGGCGTTTGGTCAAGGCACGGACGGCAGGCGACACTTTATCGGCCACCGATTCACCACGAGAAATCATGAATCCTACCGGATGGTCCCGGCCGCGCCGGCGTTGTACGCAAGCTCGCGTCCCGATATGCGTCGCACGTCAACCACCCTTGCCCCGATCACCCACTTTGCCAAATGGTCCGATCAGATTTCACCACCAAGGGCAACGTTCGCTGCGAATTCCCTCGCGGATGCGGGATCGCCGCGAAGGACTCACGGTCAGCGCCCATTGCTCTGCCAGGGGTGAGTATCGGGCCCGCTGCCGACACCCACGATCCTGACGCCAACTGTCACGCTTCCGGACGTTTTCTGCCCGGCCCGATAGGCCCGATTATTCCATTTTTCCCGGCCGATAGATGATTTGTATGGCACCTTATTGTATGGCTGGGGTTTCTCGCGAAAGAGGCATCTCGAACACCATTCAAAGCTGGATCGGCCTTATGAAGACAAATCGCTCGGCGTGGCACCTGTGGTCCGGATGCGTCGTTTCCACGATGATCGGGTGCGTGCCCATTGGGACTGGGACGACCAGTTCGACGGATGGAGTCATCCCAACGGCCGTCTTCCCGGACGACGATGATCCCGCTACCGCAGCCCTACCCGTCGTCGAGGGTGAGCTGCTCGTACAACCCTTCCCCGGAGCCGACGCAGAAACGCTGGACAATCTCTACGCGCAGGTCGGAGCCGTCGTCACGGACCGAGTGGATGACATCGACCTCACGGTTCTGGAAGTGCCGGAAGACGAGGTGGACGCGATTGCTGCCTGGTTGGCGGAGAGCCACCTGATCGAGTCCATCCACAGAACGTACATTCTCCAAGCCCAGGAAGCTCCCGACGACCCACTCTTTGACCGGCAACCTCACCTCGATCAGGTCAACGTCCCTGACGCATGGGAGGAAACCGTCGGATCGGATGATATCCTGATCGCCATTGTCGACACGGGGGTCGAACCGGATCACGAGGATCTGTCAGACAGAATCGTGAACGGTTGGAACATCTACGACAATGACCCCGACTTCGATGACGTCAAAGGGCACGGCACGCAGGTCGCGGGCGTCGCGGCAGCCGCGACCGACAACAACACGGGCGTCGCCGGCGTGACGTGGGACTGCCCCGTCATCGCCGTCCGCGTGACGAACGATGCGGGCCTGGCCACCAGCAGACAGATCGCCGCGGGAATCCTCTGGGCCGCCGGACAGGGGGCCAAGGTGATCAACGTCAGCTTCGCGCCGCTCTGGTCCAACGAGATCGTCAAATCGGCTGCACGGCAGGCTTACAATCGCGGCGCACTTGTCGTCATCAGCGCGGGCAACGAAGGCGGCACCGCGGGAGCATCCGGTTACGACGAGGCGCTCTTCGTCGGAGCCGTCGAGGCAACCGGTCGAATCGCCTCGTTTTCCGATCGAGGACCGTTCGTGGACCTCGTCGCGCCCGGCACCGATGTTCGCACGACCGCGGTGGGGTCCGGCTACAGGCTGAGCAGCGGCACATCCTTCGCTGCTCCGATCGTGACGGGCGTGGCTGCGCTCGCCTGGTCCGTCAATCCCGATCTGCGACCGGCCACCATTGTCGAAGCCCTGACCACGAGCGCCGCCGACCTGGGTGCCCGGGGCAAGGACTCCACGTACGGTCACGGCCTCGTCGATGCGGAGGCCGCTGTCGAAGCCGCACTGGAAGCCTCGTACACGCCGGACACCACGCCGCCGTCGTTAAGCATCGCTCGCCCGAGGGACGGTGCCTCCTTCTCCGGCCGTTATACGGTTTCGGTCTCAGCCTCTGATCGATGGGGTGTGGCGGACGTGGTGATGTACGTCGACGACATCCCGTTCGCCACCGACACTCGCACGCCCTACCGATTCGTCATCGACACGTCGGATTTCTCGCGCGGCGAACATGAGCTTGGCTTCATAGCCACCGACCTTGCAGGCAACGCATCACGCATCGAGACCGTCGGCGTCTCATTCGGGACCAGCGGCGGGTCGACGGCAGGCGTCGTCTTCGAGTCACCCCGGGCGGGCGCACGCGTGTCGGGAAATGTGACGATCGACGCGACCGTGGCTGCGAACGTGGGATTGGCCACAGTCGAGTGGTTTGTCGACGGCGAGTCCGTATTCGTAACAACCGTAACCGGAACTTCGTCGCAAGTGAGCTACCTCTGGCGAACCTCCGGCGTGCAGTCGGGAAGCCACACGATCAGCCTTGTCGTGATCGACGCCGCTGGAGGTCAAAACGTCGGCTACCTCGAGTTGGTCAAGCGGTAACGCGTCACTCGAGCACGTTCGTCCAATTCCATCCGCCAAGCGACTCGTATCGCCACGCGCCCGGCGCCCCGGCAGGGGTCAGCCCACCTCGCGTTTCTGGAAGATGAACACGGCAATTCCGAGGGTCGCAGAAGTGAGAAGCGCTGCGTAACCGGTTACGTACCCGACGTAGCGTAGCGGGATGGCCGTCACCTCCGTCTCGGCGTACAGACCGTCAATGACCCAGAAGGGCCCGACATTCGGCACGATGCTGTACAGCGACGAGGCGAGCGCCGATCCCTCCGCATGCCGTCCGAAGGCGGCATCCGAGGTAAAGCCAAGTCCGAGGAAGCATACACAGATCATGAGCGTCATGAGCGTCCCGAACCGCGTGGAGGCCGCCAACGCGACAGCCGCCGTAAGAATCACGACCAACAGAACGAAATACGCCGCAATCAGCACCTGCCCACCCACGAAATTGCTGGCGAAGGGGATGATCTCCCAGTGCTCATTCAACTTCCCCACGATGAGAACGGCGACGGTCAGAAGTGGCGTCACAAAGGCAATCGTGGTGGTCGAGAAATGGCTACCGTACAGGTAATTGGCGAAAGTGGCGGCGATCAGCGAGACCGCCAGGCTCCCGAACCCCAGGGCCAGGACGGGGGCGTCCCACGGATCGGACGAGTTCTGAAGAACCCCGTGCCGCTGGGCGAGGATGAAGACCAGGCAACTCAGGTAGAACGCGAGCACAAGGGCCGCCGCCAGCCCCGTGAACTTGCCCAGAATGAACATGGGCCGGCTGACCGGTTTCGAGATCACCGTCAGCACGGTCTTGTTCTCGATCTCGCGGGCGAGCACCCCGCTGGCGCTGAAGGCACACAAGAACAAACCGCTGAGCAGGAGCGTAGATAGCCCCAGACTGAGGAGCAGCTTGTCGTCGTCCTCGAGGGTGAAGGCGGCAAGCGAAACGTTCAGGATCAGCATGGCCGCGGTCAGCAGGAGCATGACCCCGTAGATCGGCTGGCGGATCGTCTCCACGAACGTGCTATGGGCCAGAGTGTAGAATCGTTGCCACATGGGCTTGGGTGTCGTGCGAAGCTTCTTTGAGGTTCGAGGTCTCGTCCGCCCCGCCGTTCGGGCCACGGCCCGGACCGGGCCAGCAACCCGCGTGTTGGCACCGGAACTCGATTATTGTAACCTTCCCTCTCGTTGCGGCAAGCCGCACGAGGCGGCGCGGTCAGCCACCTTTGCTTACGTCGACTAGTGCATCGAAGTTCGACTCCGCCGGAAGGCGGAGAGGGAAACACGAATGACTGAGTCAGCCACACCGAGTGATCGCCGGGCCCAGGTCGTGGCGGGTGTCGGTTTCGTCGGACAGTTCGCAACGTGCGCCGTGTTTTGGGGGTTGGCCTACTGGACCAGGTCGGACGCCCTGGCGACCGTTGCCCGGTTGATGGTGATCGGGCTTCCGGTGTGGCTCGTTCTCTTTTTGGTGTTCAAGCAAATCAGGCGTGTCAGCGCCGAGGCGTTGGAAACTGCCGAGCTGAAGCGGTCCCGCGAAGCCGGGGCAAGCGAGGGGATCTTCGAGCTGGATGACGAAGCACTCCTGCTCGAACAAAACCGTCTGCGCTGGATGGTCCGGTGGCTTTTGCCGACCGTGACGATCCTCCTGGCGTTGTTCCTGGTGGTCGGCCATTTCGCGGCGTTTGACTGGACGCTTGAAGGAGCGTTCGCCAAGGAGGGGATGCGCCGGACGCAGCAGCCCACGTTGGTGATGTGGATCGTCGTGGGGATCGGGTTCCTCTGCTTCCTTTATGAGCGATACTCGATCGCTCTGTCCAGGCTGCCGCAATGGCGACTGGTGCGGGCTGGTGCCACCTGCATGGCAGCCAACGCCCGGGCCAGTCTCGCCCTGGCCATCGCCCTTATGGCAACCGAGACGACGGCCTGGGCCGAACCCCTGGCCGCGTGCGTCATCCGCGTGATGTTGCTCATCCTGGGCATCGAGTTCGCCGTGAACTTCATTCTCGACCTGTATCGCCCGCGTATTCCGGGTGAGATTCCCAGACCCTCCTTTGACAGCAGGCTCCTCGAGCTCCTGGCCGAGCCCGGCGAGATCGCCAAGTCCATGGCCGGCGCGATGAACTACCAGTTCGGGTTCGAGGTCAGCAGCACGTGGTTCTATCAGCTCTTACAGAGGTGGCTCTTTCCGATCCTCGCCGTCACGATCATCGCCATCTTCTCGCTGAGCAGCCTCGTCATCGTCGAGGCGGATGAGCAGGTCGTCGTTGAGAGGTTCGGAAGTCTGGTGCAGGCACGCCCGGAAAGTCTTCAGCCGGGTATCCACGTTAAATGGCCTTACCCGATCGATGTGGTCCACCGGGCTCCCGTCAAGCGGATCAGCGAGCTTGTGATCGGTGAGGCCACCGAGGAGGAGGACGAGACGGACCCGCGCAGGGCGGTCATCTGGACGGAGCAACACGAGTACATCCCGGAACTGATGCTGCTCGTGGCGGCATCGAAGACGGGCAAGACCGGCTCGTCGGAGGAACATACGGCTGGAAAGTACGCGCAGACGGGCGAGAGCGTTCCGGTCAGCCTGCTGATGGTTTCCGTGCCGATCGAGTACCGAATCAAGGATATCCACAAGTACCTTTACAACTACGCCGATCCCGTGAAGCTCATGGAGGGCGTGGCGTATCAGTATTTGTCGGGCTACGCAGCAAGCGTCGACATTGACGAGCTGATGGGACCTGGACGGGAGCGATTCAACGCGGAGCTGACGGACCTGATCCAAAGCCGCCTTGACGAGCTTGAAGTCGGAATCGAGATCGTCTTCTGCGGCATTCGTGGGGCCCACCCACCGGTCAAGGAGAAGGTGGCCGCCGCCTTCCAGCAGGTCATCGCCGCTCAGACCAACATGGCCGCCACAATCAACGCCGCGAAAGGCCAGGTGCAGAAGATGCTGACCGAAGCCGCCGGAACGGAGGCCCGTGCGCGGACCCTTGACGAAGTGATTCGGCAGAGGGATGAGCTGCGCGGGGGCCCGGCGGGCCACAAGCTCGAACTCGCCGAAGCGGAGGCGGCGGTCGCTCGCCTGCTCATGGGCGATTCCGACGCCGGAATCACGGCGCTGAGCGGTGAGGCGGCTGCTCTGATCGCCGAGGCTCGCGCCAACGCCAGCCGCAAAATCAGTCTCGCAGCCAGAAAGGTCCGTGCCTTCGGCGCGGAGCTGGCCGCCTTCAAAACCGCTCCGGAACTGTACAAACAACGCAAGATTCTCGATGTGTATGAGGCAATGGGCCCCATCCGCAAGTACCTCATCGTGGGAGATCCCTCCAACGTGCTGATCGAGTACGAAACCCGGAAGGAACCCTCCCTCGATCGGGTTCTGGCAGAGGATGAAAACTAAGGCAGGTAGAAAGCGTTTCGGACACAGGGAGTCGTCTGGTCATGAAAAACGTCGGCACGATCGCAGCCGCGGTGTTCCTCGGCATCATCCTGCTTCTGTACATGTGCTCGTTCAAGGTGCGCTTCACCGAGGTCGCCGTTGTGACGACGTGGGGCGAACCCACGGACGCCGCGATCATGGAACCGGGGTTGAAGTTCAAGTGGCCGATCCCAATCCAAGACGTCGCCATCTACGACAGGCGCGTCCGCGTCCTCGAGGACAGGACGGAGGAGACGCGAACCAAGGATAGCAAGAACCTCATCGTTACCACGTTCACGCTCTGGCGCATCGGTAACGCCACGGACGATCCGATCAAGTTCCTCACGAACTTCCCTGACGGTGAGCAGGAAGGCGAGGATAAGCTGCGCACTACGATCATCACGCAAAAGCACGCGGTAATCGGGAAGCATGAGTTCATCGAGTTCGTCTCGACCGACGCAGCCAAACGTAAGCTCAGGGAAATCGAAGTGGAGATCAAAAACGGCGTCGCCGCAATCGCGCGGGAGAAATACGGCATCGAGATTGTCGATTTCGGCATCAAAAAGCTCGGCCTGCCAACGAGTGTCACCACCGCGATCTTCACCAGCATGAAGTCCAACGAGGAGACCAAGGCCCAAAGATACCGGAGCGAAGGCGAGGCGCAAGCGCGCGACATCCTGGCCGACGCACGGGCGGTCGAAGCACGCATCATGGCCACCGCCAGGGAGAAGGTCGCCGACATCGAGGCGGAGGCCGAAAGGAGAGTCAGCGAGTACTACCGCGAGTTCAACGAGCATCCCGAACTGCGTATCTTCCTGGACACTCTCAGGACGTACACCAGAGCCCTGAGAGGACGGACGACCTTGATCCTCGATACCGAAACCAAACCGTGGGACATGTTCACGATCGACGGCCGCAACCAGGTCCGCCCCGCCGGAGCGGAGGATGCGGGCGAAGTAACGAAGGCGGAATCGGACTCGGTTCAATAGACTGGCGGGTGAATAAGGACAATGCATCAGCATCACGATCCAAATGGGCATCACGACGGCGAGCCGCCCGAGGAGCCGCTGGATGCCGCGAATCAATCGCTGGCGGACGCCCTCAGGGCGAGCTTTGGAATCCTCAAGGGGATCATGGTTGTCCTCGTCGTGCTCTACCTGGTCTCAAATATCCGCAGCATCGAGAGCCACGAGCAGGCCCTGGTACTGCGTCTCGGCCGGCTGCTTCCCGGGGTGCACAATCCGGGACTGGTCTGGGCCTTGCCGTTCCCCATCGACGAGATCGTTCCCCTACCGACTAAGAAGAGCAACACGATCAAGATCGACAGCCACACATTCCACCGCCGCGAGAAGGAGGTTGGCAAACCGCTCTCCTACGTCACGCGGGGTGTGAATTCGGGCCTCAACCCATCGCTCGACGGCGCCCTGCTGACCGCGGACACGGGGTTGGTCCACGCGCGATGGAAGGTCACATACAAGATTGACGACGTTGCGAGTTACGTGAGTCACTTCGCCGGCAAGGAGATCAAAGCCGCCGAGGTGCTCATCCGCTCGTTGATCGAGACGGTCGGTATTCAAGTCGCCACCGAGTTCCATGCCGATGAGGTGATTCGCACGCGCGTCGACGATGTGCAGAGGGAGATGGTCGAACGCATCAGACAACGCCTTGCCCAGCTCAACAGCGGCATCGCCATCGAAGACATCGAGATGTTTGAACCCACACCGCCGATTCAGATTCGGCATGCATTCGACCAGACCCAGCAGGCGGAGAACTACTACCTGAAGACCGTCCGCGATGCGAAGCAGGAGAAGACAAAGATCCTCACCGAAACGGCCGGTGCGGGGTATGAAGCCATCATCAGGCGGTTGGATGATTTGGAGCGACGGGATACACCGGATCATCGTGCGAAACTGGATGCGGAACTCGCAAAGGCCGAAGGCCGCGCCGGCGAGATCATCAAAGATGCCAGCGCCTATATGTCCGTGGTCATCGGTCAGATAGAGGCCGATGTGCAGGAGTATCGCACGCTCGTTCCGGAATACGAACGCAACGCCGCTTTGCTGATCGAACGGCTCTGGGAGCAGGCTCGCCAGCAGATATACGCGAACCCCGGGGTCAGGAAAATCTATCGGCCGCCCGGGCTCCGAGAGTTCCGCGTCATGATCGGGCTGGACGAGGACCAGGAGCGCCTGGAAGAGGAGCAACGGTTGCAGGAGCAGGAGTTCGACATCGAGAAGCTGCGTCCCCCGCAGTATCGCATCGTGGGGCCTGATTTCGATTAGGCGGACGCGGGTTCATATGAGGATCCCCGCTCTGAAGGCTTGCGCAAGATGGTAAGGACATTTGATGGCTGAGCGACAGATGCCCGTGGTGCAGACCGCGGGCTTGTGCAAGACCTTTAAGGACTTCTGGCAACGGCCGCGCGTCGAGGCGGTCAAGGACCTCGACCTTGACATCAAACCCGGCGAGGTGTTCGGGCTTCTCGGTCCGAACGGTTCGGGGAAGACCACGACCATCAAGTTGCTGCTCGGGCTGCTTTACGCCACGAAGGGGCGAATCTCCGTCTTCGGCAAGGCGCCGACGGACGTTTCGGTCAAGGCACGGATCGGCTTCCTCCCGGAAGAGTCCTACCTGTATCGCTTTCTCGTTGCGCGCGAGACGCTTGACTACTATGGCCGCTTGTTCCGTCTGCCCAAGCGTGTGCGAGAAGACCGGACCGAGCGACTGCTCGATCTGATCGGTCTGAAGCACGAGGCCAAGCGTCCCATCGGCGAGTACAGCAAGGGCATGGCCCGGCGCATCGGACTTGCGCAGGCCTTGATCAACGATCCCGAGTTTCTCATCCTCGACGAGCCTACATCCGGTCTTGATCCGATCGGCGCCCGCCAGATGAAGGACATCATTCGAGACCTGGGCAGACGAGGCAAGACCATTCTCTTATCGAGCCACGTACTGTCGGACGTGGAGGACGTGTGCGACCGGGTGACGATCCTCTACGGTGGGCAACAGCGGGCAGCCGGTGACATCAACGAGCTTCTAAAGCGGCGCGACGTAACGGAAATCACCACGCCGCCGTTGAGTGAAGAAACGCTGTCACAGATCCGAGATCTGATCCAACGACTGGAGAAGAAGGACATCCTCAACATCTCCAACCCGCGCGTGAAGCTCGAGGACTTCTTCCTTCGCATTGTGGAGGAGGCCCAGGCCCAAAGGATCAGTACGTCGGGAGCACGGGCGGGCAGTAGCGTGCCGGACTTCCTCAAGGCACCGGCGCAGACCACGACCGAGGAGTTGGTCGAGTCGCTGGTGGCGGCCGCGTCGAGCCCCGTCAAGCCGCTCCCCGTAAAGACACCCCTACCAACCCGTGTCAAACCCGTAGCGGAACCGGCCCAAGACGTGCTCAAGCAGTTGATGGACGTCGACCGGACGCAGGATGAGACCGAACCGCCCGAGCCCGAGCCCACGCCGCCGGTGGAGCCTGGGCATCCGCGTAAGAAGACCGCCGCGGATGCAGGCGTCATCGACTCGCTGCTCCGCCGCGCGGAGGAAGACAAGCCCTCCCAGAACGGGGAGAAACAAGAGTGAGCACGATCTGGGCCGTCGCGCGACAGATGATCGCCGAGGGCATCCGCATGAAGATCGCCCTGGTCTTCCTGGTGCTCCTCGGTCTGGTCGTGCTCGGACTGCCCTTCTCGATCAGGGGTGACAGCTCACTGACCGGCGCGGTTCAGAGTTTCATGTCGTACGGTCTCAACGCAACGGGCGTACTGCTTGGGATGCTCACGATCTTCATGTCCCGCTCGCTCTCCGATGAACTGGTCAACCGTCAGATCTTCCTTATCACGACCAAACCCGTTCCGCGCTGGCAGTTCATTCTGGGCAAGTGGTTGGGGATGGTCCTGCTCAGTGCCGTTTTCCTGGCATTCTCCGGAGTAGCAATCTTCGGGATGGTGCAGTACATCAAGCACACGCACCCACCGCTTGACGACCGCTATGACAAGGCCGAGCTGAACAACGAGATACTGGTCGCGCGGCATGCGCTGAAGATGCAGCTTCCCGACTTCACGCGCAACGCGGAGCGCGAGTTCCAAAAGAACCTCGAACAGGGAATGTACGCGAACGTGCCCGATTTCCATCCGAGCAAGGAGCGTGCCCGCCTCGCCAGGAAATACGAGGCAAGATGGCGCGTCGTCGGACCGCTCGAGATGCGCACGTTCGAGTTCGAGAACGTGCTGTGCGATCGATCCGCCGAGAACCGTGTGCAGCTCCGATACAAGACAAACGTCAGCGCCTATCCGCCGGATGAGATCTTCCGGGCCGTCTGGGAGTTTGGGGACTCGCTGAAGGACACGCCCGTCTACCGGTTTCGGGCACGTCATGTGGTCGATCGGTTTCACACTGTCCAGGTGCCCGCCGACGCCATCGCGCCCGACCACACCCTTGTCGCCACCTTCTACAACCAGAACCCGTTCGAGGGTGAACCTCAGTATCGCAACGTGATTGAGTTTCGCACGTCGGACGAGGTCGAGATTTTGTTCGTCGTCGGATCCTTCGAGTGGAACCTGATGCGTCTGTTGATCCTGATGATGTGCAAGTTGATGTTTCTGGCGGCGGTCGCGCTGTTGATGACGACGCTCTTCTCGTTTCCCGTGGCGTGCCTCGTATCCTTCACGGTCTACATCCTGGCCGGTGCCAGGGCGTTCATCGCCGAATCGCTCGAGCTGGCGACGAACCCCTTTGACGAGGCCTGGCTCGTGGACGTCCTCATACAGGTGATCGGATTCGTTTTCGGCGTATTGAAGTGGATCATACCCGACTTCACTTACTACGACGCAGTCGAGGGATTCGTGAACGGCCGCAACGTCAGCCTTGTGTGGGTGCTCCAAGCCATCGGTGAGCTCGCCATGCTGAAGACCCTGATCATCCTGGGCCTGGCGATGCTGCTGTTTCATCGGCGCGAGGTGGCGGAGGTCTCGGTATGATCACGGCGTTACCGATACGAAAGGTGGTGTGAGACGACATGACCAGACCCGTCGCACAACGCCTGCCCGAGTACCTGGCTGCGAGGCTTTCCGCCAAGCGCCGCGAGTGGGGCGTACAGTTGATCGCCGCCATCGTGGCGGTCGCCTGCCTCGCCGGCGCGGCGGTGCTCATGCGTCCGACCGGCCCGATCAACGAAATCCGGAGGGAGCACCAGCTCGTCCCCGACCCGGAGACTCTCGGCTCGCTCCCGCCCGACATCGCGCTGTTGGGCAAGCTCGGGACCTTCCGGGCGCTGGCCATCGACTGGGCATCCATTCGGGCCGATCGATTGCAGGAGCAAGGCAAGACCTACGAGGCTTATCAACTTCACATGACCGTCTGCAACCTCGCGCCGCGGTTCCCGACCGTTTGGGTCAACGCGGCCTGGAACATGGCCTACAACATCTCCGTCGCACAGTATACGCCCGAGGCACGATGGCAATGGGTTCAGAACGGGATCAAGCTCCTGCGCGGCCGCGGCATCAAGTACAACCCCAAGTCGGTCGCCCTCTACAAGGAGCTTGCCTGGATCCTCTGGCACAAGATCGGCGGTTACCTCGACGACGAGCACCTGAACTACAAAAAGGCCTTTGCCGTCGAGATGGAACTTGTCCTGGGCGCGCCGCCCGTGGTAATCGAAGATCGTGAGTATTTCGACTGGTTCCGCAAGATCGTCGACGCGCCGCGCAACCTCAAAGTGCTGATCGCGGATGATCAGGACATCGCGCGGCTTGTGGCGCGTTTGGACGACGTGAAGCTCAAGCCCGATGACTCACTCCTGGAGTTCGTCGCCCGGAACCTGCGACCGGAGCTTCGGATTGAGGACTTGCTCAAAAGCGCGCCCAGCGAGGGCGCACTCCGGGCACGCCGGCTCCAGATCGTGACTGACCCGGAAGAGGAAAACTCGCTGCATCGGTTGCTGGCTGCCGTTCGGTCACACGTCCTTCGCGAGCGGTATCGTTTCAATCTCGACTACATGATGGGTATGATGGAGAACGAGTACGGCCCGCTCGATTGGCGCAATGCATTTGCCCATGCGCTGTACTGGTCAAGCTGGGGTGACAAGCAGTGCCGCACGCACGAGGCCTCCGGCATATCGGACAAGATGAACACCGCGCGCTTCGTCTTCTTCTCGCTTCAAAGCCTGATCGGCCGGGGGAAGATCATTCTATGGCCGAACTTCGACGATCCCTTCTCCTCTTACATCGAAATGACGCCCGACACGCGCTTCATCCCATACTTGTACGACACCTACCTGCGGCTGGGCAAGGAACTCTTCAGCGATCACCCAAAGTTCAAGGAAGGCACGCCGGGGCCCATCTACATGAACGGGTTCGTCACGAACATGCACAACTGGATCGAGCTGCTCTACCTCAAAGGCGGCCGGAAAAACATCGAGCAGGCGGAGAACTACTACGCATGGCTGCGCGAGAACAATCCACACCCGGACGGATCGACACAGGAGCAATACCTCCTATCCCTCAATGAGTTCGTCGTCGGTCATACACGCGATCAGCTCCTCACGTACAAAGCCGTCAGCGCGATCATCCGAAGCTTCATCGAGCGAGCGTTGAAGCAGTACAGCCTCGGAGATTCAGAAGCCGCCCTTGCGTCGCTGAGACGCGCCCGACTCGCCTACGAATACTGGATGAAAGACACGCGAGTCGATCCAAACGAGCGTCGATGGCTGCAACCACCCGAGGTCATTCTTCGCGATCAGATCGAGGCGTATCTCAAGAGGCAGGACATCGCGACGCTGTTCAAGGCAAAACTCTGGCGAGCGCTACCGCTCAAACAGAGGCAGCAAACATACGACCGCCTGCGCTCGTACTTCGAGCGTCTGTGTGAATCGCGCGAACCGCCCTGGTCAACAACCCGCGCCTTTCCAGAACCACCCGGTATGGAGGAGTTCCGCACACAGGATACCAAACACCGAGGTGAACGCCGGGAGGACATCGAACAGGGCGAGCGCTACAAGCGCTAGTGCCATCGCTCAACGTCGCCGCAGCGCGGTCCGCATCAGAGTTGACAATCGCGAGCAGATAAACTCACGAAAGACGTTGGCATCCAGGTTCCGAAGCCGCAACATGGGCCCGCTTGTGAGCTCGCCGCGGATATTGGGTGCGTAACGCGTCTCGTGAAAGGCGATCCCCTCGGTTGTGGCTGTGCCATGAAGCTCCGACCTGTACTCGCCGACGACGAACTCAAACTTGAGTTCCCGCCCTCCCTGCAACAGGTTGGAGGCGTCCATCTCCAGGTTCACCCCAGCCGCCGCGTACTTCTCCACAAGCTCCACGAAAACGGGAATGAACTCCTTGACGACCATCTCGCGGAGCCGGTCGATCGGATCGGGGGCCGGGGCGGGGGCTTTCTCGGGGTCGGCATCTTTGCGTCGGTCCATCAGCCTGATGAGCTTGTCAAGCTCACTCTCCGAGGTCGCCGGCTCAGCCGGCGGAGGCTGCGTCTTACGCACGAGCTTCCCGTAATGGGTTGGTCTTCGCGAATCGCTCAAGGTCGCGCCCCCCAAGGTACGGTCCACGCGTTGGCCGTATCTGCAACGCCGCCCCAGTCAAAAGTCCAGTCTACTATTGTGAATGTCGGTGCGCACGCCATCGCGCTTGAACCGGCAAGCCGCGTAACCACGACTTTCCCGCCCTTGCACCGCAACACGCCCCGTCCGATAGCCCTCCGGCGCTGAGGCAATCACCTGATTGACAGGCGTGCCGTTCAACGGTATCCTTGGCAAGGACGAGTTGACTGGCTCAATCGCGGTACATCTCGGTCGATAACGTACTAACACCGAACGGCGGATCCGGCGTAGCACTTGCCTGTCCGCACGAATGGCTGTTCTTTCGGGGGCGACTGGTTTGCCCACGCTGCACGTTCTACAGGGTCCGGATAAGGGACGCACTTACGAGGCGCTCAACGAGCCCACGCTGATCGGGCGCTCGTCCGACCAGATCCAGCTCTCCGACGACAGTACGTCACGTCTTCACGCTGAGATTCGGCCGGGCAACGGGGCATGGGTCCTCGTCGACCTCAAGAGTGCAAACGGGACCTTCCTCAACGGGTTGCGCATCACCAACCCCACCCCGCTCAAGCACGGAGATCAAATCAAGGTAGGAAGCACACTCCTGGTCTTCAGCGGCCAGGACGAGCTCGTGGGATTCGCCAGGGCCCAACAGGCGGAGGACCTTGTCGACCTGGACCCGGACGGCGTAGCCGCGGGTTCATCCATTTTGTCCGCCGTGGATGGATCGGAAGACAGCGTCATCCTTCAGGCACCGGAAACTGCCGATGCCGTTGCGGCCTGGAACGTCGTCTACAAGGTCGCCGAGATGGTCGGAACGGTGGATTCGGCCGACATCCTGCTCGAACGCGTGGTTGACATCATGTTCGCCCATCTGATCGTCGACCATCTTGTCCTGCTCCTGTACGACCCCGAGCGCAAGCACCTAAAACCCCGCGCCGTGCGCTACCGCGCCCGCCCGCGCGTCGCCCCGCCCAAAATCGTCGCATCACAGACCATCATGCAGCATGTCGTCGAGAAGAAGGAAGGCGTACTCTGCGCCAACGCGATGACCGACGACCGCTTCAGCGGGGACAACTTGCAGGACAGCATTCACCGTCTTGGCCTGCGAAGCGTCATATGTGTTCCCATCCTCGCTCACCATGAAGTACACGGCGTCTTCCATTTGGACTGTTCGATGTCCTATCACACGTATACACATGAGCAGTTGCGCCTCGCCGTCGCCATCGGCCGGCTCGCCGGTATGGCGCTGGAGAACACGCGCCTGCTCGAAACGCGCATGCGCACGGCCCGCCTGGCCGCCGCCGGTGAGACCGTCGCCAACCTCTCGCATCACATACGCAACCTCCTTCAAGGCATGCAGGGCGGAGCCGACGTTCTCGAACTCGGGTTGCGAAGGGAGAATCTCGAAACGGCCGAGTCAGGCTGGGCACTGGTGAGGAGCAACCTCGACCGTGTCTACCACCTCACCCTCAACATGCTTACCTTCAGCAAGGAGCGGCAACCTCGGATCGAGCCCGCCGCCTTGAACCCCATCATCGAGGATGTCATAACCCTGGCACAGAAGCGGGCCGATGAGAAAGGGGTCATCCTGCTTCCCGAACTCGGCGAGATCCCGATCATCCCCCTCGACCCGGACGGCATCCATCAGGTCGCGCACAACATCCTGCTCAACGCGATCGAAGCCGCCCCCGCAGACGGCGGGCGCGTCAACATCCGCACCGCCGCGCCCTCCGAAGCGACCGGGGTTGTCCTTTCCATCACGGATGACGGGGCCGGAATCCCCGAGGACCAGCGCGAGCTCATCTTCGACGCTTTCCATTCCTCGAGAGGCCACGGCGGAACCGGGCTGGGGCTCGCTGCCGCCAAGAAGATCGTCAATGAACTCCAAGGCCGTATCGAAGTGGAAAGCACGCTAGGCAAGGGCACAACCTTCCACATATACCTCCCCGCCTCCGACAGCCCACTCACCGAACCCGACGCGACCGTCGCTCCGGCGTAACCGGACCGCCGGACAAGATGACCGACGCCCCCGGCCGGCCGGGTCCGTGACAGAATCAGTGCGTGGGGTCACAGGCTGAAAGCGTGCCTGAAAGTAACACGCTGAAAGACCCGGGAATTGCAGGCTGAAAGGCCTGTTCTATAGTGCCGGGTGGGTTGCAGGCTGAAGGCCTGCTCTAAAGTAGACGGGGGCAAGCGTAGCGCCGCCCCCGGAGGACGCCGCGGCGTGTGCGACGGGACGTCCTGTTTGAGCACGCCGCGCAGGTACGATACGATCCGGCATTGCCCAACGAAAGAATGACCGGAGCACGACCTTGGCCACATTTGAGCTTATCAGCCCTTTCGAGCCGCGCGGGGATCAGCCCGCCGCCATCGAGAAGCTCACCGCCGGCTTTCGCGGCAAGGCCAAGCACCAATGCCTCCTCGGCGTGACCGGCTCGGGCAAGACCTTCACGATGGCCAACGTCATCGCGACCCTCGGCAAGCCGACGCTCGTGATCTCGCACAACAAGACCCTCGCGGCCCAGCTTTACGAGGAGTTCCGCGGGCTGTTCCCCCGCAATGCCACCGAGTATTTCGTCAGCTACTACGACTACTACCAGCCCGAGGCTTACATCCCACAGCGCGACATCTATATCGAGAAGGACGCCTCGCGGAACGACGACCTCGACCGCTTGCGACTCAGCACCACCAGCTCGTTGGTCTCGCGGGACGATGCGATCATCGTGGCCAGCGTCTCCTGCATCTTCGGACTCGGATCGCCGGAGGACTACAAGGCCAGCGTCATCGTGCTGGAAACGGGCCAGACCATCGAGCGGGATGATCTGCTCAAACGATTCGTCGACCTTCAGTACGCCCGTAGCGACTTCGATTTCAAGCGCGGGACCTTCCGCGTTCGCGGGGACGTGATCGAGCTTCACCCGGCTTATGAGGAATTCGCCTACCGGATCGAGATGTTCGGTGATCAGATCGAGAAGCTCGAAACGATCAACCCGCTCCACTCGGAATCGCTCGGCGTGATGGACAAGGTGTTCATCTACCCGGCTGTCCATTATGTAATGCCGGAGGATCGCATCGCGCGGGCGACCGCCGCGATTCTCGAAGAGCTCGATCTTCAGGTGAAGAAGTTCCGCCGATTGGGCAAGCTGCTCGAGGCTCAACGTCTGCTCGCCCGGACGAAGTATGACGTCGAGATGCTCCGCGAGGTCGGGTACTGCTCGGGGATCGAGAACTATTCAAGACACTTGAACGGCACCGACCCCGGCGCGAAACCTTACACGCTGATTGATTACTTCCCAAAAGAGTTCCTGCTCATCATCGACGAGTCGCACGCCACGATCCCTCAGATTCGCGCCATGTACAACGGTGATCGCGCCCGCAAGGAGACCCTCGTCGAGCACGGCTTCCGCCTGCCGAGCTGTCTGGACAATCGCCCGATGCGGTTCGACGAATTCGTGGGGATGTGGGACCAGGTGCTGCTAGTCTCGGCTACCCCGGCGCCGTATGAGCTCGAGCTGTGCAGCGGCGAGGTTGTCGAGCAGGTGATCCGGCCCACCGGGCTCGTCGACCCACCGATCGAGGTGTTGCCCGCCCAAGGCCAGGTGCAGGACCTGCTCCAACGCATCCGCGAACGGGCGGCTGTCGGGCAGCGTGCCCTGGTCACAACGCTCACAAAGCGATTGGCCGAGGACCTGTCACGGTATGTCGATCAGGAGGGCATTCGATGCCGCTACATGCACGCCGATATCGACACGCTCGAGCGCGTGAGCATTCTCAAGGAGCTGCGCGAGGGCAAGTTCGACGTGCTCGTCGGCGTCAACCTGCTCCGCGAGGGCCTGGACCTTCCGGAAGTCTCGCTCGTTTGCATTCTCGATGCGGATAAGGAGGGGTTCCTCCGAAGCGAGACGTCATTGATCCAGACCATCGGTCGAACGGCGCGTAACGTCAACGCCGAGGTCAAGCTCTATGCCGACAGGGTCACACGGAGCATGCAGCGGGCCATCGACGAGACGGACCGCCGCCGCAGGGTCCAGCTCGCCTACAACGAGGAGCACGGGATCACACCCGAGACAATCAACAAGGAAATCCGATCATCGCTCGAACAGTTCGCCAAGTCGCACAAGGTCGCCGCCGAGGCGATCCGCGCCTCCGAGGAGGAGCTTGACCGGACCGAGCTGATCGGGATGTTGGAGAGGGAGATGCTCGAAGCCGCGGAAGCCCTCGAGTTCGAGCGGGCAGCCAAACTCCGCGACCGGATCAAGGAACTCAACGACCTGCCCGAGCTTGTCGTGAAGGATGCCTCACGCGCGCCGGTCGACACGCAACCCGCCAAACCAAAACGCACAGGCCGTCGCCGAGGCGGCTCGAGCCGTCGCGGAAAGTGACCACCGCTCGCCACACGACTGTCAGACCAGTTCTAGTAAGAATCTGCCGATACCTCCTGTTCTGAGCCGCGGGCTGCCGCAAGGCGGCTTTGCCGCGCCCGCGCGGAGCTACGGATGACGATTGAGTCCGCCTCGGCGAATCGGTATTGTCAAACTAGATCTGGTATCAGACTGACCTGGTGCCGCTTCCAGAAAGGTAATGGTGTCGCTTCCTCCCCTCCTTGACAAGGAAGGGTTGGGGGAGGTTCTTCTCCGTCTGCACGAACCCCCCTCGTCCCCATCTTCGTAAGGGGGGAAGAAAGTCCGGCGCTCTTCGTGACGAGTCGACGTTTCCTATTCGATGATCCGGTGCCCGATGAAGCTGAACGTCTCCTCCATGTGAACGTACTCCTCAGGCACGAGGTCAAACGCGTTCGTCGTGACGTCGGAGACGAACTCGAACGTTCCGCGGATCGTGTCGATGTCATCGCCGTCGAACTCTCCGCTCGCTATGGCTGTGGCCTCGGCCACCTGCCCCAACACAGGCACGAAAGCCGCCAGCCGGCTCTCGAATGCGAAGCCTTGTGCGTCGGACGTCTCGGCCCCATACGTCGCGGCGGAGTATGAGAGTCCCGACTGGGTCGTATCGTGCTGCTCACCGTCAAACAGGAGCTCCGAGCCGAAGATCTCGGAAGCGAGCGTATTGTTCTCAAAGGCCTCCAGCTCTCCATTCGGCCCGAACCTGACGACCATGAACGCCAACCCCTGCGCGTTGCTGCCCGGGCCGCGCATGAGTTGCCATCTGCTGTCGGCGAACGCCAGCACACCGCTGCCCATCGTCGTCTCGACTTCGGTGCCGTCAGGGAGCTCTACCGTGACCGTGTCCGGAAGGGCGTTGCTGCCACTACAGCCAACGGTCATCAGCAAAGCGACGGCGGGAAGGACCGTCAACAAACCAACCGCACGAAATGCGTATCCAAACATCACTTGTCTGCTCCTTCGGTTAATAGAAAAGGACCGACTTGTCTTCCAACGAATACCCAACCTCTCAATCGGAAGTTCGCGCGGGTCTCTTATGCCAAAGACCGGCACGAAAACACGGCCGGTGGCCTGATAACAGAAGGCCCTGAGAGAACGGGCCGCCCCCAAACGGGAGCCTCACTACGCAAAGCATGTGTCGGTGATCCGTGCGATATTATCAGCCCGTATGAGCGATCCCCGTACTCGATGCTCCGACAGCGGCGGCACGTCCGGTATCCTTTCCTCCGGTATGCGTATCTCTTCCGACGCGACGATAAGTGTCATGCACATGACATCCCAGGCGGACGAATGCGACGTCGCCAGCCGCCTGATCGGCGTAAGACGCGTCGCCGGGCGTACGCGCGGCTACGCCTCCCGCTCAACCGCAAGCTGGACACGATGACCACGAGGCCGTGCGGACTTCGTCGCCAGCCGGTGGGGAACGACACGACGGACCGGGCTCACCTCACGTGTCGAACGCCACGAACAGGGCTACATCAAGCATCGCTGCATATTTGTCAGCATGAAAGCACGAAGTTAACTTGTGTCCCCGGGGCTCCTCGTCCGATACATCATTTAAATGCTATGGTGGTTTAGGAGGTTAGCGATTCGCCCACGGGGTTGCGTGGTTGTCGTGTGTGGCGTCCTTAGGGCTGGAATCCGGGTTTCGGAATCTCGCCTTAATTGTGCGAAAATACATTGACAACGACCTGCGGGTCCGGACAATACCGCCCCAACGTGACATCGCCGTGGGGCTCGGTGGCAGCGGTCAACCATCGGCTGGCGATGCAGGGACAGAATGAATCCATACCTCGAGCGCTTGTGTTCTTCCCCAGCGGGGTGCGGGGCACGAGATTTCGTAGGATAGTTGGTGGGCTTAACGCATCGTGATGAGCGAACGATCGATTGAGCGAACCAGGCGAGCGTTGCAGTTGGGGCTGGTAGCGGTCTGCCTTGCCGGTGGTTCCGTAGCGTGCGCATGGCTGATCCACACGAGGCCGGAAGCCAGAACCTACAAGGAGCCGAACCGTGTGCGCGAGGTGGCCGTCACACCGGTCATCGGCTGTCTCCATCGGACTCCGGTCGTTGGATACGGCACGGTCCGCCCGCGCAACCAGGTCAACGTCGTTCCTCAGGTTAACGGTAAGCTGATCTACGCTCACTCGGATCTGGCCCAGGGCAACGTGATTCCGGCCGGCGAATTGCTCTTCGAGGTTGATCCGGTTGTGTACGAGTCGCGGGCTCAGCAGGCGAGCGCCGAGGTACGTCGGCTCGAGGCGGTGCTCAAGCGTCAGGATCAGGAGGCCGTCAATCTCGACGACCGGATCGTCAACGCCGGCGAGATGCTGGCTATCGAGGAGCGGGATTACCTCACCTCGAAGCGGTTGTACGAGGTGGAGCAGGTCGGCACGCAGCGTGAGGTGGATCAGGTCAAGCAGAAGTACCTTCGGCAGAAAGACGCGCTGGCTGAGTTGACCTCGCGGCGCTCGATGATCCCGCACCTGAAGCTCGACACAGAGGCCCAGCTCGTGGCGGCCCGAGCACGGCTGAAGCACGCCAATTACGATCTGGACGGTACGAAGATCCACTGCCCGTTCACGGCCCGCGTCGAATCGGTCCATGCCCGTGCTTCACAGGTGGTCACGGCGTATCTGTCGATTGCCACGCTCACGGACATGGAAGCGTTTGAGATTCCGGTGGGTATCGACCCGCGGGACCTGCAATGGCTTAGCGAAACCGTTCGCCCCGCAGGGCTCGAGCGGGCCGATGGCCAAGACGGTCCGGCTGTGACGGTTCGCTGGCTGCTTCGCGGTCGGCAGTTCACGTGGACGGGGCATGTCACGCGGTTCGAACGTGTCGATGAGCGGACGCGCACGGCGCAGTTGGTGGTTGAGATCCGCGATATCGACATGGTCGCCACACCCGAGGACGGCGGAACGCAGCCGGGTCCGGCGTTGTCGATCGGGATGTTCTGCAGGGCCGAGCTTCCGGCGCGGGAGCTGACAAACGCCCTGCTCGTTCCGCGCCACGCCGTGTACGACAATCAGTGGGTCTACGTGTTCGAGCCGGATTCCGCCACGGCCGACGATCGGCTGGGACAGCTCGGGCGGCTCGCCCGTCGTCGCGTCCCCATGCTCCGGTCGGTCGGAGACTCCGTCCTTGTGGACTATGAGGGACGCGAGGGAACGGAGCTCTGCGAACTGCGACCTGATGAACAACTTGTTATTTCCCCGCTACTCAAACCTGTCATCGGGATGATGGTCAGGGTCGCGAACGAGCAGGTGGCTTCGGGCGATCCGGTTCTTCCCACCTACCCCATTGAGGCGGCGCCGCGCAGGATCGAGGCGGTCCGAACGGCCTTCCTCGGTCAAGTCGGTCACGTGCACGGAGGCGGATAGATGCGTCCGCTCCGCGGGTTCATCGCGGCCGGTGTTCACAATCCCGTTCTCGTCAATCTCCTGATGGTCTGCATGCTGGCGTGCGGTGCGTTCGCCGTGTCCGACATGGTGCGCGAGGCCTACCCCGAGTGCGCGGTGGACTATCTCTCGGTTGACGTAACCTATCCGGGTGCCAGCCCGGAGGACGTCGAGCGGGCAATCTGCATTCCCATCGAGGAAGCCGTGATCGGACTCGAGGGCGTCCGGGAGGTTATGTCGCGGTCCTACGAGAACTACGGGACCGTCTGGATCTCGCTGTTCTATGACGTCAAAAACCCTCGCAAGGTCCTCGACGAGGTCAAGCAGCGCATTGACCAGATCACGACATTTCCACCGGACGCGGAAAAGCCCGTCGCCGGCGAGATGGTGCTGCGATCCGAAGTGATCAACATCGCCGTCTACGGTGACGTGCCCGAGCGCAGCTTGAAGAGATTCGCCCAGGAGGTCGAACGTGAGCTTCTCACGCGCCCCGAGATATCGCAGATCGTGCTGTGGGGCACGCGGGAAGACGAGATCATCATCGAGGTCTCGGAAGAAGTACTACTGGCGTACGGCCTGTCCATGACGCAGTTGATGGACGTGGTCGCCAGGAGCAGCCTGGATCTACCGGCCGGGGTGATACGAACCGCCCACGAAGAAGTGACCTTACGTATCACCGGTCAGCGTTACGCGGCCATCGATTACGAAAACCTCGTCGTGATCGAGGACCCCAATGCGGTCGTCCGGTTGGGCGATATCGCGACCGTGCGGGAGGGATTCGAGGAAGAGTATCGGCACGGGCGTTTCAATGGTGAGCCGGCCGTCACCGTCGCGGTTTATAAGACGCCGGACCAGGACAGCACGACCATCGCCGGGATCGTGCGGGAGTATGTCGACGCCCGCCAGGCAGCGCTTCCCAGCGAACTTCACATGACCTGGTGGGGTGACACCTCGGCGACCATCGACTCGATGATCCACATCCTGCTGAAGAACGGCGCCGCCGGGATCCTGCTGCTTTTCCTCACGCTGCTGATCTTCCTGCAGCTTCGCCATGCGGTGTGGGTGGCTGTCGGCATTCCGATTTCCTTCGCCGGCGCCCTGGTCATCACGCACGTGCAGGGTGGAACGATCAACCTCATCAGCCTGTTCGCACTGATCATGGTCACGGGCATCATCGTAGACGACGCAATCGTCATCGCCGAGAATATCCACTCGCGCCAACGTCACGGCGACCCGCCGGAGTTGGCTTCCATCGAGGGTGCCTACCGGATGTCACTTCCGGTGCTCGGCGCGTCGCTCACGACGATCATCGCCTTCGTGCCCTTGCTGTATATCGTCGGCGTGATGGGTCGATTCATTTACGTGCTGCCGGTAGTGGTGATCGCCGCGATCGTGGCATCGGCGGTCGAAGCGTTCTTCATTCTGCCGTCACACTTGTGCTACCGCAAGCCAGTGGGCGTCGAGATCAAGCGTCGTGGCCCCAACCGTGTGCGACAAGCGATCAATCGGGGGATCGAGCATGTCATCACACGCTGGTACAGACCCGTGTATCGTCTTGCCCTTGACCACCGCGGCGTAACCCTCTCGATCGCCACGGGTGCTTTTCTCGTGACGATCGGTCTTATCCTGGGCGGTCGGACGTCCATCGTGATCCTGCCCAAGGAGGACTCGAACATCATCTACGCGCGGGTTCGCTTCCCCGAGGGCTCACCCGCGAGCGTGACCGAGCAAGCCATCGAACGGATCGAGGCCGCCGCGCTTCGCCTCAACGATGATCCGCTCTGCAAACCGGCGACGGAAGGTGATCTGGTTCGTAACGTCTACTCGATTGCCGGCGCGTTTCCCGACTTCGTTCCGCTGAGCGGTACGAACCTGTGTGAGGTCCGGCTCGAAATGATGCCGGCTGAGCAGCGTCTCGTCACAGCCGAGCGGATCATGGAGCGATGGCGGGACCGGATCGGCACGATTCCGGACGTGGTGGAGCTGACCATCGAGCCGAAGCAACTCGGTCCGGCCGAGCGCCCGATCGAGATTCGTTTGATGAGCGACAGCCTCGACGATCTGGCCGAGGCATCACGGCGCATCCAGGCGAAGCTTCGTGAGTTCGAGGGTGTGACCGACGTCCACGACGACCTTATTCCGGGAAAGAGGGAGCTCCACGTAACGTTGCGGCCGGCTGCCCGCTCGCTCGGGCTGACGCTCGACACCGTTGCCAAGCACTTGCGCCACGGATTCTTCGGTGGCGAGGCGGTCCGGCTCCATCGCGGGCGCGATCAGCTCAAGGTTCGCGTACGGTATCCGCCGGAGCAGCGTCGGAGCATCACCGATATCGAAAACGAACGCATCGCCACGCCCACCGGGGACGTGGTCCCGTTCCTTGAGGTTGCCAATGTCACCTGGGCGCGCGGTTACTGGAGCATCGGTCATCAGGAGGGGAAACGGCGGGCGCGCGTGCAGGCGAACGTTGACGAACGGCTGGCGAACGCCGAGCGAATCATCCGGACGCTCGAAGCCGGTTTCCTGGACACGGTGATCGGTGACTTTCAAGGCATGAGCTACACGTTCGGCGGCGACCGGAAGCGTATGACCGAATCGATTGATAGTCTCTTTGGCGGTTTCATCCTGGCTGTCATCGCCATCTACACCGTGCTGGGTGCCCTGCTGCGCTCCTACATTCAACCGCTGGTGATCGTGATCGCGTTGCCCTTCGGGATCATCGGCGCGGTGTTCGGCCATCTGCTGTTGGGGTATGACTTGACCCTCATGAGCCTGTTCGGACTGGTGGCCCTTTCGGGTGTAGTGGTCAACGACTCGCTGGTCCTCGTAGACGCCATCAACTCCGCGATCCGAGAGGGCAAAGACGTCGTGACAGCCGTCCGCGAGGCGGGCGAGTTGCGGTTTCGCGCCGTGGTGCTAACGTCGATCACGACCGTGGCGGGCCTGCTGCCGCTGTTGCTCGAACGCAGCACACAGGCGAAGACGGTGATACCGATGGCGATCTCGCTGTCGTTCGGGGTGGCCTTTGCCACGCTGCTGACATTGTTCGTCGTGCCGTCAAGCTTCCTGCTGGTCAACGACGCGCGTCGGTTGATCCGATGGCTTCACTACGGCGGTTCCTACCCGACGCGGGAAGTCGTCGAGGAAGCGACGCGCGACCGGTTAACGGCTGCTGAGCGAGCGGTGTGAGGGAACCGCTTGTACAAACGAGAAGAACCATGCGAAACGGATCAGGCAACGTACCGGGAAGCGCGGATCGTTACGGGTGTTCCTTCGTGGCCTTGCTGGCGATCGTGTTCACCGCCTGCTGCGGCTGCCGGGCACGGTTCGATGAGGTCCAGATGATCGTGGATCGGCACGCCGCAGCCGTGTCCAGGTTGCCGGAGGAGGAACGTGCCCTGCTGATGCCCTACGAACCACCGGTCGCCGGTGAGCAGGTTGAGACGGTGTTGCCCGCCGGGACGCTCGATCTGGACGAGGCGCGGGCGATCGCGGTTCGCGCCAACCCCGACATTCACGCCGCGCAGGCGCGTCTCAGCGGTGCGCTGGCGCGGATCATGGAAGCCCGGTCCCGGTACTTCCCATCGCTCACGTTCACCCACACTTCGACGCGCACGTTCCACACACCCGCAAGCCGTAACCGCCTCAACACGGCGTTGCAGCCGAGCCAGCCGGTCCCAACCGACACCAGCGTCAACGAGTTCACAGTGACAACACTTATCAACGCGCTTCGCAGGCCGCTGATGGGTGATGATAAGCCCAAGGGAGACAGCAACGCTTTCAGCGAGCACTCAACGGCGCTGACCGCAAGCTGGACGCTCTTTGACGGGTTCGTAAGGGATGCGAAACTCCTGGCTTCAAAGCACATGTATCACGCCGCCGGAGCTTCGCTCGCGGACATCGAGCGGCTCATCGTGCAGGCTGTTGATGCCGCCTATTATCAGATCCAATTGGCTGATGAGCGGCTCCGTATCGCCAAGGCCGACGAAGCGTTCAGCCAGGATCAACTGATCGAGACAGGCAAGCTCCGCGACGCGGGCCGTGCAACCAAGGCCGATGTCGACAACTTCCGTGTCCGGGTCCTGGCAGCCCAGGCCAACGTAACCGAAGCCGAAGGCCTGTGGGAAACCGGGCGGACGATCCTCGCCGAACTCATGGCCCTTTCCAGACGGCTGCCTGATGATCTGACATTCTCTCCTTTGGCGGATGAGACGGAGGAGGAGATGGCTCTGCCCGATGCCGAGCCCTGGATCCGCCGGGCGCTGGAGAATCGGCCCGATCTGGTCCAGCTTGAGCATCTACTGAAAAGCACTCGTGAGAACCTGCGGGCAACTCAGGGATTGTACATGCCAACGATCACCGTGAGCGCGTCTTGGGGCTTCGACCACGGCTCGAACCTGCGATACTCGGTGCAGGACCAGTCGTCAGCCGCCGTCCTGGAATGCCGATGGGACCTGTTCACCGGCGGGGCCCGCCAGGCACGGGTCCGGGTAGCGCAGTGCGATGTCCTCGAAACGGGGGCGATCCTCAAGAGGTTCCGGTTGGCTGTGGAATCTCAGGTACAACGCGCGATCATCGACTTGAACGACACCCAACGACAGATCCGCCTACGGCGAGAAAGCCTCGACACTTCCTTCGAAAACCGCCGGATCATCCAGGCCCGATATCTGGCTGGAAAGGAAACCCTAACACGGCTGAATGAGTCCCAGCGCGATTACATCGCAGCCGACGCCGATCTGGCGTTGGCCCGCATCCGCCTGCGCCTCGCCTGGAGCGATCTCCACGCCGCGGCGGCGACATACCGTGAGACCATCGGGAAAACAAACGGGACCTCAAGCGAAACTTCCGTTGACGACTCCGATAACTCAGGATGAATCACGCGCGGTCGCACGGTGAGTCCCCCAAGCAACCTGGCGGCTTCGTCTCACGCCGGAACGATCGCATCCAGGTTGTCCAACGTGTTGATCACGTGGATCGCCCTGCCACCAACAGCAGGCGGGACGCCTTGGTAGACGCCGTCCGGGCGGATGACCTGGACCGTGATCCATCCGAGCTTGTTCGGTGCGATAAAATCTTTAGCGGGGTTGTCCGCCACGTAGACGCATTCGGCGTGCTCGGCGCCGAGGTTATCCGCCATGCGCTCGAAGGCAAGCGGGTGCGGCTTCTCGAACCCCGGCCCCAGCTCACTCGTGATGATGATCTCATCAAGGCGAGGCCCCAGCTTCAACGCAGCGAGCTTCAGGGATTGCGTGATCACGCGGCCGTCGGTGATCACGCCGAGCTTGAAGTCGCCGCGAAGCCTCGTCAGGGCTGCGTCGGCGTCGGGATAGAGCGAAAGCGCGGGGACATGCTCGCGGTACGTCTCAATCATCCGAGCGATGAGCTGCCGATCCTCCTTCAAGTTCCGCTCGGCAAGCAGCGCGTCGAACACGCTCAGGCGATGCTCCGTGTCGAACAGGGCCCTGAACTCTGCAATCGTCTCCTCGGGATCACCGAGAATCCCACGAAACGCCGCAGCCACGGCGGCAAAACCGCTGAAGGCGTACTCCCGCTCGGGATAAAGCGTGTCGTCGAGATCAAAGATGACAGCCTTGGGGGTGCACACGGAGACTCAACCACCTTGACGTTTCGAGGCGTTTGGTAGGAACACCGAGTCGTCAAATCGTAGCAAGGCCACGTCGTCACGAAAGCCGGTCGGGTTGATCCGCGGTCGACGGCCGAGCGATTCCATCAGGATCCATTTGGGGAAGTTCGCTCCGGCGTGGATCGAGAGGGGTACGCCGCCGCCGAAACGCGGGTTGATCTCGATCACGCGGATGCGCTTGTCTTCGGTGATGATGCACTGCACCGTGATAACGCCGCGACACGCGCCGAGCATCTCCACGACCGACCGACCGACAGCCATGATCTCCGTGTCCTTGACAATCAACCCCTTGCTGACCTCGCCCGTTCGTACCTCGATACGCTTTCGAGGCACGACACAGCGGGGCTTTCCATCGAACCCGGTGTAGACGTCAAGCGTGTGCTCAGCCCCTTCCACGAATTCCTGAACGATGGGGTCATGGACACGGCGGCCGAAGATCTTCAACTCGTCGGCAGTTCGCACGACAAAGTTGCCCATCGCCGCACTACCACACCGAGGCTTGAGGAAATAAGGGAACCGATGCCGCTTGCGCTTGATCGCCTCCGCCCACGGCCAAGTGCGCGGCGTATCGATGCCGGCCTTGGTCAAGGCCGCGTGGGTCAGAAGCTTGCACCGGCACGTGTGAACGACCTCCTCGGACGAGATCAGCGCCGCGCAGCCAAGCTCGGCGAACCGCTCACGGGCACAGGCAATCAGCGGGAGATCATTGTCGATCAGGGGGATGAGCAAGCCGATCTTCCGACGTCGCACCAGACGCACGAGCGCATCGATGTATTCGCCGCTCGCAATCGGCGGTACGACGTGGGCCTTGTCCGCATGGTGCAGCGCCGGCGAAAGCCAGGTCGCGTCGGCGCCGTGAACCTCCAGGTCAATCGAGAGGTCGGCCCCGGCCCGCTTGAAGGCCCGGAGTAGCTCCACCCGCCGCCCGATGCAGGTGAAGAGCATCCGGACGCGCTCCCTGCCCGTCGGCCTTCGTCGAGACAATCCACCTGAACCGTGCATCCGACCTCCACTCATGGGCGCCGCGAGGATTGACGATGCGGCCCGCGACCCGACTATATCGCGCCGAGCGGCGGCGTACCACTTGTCGAATCGCCCGACCGGCAACACGGCCCGCTGACCCGATCGCACAGCGATTCCACGATCGCACAGCGATTCCGCCATTGCCCAGCGATTCCACAATTGCCGGGAGCCCTTGTGACAACCGCCGTGCCGTGATACGCTGGATATGCAGGATCGGGGCACCGGCCGCGCCACCGTCCGAGGTGCGTCACGGAACAACCCGCCGGGATTCCGGAAAACCCGAGGGGGTTGGGACTTACCGGGCTGGGTGTAGTACGGAACCTGGCGCCGTGTCCAGAAAAGTAATGGAGTTTCCTGCTCCCCTCCTTGACAAGGAGGGGTTGGGGGAGGTTCTTCTCCGTTTGCATGAACCCCCCTCTGTCCCCCCTTGGTAAGGGGGGAAGAAAGCGGAACAACCTCTGTTGAAGCGGCACGAGTGCATCGCCATACCCGAAACCGCGGGTTGCCGAAGACGTTTGCGGAACCGAACCGCGACCGTGAGGGAGCGGAGACGCAGGAGATAACAGCCGCAGCGGACGGCCGCTTCCTGATGGGCGCGGTTTGGATAACCCGCAAGTTTAGGTGTGGCACGGCACTGCTTGAAAGCAGTGGCACACGATACGGCGTGTTTCAACTGGTCCCAATGTGGAGCGAACGATGCGCGACTACCCAAGAACTACAAAGCTGAAGGACGGCCGTACGGTTCAATTGCGACCGCTCGCCAAGGGGGATTTTGAGGAGTTGCACGCCTTCTTTCTGGGCCTGACGGACGATGATCGGCTGTTTCTTCAGAACGATGTGACGGACCCCGGCCTGGTTCGAAAGTGGACCGAGAATATAAACCTTCAGCAGGTCATCCCAATCGTCGCTTTGGACAATGCGAAGATCGTGGCCGACGGAACACTCCACATCCCGACGCACGGCTGGTCACAGCATGTGGGGCTCGTCCGCCTCGTGGTTGCCAGAACGCACCGCGACGTGGGGCTTGGCACGCTGGTCGCCCGTGAGTTGGTCGCACTTGCGGAGGAACGCGGCCTTGAAAAGCTCCAGGCCAGCGTCATCGAGGACGACGAGAGCACGTCCAAGATGTTTGAGGCCATGGGCTTCTGCAAGGAAGCTGTCGTAACCGGTATGGTCAAGGACCGCCAGGGCAAGAAACACAACCTCGCCATCATGATTAACAACGTGGCCGATCTCGAACGGGCCATGGAGGACTGGATTCACGACACGATGATTCCGGCCTTTCGAGTCCCAGGGGCCGGCAACTCATGAACACTCTTGAAATGGCGTGGACTCGCCGGTGCGATCGGGCGCGCGATGTTGTGCTTGGCGACCGCTTCCGCTGAGACACGATGGGGAGCGGATTCCGTAGGGCTCGTACACTGCTCAAGAGCAGTGGCACACCCGCAAACTTAAGTGTGGCCATGCTCTAAGCCCCTGAATCGCGTGTCGACGGGCCAAAGTGACCCGCCACCAAGCACATCGGGTCCCGGGCTCTGGAGCCGGGAGAAGTGCTCCATGGCGGGCCTGCTGCGACCTTTTTCCGCTTGGCACGGTTCTATGGCGCGGTAATTGCTTGCAGGGATGGCGGATCGGCTTCCGGGAGAAAGGTCCGAGGATGACAGTGGATTCGACGGCAGTCCCCGACAGCGCCGGCAAGACGGCCCCATCGCGAGCTAAGATCCGCGGGGTCGTTTCGATTGATACCGAGCGCTGCAAGGGCTGCGGTTATTGTATTGAATTCTGCCCGACGAACGTCCTGGTGATGTCGGCCCGTTTTAACTCGAAGGGCTACCACTACCCGGAGGTCGCCGCGCCCGACAAGTGCACCGGGTGCGACCTTTGCGGTATCTACTGCCCCGATTTTGCCATCCATGGGACACGCCTTCCCGACCCCGGTTCCTTGAAGGAGTGAGCTTGAATGTCGCGTAACAACAGGCCGCTTGCCGCCCCCCTCTACATCGACGGGGACCAGGCTGCCGCCGAGGGGGCGATCGCCGCCGGGTGCAACTTCGTGGCCGGGTACCCCATCACGCCTTCCACGGAGATCGTGGAACGTCTGGCGTGGCGGTTCACGGACACGGGCGGGACGTTTATCCAGATGGAGGACGAAATTGCGTCGTCCATCGCCATCCAGGGGGCGGTCTGGGGCGGCGCCAAGGCCATGACCGTCAGTTCCGGTCCGGGTTTCTCGCTGATGATGGAACACATTGGGCTGGCGGCGATGACGGAGGTGCCGTGCGTGTTCGTCAACGTGCAGCGTGGCGGGCCGTCGACCGGGCTTCCCACGCTACCCGCCCAGGCGGACATGATGCAGGCGCGGTGGGGCTCGCACGGCGACTATGAAATTATCGCCATCTCACCCAACAGCCCCCAGGAGTGCTTCGACCTGATCATCCATGCCTTCAATCTCTCGGAGCAGTATCGCGTACCGGTGATGTTCATGATGGATGAGAGCGTGGGGCACCTGACCGAGAGGGTCATGATTCCGCCCTCCGACCAGATCGAGATTATCCCTCGGCGGTACACGAAACTCCCACCGGGCGAGTACAAGCCGTACCAGGTTGACGGTGACCTTATCCCCGAGTTCGCACCGGTGGGTCGCGGCTACCGGTTCCACGTTACGGGGCTGACGCATGACGAAAGGGGCTACCCTGCGGCGACCCCCGAGTACCAAGATCAACTCGTGCGTCGGTTGGTGGATAAGATCAACAAGAATGTGGACCGGATATCCCTTCGCCACGAAGACGGGATTGACGATGCCGACGTCGTCGTGGTGACCTACGGGATCAGCTCCCGCACGGCCATGCCCGGTATCCGGCAGGCTCGTAAGGAAGGTGTTAAGGTCGGTCACCTGCGTCTGGTCGTGGTGTGGCCCTTCCCGGAGGCGTACATCCGCGAGTTGGCCGGTCGGATCAAGGCCTTTGTCGTTCCGGAGCTCAACCTCGGGCAGGTCGTGCTCGAGGTCGAACGGTGCGCCGCGGGGCAGTGTTCGGTTCGCTCCGTTCCGCACGCGGGAGGTGCCGTACACGACCCACAGACAGTCAAAGAAGCCATCATGGAGGTGGCCCGATGAGCACGGAAGCCGTGAAGGAAAACCCCGTCGAGCAGCTCCTGCGTTCCGACCGCATGCCGCATCTCTGGTGTTCGGGTTGTGGCATTGGAACAACCGTGAGCTGTTTTGCGCGGGCGATCGAGCGTTGCGGTATTGAACAGGACAAGCTCGTGGTTGTGTCCGGTATCGGGTGTACGGGTCGCGTCGCGGGGTATGTCAGGCTTGATTCGTTTCATACAACGCACGGCCGGGCCATTCCTTTCGCCACGGGTTTGAAGCTGGCCAATCCCGAGCTGAAAGTCGTGGTGTACAGCGGAGATGGCGACCTGATTGCCATTGGCGGTAACCATTTCATTCACGCGGCCCGGCGAAACGTGGACATTACGGTCATCTGCGTGAACAACTTCAACTACGCCATGACCGGTGGGCAGATCGGCCCGACGACGCCGGTTGACGGAGTGGGGACAACGGCCCCCCACGGAACCTGCGAGCGCCCCTTCAATCTTCCATTCCTGGCCGAGTCCTGCGGCGCCGTGTATGTGGCGCGCTGGACGACGTATCACGTTCGTCAACTCACGCGGTCGATGACCGAGGCGATGAACAAGAAAGGATTCGGCTTTGTCGAGGTGATTGCCCCCTGTCCGACACTGTACGAACGGCGTAACAGGCTCGGTACGGGCCTGGACCGCATGAAGTGGTTCAGGGACAACAGCCTAGTGGACGGTAGCCTGGACACCCGCTTGTGCGACATTGGGTTCCAGCAGAGAATCGTGTGCGGCAAGTTCGTCGACGTCGACCACCCCTCCTATCTGGAAGTCGTGGGGGCCAAAATGGCAAGCGTCAGCGGCCAGCAACGCTGGGAGAAGATGTTGAAGGAGCAACGCAAGCCGATCGGGCAGTGGGGTGAGGGGGAATTAGGCGGATGAGCACGACCGAGATCAAAATTGGGGGGCTCGGCGGTCAAGGTGTCATCCTCGCCGGAATCATCATCGGGCGGGGCGCCTCGATCCATGAGAACAAGTACGCCAGCTTGACGCAGAGCTTTGGTCCCGAGGCGCGCGGCAGCGCGTGCAGTGCGCAGATCATCATCTCGGACGAGCCTGTGGAGTACCCCTACGTCACTCACCCGGACATTCTCGTAGTCATGTCACAGGAGGCGTGCAACCGTTTCATGCCGGAACTCGCACCTGGCGGCATGTTGATCCATGAGTCCGATCTGGTCAGCCCCAAGCAGGTTCAAGACGGGACCCGGCTGTGCGGGATTCCGACCATGCGGATTGCCGAGAAGCTGGGCAGGCGAATGGCTGCGAACATCGTCATGATCGGCTTCTTCGCGGCTGTCACCGATGTTGTGGCCGTCGACGCCCTCCGCCGATCCGTCGAGACCTCCGTCCCCGCAGGCACGCAATCCATGAACCTCGCCGCCTTTGAACAAGGCTACGCCTACGGCGTGAAGTCAATGTCAGCCAGCACCACGGCCGCGGCAAACTGATCCAACCGCGGCTCCGGGACCGCATCCGGGGGATGCCGCGTATGGACCCCCGACCACAGATTCGACTCGACCGCCCCACCCGTCAACGACCGTCGCGGATCTCGTAGACGACGCCGGCGTGCCGGGGGTGGGATTTGAATCCGAACTGGGTGAGCCAGGCGGCCCGGATGAACTCGGCCGACACGATGGCAGCCCCCTCCGCAGCCTGGCGGCGGAGGAACTCGTGCAGCAAAAGCTTCCCGATTCCTCGTCCGCGGCATCGCGGCAGAACGGCGATCTTCTCGAGCAGCACATGGTTCGGCGTACGCCGGATATAACCCACACCGCCGACCACGTAGCCCATCGGATCCACGGCGACCATGAACTTCTCGTGCTCCAGGTAACCACCGCCAAGCCCGCCCACGTAGAAGATGCGGTGAAGCTTGTCCACCTCACGGGGGCCTGCCAGCGGGCGTATCCGGAGTTCCACGCCGGTGCGATCGACGTGAGCCGTCACGAGCTCCGCCCGACCCGGACCCGCCTCGGACGTCGTGACGAGCTCAGCCTTCTCGTCAAGCTCGAGGTGCGGGTAGGCGGCGCGGGTCAGGAAGTATTGCTGGTCGTGCGAAGGCAGCTTGTCCTTCAGATCGCGGTAAAGCCGGCCGAGCACGTCCTTGATGTCGGCCCCCTCCCGGAGACGGTCGATGGCTTGCTCGATGACCTTCCGCCCACCAGGCGGGCTATCCCTCAGGACCGTCTCCGCATAAAGCCACAGCCGTGAACCGGGGAAGCGTCGCGTAACGGTGTCGATGTGATAGTTGCTCTGGAGTTCCCGCAACTGGGCCGCTCGCGTATGGGTCCGAGCATCCTGGACCTGCACCGCCCACGCGCGATAACGGGCGATCGCGAAGAACAGCGCCTTGGGCATGTAACCCGATTCCTCGATCTCGCCCATCCAGACCTTCATCCGTCGACACAGTTCGACCGTTTCGTCCGTCGGAGAATCCTCGCCTTCCGCTTCGGCGATCGCACCGCTGAGAAACGCGATTCCCTCGCCAAGCCCGAGCGCCTCGACCGCGGCTGCGAAGAGCATCTCGTCTTGCGTCTCCGAAGCCAGCGTGGGGAAATGGAACCGAATACGATCCAGGAACCCGTGCTTCAAACCGAGAATCATATCGAGCCTACCGCTGATCGGGCGCCAACCGGCCACCGAGAAGACACGCGTGCTCTCGTCAAAGTCGTTCAACGGCACAGAAATCACACGGGCAAGGGAACCGGTCAGCATCCACCGCCCCTCCGTTCGCCGATGAAACTCGAAAGCCGCAGTCAAAGCTGCCCAGCAGAGGTGGCGCCAGGATGCTTTCAGACGCTGCCTGACCTCGCTGTCGGGGTGTTCGTGCATGTGGCGGAGCATGGCTTCGACGGACTCAGCCGGGATGTACGTGACCGTCGCGAGGCCATACTCAGGCCAGTACCCGCCAAGCTGCGGTGCCAACGCCGTTTCACCCTCGACGCCGGCGGCCAGACACATCAAACGAAGGTCCGTAAGGAATGTCTCGATAACAGCCGCACCCCTGACGTGGAGCATGAAATCGCATCGCTCGCCGCCGCGAAGCCGGACCCCCACCTGATACACGCTGCGCCCAAACCGCATTCCGATCATGCTGACCCAAACGCTGCCCGGCGCAAGGTCATCAAGATCGATCTTACGATTCTGATGGAGAAGATAGACCGCTTCGCGAACGAGATTCGTGCGACAAAGGGCACCGGTTATCCTACTGAGCTCGTCCGGATTGATCCCCTCGTCAAACCGCAGCGTATCGTTCCACGTGTAGCGGCGGTGTGATTCCGGGTCGACGGCCTGCATCTGTCGATTGCCCAGGCGGCGCCGGAGCGACGCGGTCAACTCCTCAATCACCTCAGCCGCCGCGTCGTGGATGGAATCCGAAACCGGTGCGAGCATCCACGCCATCAGCTCACGGCGAATGGGCAGGTAGAAGCTCTCCCGCGAACCGGCAATCCTGCCCAGCGAACGAATGAGGTGAAGCACAAACTCAACGGCGTTGGAACCCCAATCACCGTTGCCCATCAGACTCATGGGGCAGTTGGCGATCTCCATCCCGCCGATGCTCCGGCGAAGCGACGAGAAGGCCCGGCTGAGCGCTTGCCAGCGCTGCGGTGTGAACCCCAAGCTCGCCATGCGACCACAGGCTTCGTCGCTCAGGAAATCGAGCGACGATTCGCAGAACACCGAAGCCGTCTCGTCAAATGAGTCAACGGCCTGATGTTCCAGAAGCGCTGCGAACGCCCGGCCTCTCACGGCGAGATTCTCATGTCTTGAAGCGTATCGCAGGTGTGATTCCGCCAACTCCTGATACCGTACCCACCCCGCCGCGATCACGCGCGTGAGACAATCCACCGCTCGCAACGCAACTTCCGGCGAGCCACCGAACAGACACACGGCTGCCGCATGTACGGTCAACAGGCTGGGCGCGGTGTCATGGACGGAGTCGAGCCGGGTCACGCAGTCCTCCAGATCAACATCTGCCGGACCCACGCAAACCATTCTGCTCACCGGCGCCCTGTCAGCCGTGGACAGCGACCAGAGTAGAATGCTATCCCCGGTCATCCGTGTCAGCTCGGCGTTCCCGACCCACAGTTTCGGGAAGCGAAGCCAGTCGTTCAGCTCGATCACCGGACCGACACCCTCATAGCAGCAGTTACCGATCCAAACGCGGTCGGCCGCCGCCGGGTCACGCCGGATGCACAATGTCTGATCGGTTGCGAGGAACACCAGCCCATCGGCGTTGGTTCGCGTACCGCTCTCCGTAGCGCCGAGGTGTTGAAGAAACGTGATGGGAATCTTCACGCGCAAGCCGTCCACGACCCGATCAATCGTGGACGAGGCGTACATCGGCTCGATCACATCACGGAAGTGTTCCTCCACGACAGCCCGGCGAAACGAACCCTTCGGCGTAAGCTCCCCTTTCTCGACGGTGAAGTCACGATCGATCAGCGAGAAGTTGACCACGCGCTCGAACGGCGCCAGGAATCGGTTGCATGGAACAACCAGACCGCGGAAATACTCATGCATCGCGGTGTCGGACATCTTGCCGAACTCAGCTTCCGTGTATTCGAGATTCGGTCGGATGAGCAGGGTAACATGGTCTCGTCCATCGCCTACCGCAAAGACCCTCGACACCTCCGGGAAATCCGCAAACAAGGCCTCCACGCGCTGGGGTGCGATCGTTCGCCCGCTGGCGTTCTTGTAAATGTCCTTCTTCCGGTCCACGTGCCTGAGGAGGCCGACCTCGTCCGTACTCACGATGTCACCCGTGCAGAACCACCCGTCTTGAAAGGCGGCTGCGTTGTCCTCCGGGTTGGTATAGCCATCGCTTACGTAAGGCCCTCGCAGCTTCAACTCGCTGTCCTCGCCAAAGCCAAGCTCAATCGCCGGGAGCGCTTTGCCGATCGAGTCGTCAACATATTGACCAGGCGGCGTCATGGTGATGCCGCCCGTGGCCTCGGTCATGCCGTACCCGCTCAACAGATCAATGCCATAACGCTGAAAGAAGCGGAAGATCGCCGGATCAAGACGCCCGGCCGCGCTCAATCCCCAGCGCAACCGACCGCCGGTCAGCTCTTGAAGCGCCCCCACCACCTCGGGGTCATCCGGTGGTTCGTCCGTCGCGACAATCCTGCGGTGGAGATCGGCCCACTTCTTAGGCACGGAAATCATGGCGGTCGGGTGGAACCGCCGCATGTGCTGAATCAGCGTTTCCGTCGAGGCACTCTCGGCAAAGATATACGTGGCCGCCAAATGCACGGCGCCCAGCATCTCAAGGTATCGCCCGAACGTGTGATACAACGGAAGGAAGCAGAGGAAAACCTCGTGCTCATCGATATCCGGCAGGGCGGACACACGCGCATAACGCTTGCTCACCAGGTTCAGATGAGAAAACTGAATGCCCTTGGGCGTGCCGGTTGTGCCCGATGTGTACATGGTCGTCGCAATGTCGGACGACCGAACTCGCGCGAGCCGGTCCTCCAGTACATCCGCGGGAACCCCGGTTGCACGGTCGAGCAAGCGCGACAGTGCCATGGTTCCGCCACCCGGAGCGGTCGGTAGTTCGTCCAGCGTGATGATCCACTCGAGGGACGGTAGAGCTTCACGGGCAACCACGGCCTTTTGAAGCTGTTGTGAGCCGGACACAACCAGCATGCGAGCCTTCGACTCGGCGAGAATGTGCTGAAGCTGTGACTCGACGGCGTTGGCGGGGACCATCGTGTTGAAGATCCCATTTGTCAGACATGCCAGGTCAACAAGCGCTCCCTCGATTCGATTGGGCGTGTAGATCGCAACAACCGGATCATCTCCCAAGATCGCCAACAGAGCACGAGCAATCCGCTCCGTCATTTCCGCCACCTGCTCCAGCGAGTATTCGGTTACCTGGTCGCCGTGGGGCACGATGAAAAGCGTCTTGTCCGGGAATTGCGCGACGCGCTGCCTGAACATTCGACCGACCGTGAAATCCGTTCGGTCAATCAGTTGCATGACGCACGCAAGCCAGTCGCCGCCAGGCCGCCCGGACTCGGCAGGATAGGCCGCCCGACGCACCGGTTTCAATCGGGCCAGGTCAATGAACTGATGCGCGACGGAGGCAAGCGCCACGCGTGAGGAGCTACCCTCGACCTCAGCCTCGAACGCCGCAAGCAAAGCTTCGCCCGCTCGCGTGAGTCCGGACAGGTCAACGGTATCGGCACAGACTTGACGAGCGACTTCCAGCAGTACACGGGAACTGCGTGTGCGCGCATCGCCCGAGCGCGCGGACTTGAGGTCACCGGCTGCACCCGCAAGGTCCACGGTTCCCGTCGTTGTTGACGACTCCACATCTTGACCGCTCATCTTCACGGATTCTCCCGCCTGGCGGGCCGTGTGGCAAGCGGTCAATGTGGGGGCTTCTTAGTATGACAGCGCTAGAACGAGTTTTACGAGCCGCGGGCTTCAGCCTGCGCGGTCTCAAAAGCGGCTTGAGACTTGCCGAAACCTGGGCCCCGCGCGGGCGCGGCAAAGCCGCTTTGCGGCAGCCCGCGGCTCGCTTCGTTTTCAGCAATCTATCGCTGTCATATTAGACGGGCATTACGAGGGGTTTGCATCACGGCGGGCGTGCAGCCAGCACCGAACATCGCGCTCGATCCGGTCGATGACCGTCTCGATCCCACGCGCCACCGGTACGCCGAGCTTCAACCGCCGCTCGAAGCTGCTGCCGAAGACAGCATAGACCCAGACATCTTTCGGCAACTGCCCGAGTGCGTCCGCGAGCTGAAGACCGCTGCATACGCCGAGACCGTGGGTACCACCCTGCGCCCTTTCGGTAAGGGCATCGGGGTGTTCGTGATAGTCAATCCTCTCGAATGAGCCGGATGGGTGAGACACATCCGCGGCGGCGGCGTCCACGACGATGAGCAGCCCGATGGTACCGTCGAGTCCGGAGGCCAGCTCGCTGCCCGGTGTCTCCGTGCGGGCGATGACCGTATCCGGTAGATGTCGCTCGAGAAGACCGTCCGCCACCGCGAGTCCGGCCAAGTCATCACCCATGGACGATCGCCCGCATCCGACGATTCGCACGGCGGTCGACATGACGACTACACCCAGTCGATATCGAGGAAGTGGGTCGCGCAGGAGATGCAGGGATCGTAGGCCCGCATCAGCATCTCCAACCGAAGCGTCATTTCCTCCTTGCTCATGCCCGAGTCAAGAAGGCCCGGCATCATGGCCCGCATGTCGGCTTCGAGGTTGGCCAGGTTCTGCGCCGTGGGGATAATCAGATTGGAGCCTACGATAATGCCTTTCTCGTCGAGCTCGTACTCGTGAAACAGAATCCCACGCGGTACCTCACTCGATCCGACACCCCTTCCGAAATGGGTCGGCTCGACAAGCGATTCTTCCTTCAACCCTCGCGTGAGCAACGTATCAATCAGTTCGATCGAGTTCTCCGTTACGTGTACACACTCCACGATCTGAGCGGTGTTGTTGTGGAACGGGTTATGGCAGATCGGCTCGAGTCCAAGCAAACTCGCCACCTTTTTCGCTTCCGGATGCAATTGATCGTAGTTGTTGTTAACGCGGGCCAGCGCGCCGACCATGTAGCTTGCCGATTGCGGCGAGCGCGAATGCTTGGCCGTTGAGTGTTCCACTACCGTTTCGATCACCCGCTCACGGTAGTTGGAGACCGCAGTTGGGGCGGGCTGAAGCGTAGAGACAATGTTGCCGTTGTAGAAAGCGTACTCGCCTTCATCCGTTGCCTTGAGTGACACGAACTCCGTTTCGCGGGTGAAGTCCGGAATCTCGAACGTAAGGAGGGTTTTCGCGGTTTCCTGTAAATCCGCTCGGGACTCCTCGAGACGACGCTTGAGGGCAAGCAGTTCCTCCGCTCGCGGCAGGTGCGTCAATCCCCCGGGATGAACGGCGATCGGGTGAATATGCCGGCCACCTACGGCACCGCAGATGTCATTGGCCAACTTCTTCATCCTCAATGCCCGCTTAACGACATCAGGATGGGTCGTGGCCAACGGAATGACCGACCCTACGCCGAGAAAGTCCGGAACGGCCAGGAAGTACACATGGAGAATGTGGCTTTGCAACTCCTCTCCGTTAAGAAGCAGCCTGCGAAGGATCGTTGCCTGCTCGCTGATCTCGATGCCGGTCGCGGCCTCGATGGCCTGAACGGAAGCACACGTGTGCCCAACGCTGCAAATCCCACAGATACGACATGTGATGTGCGGCGCCTCGAACCAGCGCCGGCCGCGCAAGAAAGCCTCGAAGAACCGCGGGCTCTCGACGATCTGAAGCTCGATCTTCGTAATCTCGCCATCCTCGACGTTGACGAGGATGTTGCCGTGCCCCTCGACGCGGGTCACATGCCGGACGTCAATCGTGACGTTCTTCACACAGGACCTCCCCTCACGACGCACAAGCGGGAATCTCGACAGCGCATGGTCATGGCAGCGTCTTCTCCTGGTAGGCACCGAACATTCGCAGGTCCGCCAACACGTCCTGAAGGTCGACGTCGTACTGTTCACGCAGGTTAATACCCGCCGCTTTCAACGCCTCGTCATGGACGATACCGCGGCATCCTTCGCACTTCGAGCCATAGGCTGGGCAGATGGCGTTGCAGCCGCCTCGGGTAACAGGACCGAGACAGATGATGCCCTTCTCGTACAGGCACGGGATTCCCTGCCTTTTGCACTCCACGCAGACCGGGTCGTCCGGAAGGCGCCAGGTCCGCCCGACCAATAGGGCCTTGACGAACTCGAGAAACTCCTCCTTGACCATGGGGCAGCCGGGAAGCTCGTAGTCGACATCCACGGTGGCGGAAAGGGGACGGGCCGGGTTCGTTGGGAACCATTCGGCGTGATCGCCATACACATACTTGCGATAGTCCGCCTCATCCTGGTAGTTCTTCAGTGTGTTCAGCCCACCCTGGCAGGCACACGCCCCAATGGCAACCAGCACCTTGGAGCACTCACGGAAATGCTCGAGGTCCTTCACGTCCTCCGGCGTGGAGACCGCACCATCGACGAAACCGATGTCGATGTCCCAGCTTCGCTCGGTCATGCCCTCGCGGAAATTCACGATCTCGACAGCGCTGAGGATATCGAGCAGACAATCCTCCAACTCGAGGATCGCGAGCGAGCACCCCTCGCAACTCGTGAGGCTGAAGATCGCTATCCTTGGCTTCATTCGATCGCCTCCCGAAGCGCCTTGAGCTCACCGTAACGGAACACGGGCCCTTCAAGACAGACGTACACGTTGTTCGCCTGACAATGCCCGCACTTCCCCACGCCGCACTTCATGCGACGTTCGAGAGAGCAGTAGATGTGTCTCTGATGAATCCGCCGCGCGAGCACTTCGAGCACGACGAATTTGAACATGACGGGCGGGCCGACAATGACAACCCGCGTCCTCGCCGGGTCGAGCTTCGGCACCTCGCTGAAGAGCGTCGTCACGACGCCGCTTCGACCGCGCCACTGCTCATCGGGTCGGTCCACGGTCATATGGAAGTTGACGTCATCACTTTCGCGCCAGAGTGTCAGATCGTTACGAAAGAGAAGTTCGCTCGGCGCCCTGGCACCATAAAGCAGGTGAAACTGCCCGAATCGCGCACGCTCATCCAGGATGTATTGGATGAGTGAGCGGACGGGAGCGAGCCCGAGACCGCCGGCCACGATCAGGATATCCCTACCGTGCAGGTCGTTTACGTCGAACCCGTTCCCCAACGGACCGCGAACACCGATGGTATCTCCCTCGCGTAGCTTGTGGATGTGCTCGGTCACCTCACCTACGCGCCGAACGCAGAGTTCAAAAGCATCGGGCCTGGTCGGGGAGGAGCAGATCGAGATGGGGCATTCGCCGATGCCCAGCAAGGCCACCTGCACGAATTGCCCGGGCGCGTGCCCGAGCGGTTGACCGCTTGCAAGCCGAAGTGTGTAGACGTTTTCGAGATCCGTCATCTCGTTCACGGAGACCACCTCAGCCGCTTCCGGCTCGTACAGGCTTTTCGGTCCGTCGACGTGCTGTTGCCCGAGCGCGGTCATGATCAGATCTCCTCCGCGAGCTGGTTGTAGATCTCGACCGAACTGATCTTGGCCGTACAGGCACGATCACATCGACCGCACCCCACACACCCGGGCAGGCCTTCCCGCTCCTTTACCCATTTCGCCTTTCGGTAGATGCGATGACGAAGACGGGCAGCCGCCTTCTCCCGGAAGTTGTGATCGCCGGCGACAACGGCAAAATTCCGAAGCTGACAGCCATCCCACTCTCGCTTGCGCGTGCCGGCCACAAGCGACATCTCCAGCTCGTCATACGTGTTGAAACAGTAGCAGGTCGGGCAACTCAGGTTGCAGCTCCCGCACGAGTAGCATCGTCGGGCCGTTGCCTCCCAGAGGAGTGAGTCGTAGCTGCGGTCCAGCAGATCGGGCAAGGTATTCACGTCATAAGGGATTTTCGCCGGAAACGCCCGGTCCTTGTCAGCCAGGTATTGTTCGAAGCTGCGTTCGTCCTCAACCGTGGGCGGCCCGCCCGCCTGGGAGTAAAGGACGAACTCCCGTCCCGCGTCGGTCCCGAAGACAATCCCGTACCGGACGTCGTCCGATCCGCCATTCGGTGGCAGCGGATGACACATCAGGTCGGACCCCTCGGGGGCCTTGTTGGCTCGCATGTCGCGGCAGAAAACACCGTCGGTGCACGGTGCAGAGCAGTCGATCCCGACGATGAATGTCTGCCTTCGTCGAGAAAGGTAATGCTCATCGCGGTTCGTGTTGGCGAAGACGTGGTCCAGCAGGCGAATCGCATTGATATCGCAAGGGTGCACGCCCACGAGCGCCAACGGGGTTTCGTCGTACACCGGGCTCGTTTCGAACGCACCCGGCCCCGTCTTGAACGTAAACAGGGCCTGATGGGCGGGAAACAGCGCCGCCTTGGGGCTATAGACGCAGTACTTGAAGTCAAGGTCCAGCTTGCTCGCTCGATCAACGGGCTCGTAGAGATGGCGGTCGAACCGCTTTACCGGACCAACAATCCGGCGGGAAAGCGCAAGCTCATCGACAAGTTGGAGAAGCCGGTTTCGCGATACAACGCGGTCGAGCATCGGTCTCTGCTCCTGAGTAACCGGTTTGGCCGTCGTTGAACGAACACACCACGATGGACGGTAGAACCGGGGCTGCCAACGCCCGCGACCCACGATCACGGAAGGTCACGCCGACCGCCACACGCCCTTGGCCACATGAAAGGCAAGGATCCCTGCCGTCAATCCTGTGTCTCGGCGGCAGGTGACGTGGGTTTGCGCAATGTCGTCGTCCGAGTCCCACGTACCGCCGAATTTGGCGTGTCGTGCCTCGGGAACCTCAGCGTAAACTCAGATCCTTCACCCAGGACGGATCGCACGTCAATCCGTCCGTGCGCCTGCTCGACGACCTCCCGGACAATCGCCAAACCCAACCCTGATCCGGGGATACCGGCTGCCAAGGCCAGGTTGCCCCGCCGAAACGGGTCGAAGAGGTCGTCCGCCGAACCCTCTGCAATTCCCATTCCAGTGTCCTTCACGGAGATGACCACGGTGCCCAAATCGCCCGAAGTGGTGATCAGGACGGAGCCGCCCTGCGGCGTGTATTTGATCGCGTTGTCGACAAGGTTGGCCAGGCAATCTTCGAGATCACGTGCCTCGACCGCGACGCGTGCGGGACCCGTGACGGTCGAGTCGGCGCGCATGTCGATGTCTTTGGCACTCGCGTGGTCCGCGAACTGCTCCGCCACCTTTGCGACAACCTGGTGGACATCGGTGGACGCCTGCCGATGCTCGGAAACGGGCACGTCCTGGACACGAGCCAGCGTGAGCAACTCGGTGACCTGCACGATCGCCTGTCGACAACGAGCGATAATCCTCGCCACAATGCCCTGCACCGCGTCCGCGTCGACCACACGGTCGCGAATCAGCCCGGCGAGGGTCTCAATGCCGGCCAGGGGCCCCTTAAGCTGATGGGCGGCTGTCAACATGAACCGCGATCGCCGCCCTTGGAGATCCTGGATCGCCGTTTGGCTACGCATGAGGTTCGCGTTCGCAATCTGCAGGTCCCGTTCCTGGGCGTCGAGTCGATGCGATATCTGGTACGTGAAATACAACGTTCCCGCCACGCCCGCCGCCAGCACGCCGATCCCGCACAGGACGTAGGTCCAATCCGTGTGCAACTGGGAATCCGCAGTCGAGGCCAAAAAAGGATAATGAGGCTGTATCAGGCCCACGCACTCCCCCACCCCCAGCGCACTGTACAACAGAAGTGCCCAGCACCCCTGGAGCGAGGCATTCCAGGGCGTCAGCAGGAGCACGGAGATCAGCATGTGGAACAGGTAGAAGACCGACATCGGGTTCTCGATGCCGCCTGAGTAGCGAAGGATCACGGTCAACAGCAGGAGATCGACCGTCATCTGGGCGTTGGCGAACAATGTGACGCGACGCACGACCGCCGGTACGATCGCGTCATCGTCCATGTCCTCCGTCAGCACAGTCCGCCCGACAACCGTCCACGCCAAGTTCACCAGCGCGAGCACGATAATGCACAACGGAAGCTGCGCGGGTCTATGAAAGTCGGGAACCTGAAGCGCTTCCACCACCAGAAATGGGATCGTGGCCAGGGCGACGAGCCACCGGACGCGGATGAACCAGTGATGGCGCACCATCGCAAGCAGAACGCCGATGCGAAGCGTCCCATAAGGAAGGAGGCGAGGAGTCAGGCTTCTGTTGCCATGCATGGCTGCTGCGGCAGATCAAGGAACCTATGGGTTGTCCCGCTTCGCAAGGGCTTCCCGGACCGCTTCGAGCACGACGTCGACCTTGAGCGGTTTGTCCAGGAACTTCTCAGCCGGGACGTAGTCGCTTCCAAGCTCCTTGGCATAGTCCATCCCCATGGTCTGGCCTATCGCCGAGATCATGATGATCGGAATCTTCGCGATCGCCTCGTCCTTCTTCAGCTCATACGCGAGGTGAAACCCCTCCGTGGGAGAGGCCAGCATGATGTCCAAAAGGATCACATCAGGAGGCTCAGCCTGAATGGCCGCCGTCCCTTCAGGCCCGGTCGAGCAACAGGTCAACCGGTAGCCGGCCGGTTCCAGCATGAGCGTTAGGGCTTCACGCACGTCCGGATCATCGTCGATGATTATGATATGTTCACCCGCCATTGCTCGAGTCTCCCGGCAGGAGGATCGCACGGCTTCCAACTGCGCCGGACGTTCCATCGCGCCGGCCAGCCGCTCCGACATCATAAGCGCACGCCCGCCCTCTGGCGAGCAAGAATCCGTTGGCACGGCACGTGCCACCCCACTTAGTGAGTGCGGAGACCCTGTCCAAAGAGCCTATCCTGCCGGCACCGGGCAACGACGGGCCGCCGCAGAGGTTGGACAGACGCCCCGAAGGCGCCTGGCGGCGGGGATTGTCAGCCGAGCTGGAAGGCGATGAGCAAGATGGACAAAGTCCTCGTAATCGATGACGACGACGACTATCGCGCGTCGGCGCGGGCGTTGCTCGAAAGCGAAGGGTACGAGGTGGTCGAGGCCTGCGGCGGTCGAGAAGGGCTGGCCGCCGCGCTTACACACCGCCCCGATGTGATCGTATTGGACGTCATGATGGAGGGCCTGCAAGACGGGTACTCAGTCAATCAGGCGATCAAGTTCGCACCGGAGTACCGCGACTTGGCGAACACACCGATCCTCATGGTGTCGTCGATGGAACTGCCCCCGGATAGGCTCCTTGGTTGGATCGGCGATACGTCCCGGATCACGCCGGATGCTTATCTGGCCAAGCCCATCGACATCCCGGCGTTCCTTGACTGTATCCGAAGATTGCTGGCGGGATCGGGGCGGCCGACGCCCGCAGAACCGGCGGATTAGATGCAACGGGACCCCCCGGAAGCGGATGTCCGGGTTCGTGTCGGTCCAGGTTGACGTTCTCAACTTCCAGGGCTAGGGTGCCTTGAACCTGGGAAATGTGCGCGGGGTTGAGCTTGCCCATGACGGATCATCGCTGTTGGCGGGTTTCCTCCCTCATCGTACCGCGTGATGCCCGATCATCGGCGAGGCCCCCCCGCCGCTTGGATGCTGATTCTTGACACGGAGACCATGCCCATGTCGGCAGAGGCAGAATCCAAAACCAGAATCCTGATCATCGACGACGATGCCGATTACCGCGCCTCGACTCGCGCGTTGCTCGAAGGCGAGGGGTACGAGGTGGCGGAGGCGAACAGCGGCCGCGCAGGCCTCGAAGCCGCGCAAACGAACCGGCCCGATCTGATCGTCCTTGACGTCATGATGGAGAGCCCGGTTGAAGGATATTCGGTCGTCCAGGCGCTCAAATCCCACAACGGAGACGACAGCGCGCGCCAGGTTCCCGTCATCATGGTCTCCTCGATTAGCGATGACCCCGCCAGCCGGTATCCGATGGCCGGCGAGGTCGGCATGATTACGCCCGATGCGTACATGACCAAACCACTCGATATCCCGCAATTCCTGCAATGCGTGCAACGTATGTTGGACACCTAGGCGTGCAGCCCTCAGCGGCCTGGAATCAGGCACCGGGCTCGAGCGCAGTCACGTCTTACGGTCTGACGGCCCGACGCGGCGTATTCACGGCCGTCCGAGGCGTAGACCGCCGGCGTCCATTCCGGAGGCCGAGACCCCAAGGGTCGTTGGAGCGGAGTCAGCGGACATGAGTGCGGGGATCACGGACGACACACCCATCATCGTCATCGACGACGATCCAGCCATGCGCCGCGCCTGTGAGGCGGCACTGAAGCGTGCGGGCTACAAAGTCGAAACATTCCCGGATGGTCCCTCGGGATTAGCGCGGATTCAGGAGGCAAACCCTGACCTGATCATCGTTGACCTGAAGATGCCGGGGATGGACGGCATGGAAGTCATCGAGAAGGTCAAGCAAAGCAACCCGGATGTGGTCGCCATCGTGATCACAGGCTTTGCGACGGTCACCACGGCCGTCGATGCGATGAAAGTCGGCGCCTACGACTTCCTCCCCAAACCGTTTACCGCCGAGGAGCTCCGCGTCATCCTCTCGCGCGGTATGGAGCACCGACGGCTCGTGATGGAGACCCAGCGACTGCGCAAGGAGAAGGAGACACAGGCCCGCAAGTTCGTCACCTTCGTTTCTCATCAGTTGAAGTCCCCCCTCGGAGCGGTTCAGCAATATCTCGATGTGCTGTGTTATCAGTCTGGTGATGAGCTTCCGGAGCGGCAGCGTCAGTGGATCAGCCGCTCGAGCGCAAAGATCGCCGGGATGCTGCAGGTAATCAATGACTGGCTGACGATCTCCAAGGTCGAGGGAGGACAATTGGCGACGGAGCGAAAGCCGGTACGATGGCAGGAGCTTGCGCCCGACGTGGTGGAGACGGTTGCGGCCGCCGATGACCGAAACGTTGTGATCCGCAACGAGCTGTCGGATGACCTTCCACCTGTGATTGGAGATGCCATAGCCCTTCGAATGTTGTTGGCCAACCTGGTCAACAATGCCGTCAAATACAATCATCCGGACGGCCAGGTATGGATCAAAGGTGACAGCGACGATCGGACGGTCACTCTGTCGGTCACTGACAGCGGCCCGGGCATCAGCGCCGAGGACCGGGAGCACATTTTCGAGGAGTTCTATCGTATCCAGGGCGGGGGTGCGGGCGGTACGGGCATGGGGTTGCCCATTTGCCGAAAGATCGCCGAGGAGTTGGGTGGACGGATCACGCTCACCAGCAGCCCCGGTGAAGGCTCGACCTTCACTGTTGCGCTTCCGCAAGCCACAACCGACGACGCGGCCGACGGACAATGATACTCTGATGGAACCCGCACGCTGGACACATTCACTGACGTCTCGCATCGTAATCAGCTACTCGCTGATCCTGATTCTGGGCGGTCTGTCCACGTCAATCATCGGAATCCACGTGACCGGTCAGGCCTTGCTGCAACAGGCCGGACAGCAAACCGCGTTCGGATTATCGCTCGCGCGGACCATTTATTCCCACCGCACGGAAGAGCTGCGCCAGGTCGTCGACATGGTAGCCTCGAGCACGCGGCTTCAAGACGCGACGACAGCCGGTGATCCGTCAACTGCCGCGGGATACTTGGATCAGGTCCGACGAGAACATGGTCTGGACTTCCTATCGGTCACCGATGCAGCCGGTGAGGTGATCCTGCGAACGTCCGGCCTCGGCAGCACGGGTGACAACGTAACCGGTGTTACGCCGATCGATCGCGCCCTTCAAGGTGATCCGGCATCCGGGACGGAACTCATTCCTCTGCGAATCCTTCAGATGGAAGGACCGGACCTGGCAGAACAGACGGTCGTCAGACTCTCGTCCGACGCCGAGTCGCGCTCTACCGCTCAGGGTGTGAATCCGGCGAGCAAGGCGGGGATGGCGCTGCTCGCGGCGGCGCCGGTCAGGAACGAAGACGGCCGGATCATGGCGGTCGTCTACGCCGGTCAGGTTCTGAATGAGTCGAACGTCCACCGCCGCAAGGGAAAGACCCGAACGCTTGTCGATCAGATTGACGCAGCCATGGCACCCAACTCGAACACTCCGACGCGGTATCGTGTTACGGCCACGGTCTTTCAGGATGATGTGCGCGTTTCCACGACGGTTGTCGGCGCGGACGGGCGAGCGGTTGTCGGTACACAAGCGACACCGGAAGTCTACGCTGCCGTGATGAGGCAAGGCGGACCGCGGAGTGAGCGGGCACTTATCGCCGGCGAATCGTACATCACGGCCTACGAACCGATCACGAACCTGGCCGGCGAGCGGATCGGAATGCTCGCGGTCGGGTTGTCGACGCAACCGTTCACGGCCGTCCGCGACAGAGTAACCCTCAGTTTTGCCGGCATCGCGCTGTTCTGCTTCCTGTTGATTGTCGTCGTGACCTACTTCCTGACGCGTAGCCTGGTCCGCCCGGTCGAGGAGATGGTCTCCGTTTCGCAAAGCATCGCAGCCGGCGACCTGAGCCGACGCGTGCGAGCAACCACCGATCGAAGTGAGCTGGGGTTGCTGTCCGCTTCCTTTAACAACATGCTCGATCGCATCAGTCGCATGAAGGTCGAGCTGGAGGAGTGGGGCAAGACCCTCGAGCAAAAGGTCCAGGAGCGATCGGAGCAGTTGTCCAGCGTTCAGGCACAGGCAGCCCGTCAGGAACGATTGGCATCGGTCGGCCAGCTCGCAGCAGGTGTGGCCCATGAAATCAACAATCCTCTCGGCGGCATCTTGACCTTCGCATCGCTTGTGGCGGAGGACCTCCGGCCGGACGATTCGCATCGCGAGGATCTCGAGGAGATTGTCCGACAGGCGGTCCGGTGCCGCAAGATTGTCACCGGACTGCTTGAGTTCTCCCGTCAGCGCGAGACGGACATGGCCCCGGCGAACGTCAATCAGGTCCTCGCCCGCACGCTCGCGCTGCTGGAGACCCAGGCCATTTTCCATGACGTGAAGGTCGCCCGAAGGTTCGATCCGAACATGCCAACGACCGTCATGGACGAGTCACAGATGCAGCAAGTCTTCATGAACATCATCCTCAATGCGGTTGACGCCATGGATGGACACGGTTCCATCACGATCGAGACACGTCACAGTAAGGAACGCGGGGAGCTACTTGTCCGAATCAGCGATACTGGATGCGGGATTCCCGACGACATCCGCGAGTCGATCTTCGATCCGTTCTTCACGACCAAGGACCCGGGGAAGGGCACGGGTTTGGGATTGGCGGTTGCCTGGAAGATCGTCCAGGCCCACGGCGGGCGGACCGAAGTTGAGAGTACGGTCGGGAAGGGAACCGTGTTCACCATACTCCTGCCGTTCGACGCTGAGAATGCCTCGACTGAGACATCGCCCAATACCTGAATCGTTCGGGAATCCACCACCTCTGGCGGTAAGAATTGAAAAGCCGCTTCGCCGTTCTTCATTCGGCGCTGATACGTCCCCACAAGTCGCCATGCGCTATTCGCATCGTCCCACGGCCAGGACGGCCGCCCCGGAGATCCCGCCCGTCTTAAGCGCCAGCAAGGCCTCATTGGCCCGTTCGAGAGGGAAAACCGTTGTCGATGTACGAATCGGAATCTCGGCTGCCAGCGCCAGAAGCTCCTCACCATCGCGGCGCGTGGAGTTGGCTACACTGCGGACGCATCGTTCGTCATAGAGATGACGTGTGTAGTCCATCGGCGGGATATCGCTCATGTAAATGCCGGCGAGCGCGAGCGTCCCGCCTCGTTCAAGAACCTCAAGGGCAGCAGGAACAAGCGGTCCCGCCGGCGCGAAGATGACAGAGGCATGCATCTTCGCACCCGGATCATCATCAGCACCGCCGGCCCATACCGCGCCAAGTGACCGGGCCAGTTCGCGGTTGGCCTCGCTACGAGTGAAAACGTACACCTCACAACCCCAATGTGTCGCCACCTGAATCGCGATGTGGGCGGAAGCGCCGAAACCGTACAAACCGAGACGTTGCCCCGGCTGAATCCCGCTCAATCGCAATGCTCGATAGCCGATGATGCCACCGCACAGCAACGGCGCCACCTGCTCGTCAGGGAACCCGTCGGGAACCGCGTAGGCAAACGCCTCCGGGACCGTGGCGTATTCCGCATACCCACCGTTGGCGTTCCATCCGGTGAACCGGGCCTGGCCGCACAGGTTCTCTCGATCCGTGGAACAGAAGTGACAACTTCCGCACGTTTCGTGAAGCCACGCGACCCCAACACGATCACCGATCTTGAACCGACCCGCCGCCGCACCAAGGTCGGCAACGGTCCCGACGATCTGATGCCCCGGAATGACCGTCGAGCGCTTCATCGGCAGCTCACCTTCAACTTCGTGCAAGTCCGTGCGACAGACGCCGCACACATGCACCTTCACCAGAAGCTCATTGGCTTGTGGCTTGGGTGTGTCGAGCTCCACGTGGCGGAGCGGCGCCGTTTCGATGGGACCGGGGTTTTCAAGCAGCATGGCGTTCATGGGAGAGTCATCAGTTGTCAGTTTTCAGTAATCAGTCGTCAGTAGCGGGTCGTTCGCAGCCTGCACGGCCACATGGTCGGTCGAAGCGGCGTGCGTCGGACCTCGTTTCGCATTATAAGCCTACTGGTCGGATTGGTCTTCCAGACATATTCTCCCGCCTGGCGCCTGGTTCCCAATCCCGAGGGACGAACCAAGGTCCGGCGGCGGCCGACGCCGTTGCTCGCAAGACGGTCGCCATCGTTCGCTTATCGACGGGCATAACGCCTATGTCGTACGCTCGTGACAATCGATTCATTGTGGAGCGCTCCGCGGCGTGCTACCTCGAGCCGGACGTCCGGAAGAGCCTGCCCCATCGCGTCGAGACAGCACTGAACGAGCTGCGCGTGTGCGATCGTGACACAGGATCTCCGCGGTGCCGCGCCTGCCCGCGCGAGTGCCGGGTAGATCGCATGGCCGACCAGCCCGGCAACTGCCGCATCGGCCGGCGTGCCCGCGTCTCCTCCGCATTCGCCCACATGGGCGAGGAGAACTGCCTTCGCGGGCGGCGTGGATCGGGCACGATCTTTTTCTCCGGATGCAATCTGCACTGCGTCTTCTGCCAGAACGCGGACCTCTCACAAGCCCCGGACGGGCACGAGGTTGATGCGAACGAACTCGCCGGTTTGATGCTGGCCCTCCAGCGGGAGGGGTGCCACAACATCAATCTGGTCACACCGGAGCACATCGTCCCTCAGATCGTCGAGGCATTGGCCCTCGCCATCGACCTGGGATTGACGTTGCCGATCGTCTACAACACCAGCGCCTATGACGCCCTGTCATCTCTCGGGCTGATGGACGGTTTGGTGGACATCTACATGCCGGACTTCAAGCTCTGGTCCAACGCCGCATCGGCGCGGCTCTTGAAGGCCGAGGACTACCCCCAACGCGCCCGCGAAGCCATCCGCGAGATGCACCGACAGGTAGGCGACCTTCGGTTCACGCCCGATGGCGTCGCTTGTCGCGGCGTTCTGGTCCGCCACCTGGTCATGCCCGGGATGCTCGAAGACAGCCGAGATATCTTCCGCTGGTTGGCAGCGGAGGTGTCGAAGAATACCCACCTCAACATCATGGGGCAGTACCAGCCGTCGCATGAGGTGGGCGCGGTCCCGGCGCGGCAGAAAAACGGAGCGAGTGTTGGCCTACCCGCGGACGAGGTTGCGTATGACGAGATCAATAGACGCCCAACGCCCTCGGAGATAGAAATCGCCTACGAAGCGGCTCGCAAGGCCGGTCTGTGGCGGTTTGACGAACGCCCGATCCTATGAGTCCATGCGATGGGCGTGGATCGGATATCAGGGCACGGAGTCATGGCTAACGGGCTAACGAGCTTGGACGATGGTCAGCCATGGGCTCGGGTGGCACGCGGCTTGCCACACCTGTGCTCCAAGTAGGACAGTCCGCGCAGGCTGAAGCCTGCGGCTCGTCAGGGTGGTTCTATCGCCGTCATACCGGCCGAGTCCTGGATGGCTTACTCACGGTTGCAGGAGATGGATTGATGGACAATGCGAAGGTCATGAACCGGTGGTTCGTGGTGGCCGGTGCCATTCTGATTCAATTGTGCCTTGGGGCGATCTATGCCTGGAGTGTGTTCACCACATCTCTAAAGGCCAGCCCAACCGACGGGGGATATGGCTTCACCGCCACCCAGACGCAGTGGATCTTCTCGGCCGGGTTGGCGACCTTCGCGTTTGTGATGCTGTTCGCGGGGCGCTGGCAGGCCAAAGTCGGCCCGCGCACGGTGGCGGCCGTCGGCGGCGTGGTGCTCGGCGCCGGGTACATCCTGGGCGGGTTGATCGGCAAGACCTTTGTATCACAGCTTATCTGCATTGGGATCATCGGCGGCGCCGGCATCGGGTTGGCCTACGTCGTACCGATTGCCGTCGGCGTCAAGTGGTTCCCGGACAAGAAGGGCATGATCACGGGTCTGGCGGTTGCGGGATTCGGTTTCGGAGCGACGATCTGGGTCAAGTTGGCGGGAAGTTGGTTCGGCGGCCTGCTCAACACAACCAGCCTGTTTGGCCTTCCGGGCGTCCAGAGTGTTTTCCTGATTTACGGTGTCGTCTTCCTGGTTCTTGTGGTGCTGGGCAGTATCGTCATGGTCAACCCACCCGAGGGCTGGAAGCCCGCCGGGTGGAACCCTGAGGCAACCGCGACGGGCGGCGCCGGGAAGGCGACCGTCGGTTTGGATCTCACAGCCGGGCAGATGGCTAGGACGCCGCAGTACTGGGGCCTGCTCGCCATGTTCACGGGTTCGGCGATGGCCGGGCTGATGGTGATCGGATGTATCCGCCTGTTCGGAACCGACAGCCTCGTGGCCAGCGAGGTTGCCAGTGATGCCAAGGTGGCCGGAACGATCGCTGGAACCGCCATGGCCTGGTATGCGATTCTCAACGGGCTCGGAAGAATCATCTGGGGCATTGGGTCCGACAAGATCGGTCGCAAGGCGGCGTTGTTTCTCATGTGCCTGATCCAGGGCGTGATGATGCTGGTCTTCTTCAAGGTCGGCGCAACGGAGATCGGGCTCATTGTCGGTGCTTGTGTGATCGGATTCAATTTCGGCGGAAACTTCGCGCTATTCCCCGCTGCGACTGCCGACTTCTTCGGTAACAAGAACATTGGATCGAACTACCCGTGGGTCTTTTTGGCCTATGGGATTGCCGGGATCGCCGGCCCGCAGATCGCCGGGTACTTCAAAGACACGGCCGCGGGCGACGTCAATGCCTGGAAGATGCCGTTCATTATCGCGGGCATTGCCTGTCTGGTGGCGGCTGCGCTAGCTCTGATGCTCAAAGCCCCAAGGCCGAAGACCCTGGAGCAAGCGGCCGCGATGGCTGATTGAGCGCCGGTTCACGAATCGCGCCCGATGGTCGCGTGATCTGAAGAATTCACAGGGCTCGTGGGTTTAGAGCAAGCTCTTTTTTCGTGTAGCGGTGAAACAACCCTTTTCTCCTGGGTTTCTCGCCCCGTGCCCGCTACACAAATTCGGAGAGTGCTATAATCCCGCGGGCCCTGTCTTGTTCCGCATTCCGATTCGATGCTCGCGCCGGCTTCCTGTTGCGAAGGAGACGGCGCGGGCGTAAACTGTCCTGGAAAGTTGCGCCGGCGGACGCCTGCCGGTGAGCGGGTTGACGTTTTGGTCAAGCGTTCCGGTGGGAACGGCAACGTGCGATGTGGCTGGCTTCTGCGCGGTCGCCTTCGGTCGCTCGCTGTTGTCATTCCCTCCCTCTGAGCATCGTGGAGTTCACAGAGCAGCACGGAGATCCTGGTGCGGGGATGGTGCATGGTCCGCACGAGTCCACGCCGGACACGAGCAATCAAGGAGTCAAAGTATGGTCGGACCCAAACGGATTGGAACTACGATAACGATCGTAACCTGCCTTGTCGTCGTTAGCCTGTCAGCCGGGTGGGCCAGTGGCGCCGACGGCAGCCCTGGCGCATTCACGGACTTGGCACCGGCCCCTTTGTCCTTGAGCTTTGACGGGACGTATGTCGTTCAGGCGCAGCAGACGCCCGAGAACGCGGGAGGCTCGGACGTTGACTTCGAGGACGCCGACGCCCCGGCGGACTGTTCGAAGTGCGGCGGTCCGAATTGGCTTTGCAGTGGCCATCCGCTTACGGGAGATTGGGGTGGTCTGCGCACCGAGCTTAAGGACAAGGGCATCAATCTGACGTGTTCACTGACCACGGGGTTCTTCCAGAACTTCCGGGGTGGGATTGAGACGCACAACGCCAACGCCAGTTCCGCCGACCTGCGCATGAACCTGTTGATCGATCTGGACAAGATGGGATGGGTTCCCGGCGGTTCCTTCTTTATTCGAGGCAAATCCGGATGGAACAACGGTATCCAGGCGGACGTCGGCTCACTCGGACCGGAGCAGTACGTTTACGGTAGCGGCGGCGACGAGGAGTTCTGGATTGACAAGTGGTGGTATGGCCAGCGGTTCTTCGACGACGTCCTGGAGTTCCGGCTCGGGCGCCTCTTGACGGTGGCCGATCTTGTCGACATTCCCGCCTACGCAAAACTGCCGTGGGATCAGTTCAGCAACGCGGCGTTAAGCCGTAACCCCACCGTGCCGCACCGCAAATCGCTGGGCGGATACATGAAGATCAAGTTCTCCGACTTCATTGACTTCCGCATGCTCGGACTCGACGCGGATCAGACCGACCCCTATCGCGGGTTTGACAGCAACCAGGCCTTCCACGACCAGGCCAACTACATCGGCATCTGGGAGCTGAACCTCCGCCCGAAGTTCTCCAGCGCGAACGGCGACCTGCCCGGCAACTACGCCATCGGCTGGTGGTATGACGGCCGGGAGAGGGCTCGATTCATCGACACGCTCGGCGGAAGGTTGTCGGGGAGTAGCAAACGCGGACACACCGGATGGTACCTCACGTTCGACCAGCTCCTCTTGAAGGAGAACGGCGAGCCGAAGGACAAACAGGGTCTCGGTGCGTTTTTCCGCTACGGTTTCGCCCATCCTGAGTACAACGGGATCAACCACTTCTGGTCGGTCGGTGCTCAGTATCAGGGCCTCATCCCGTCACGCGACAAGGACGTGCTTGCGTTGGGCGTGGCCCAGAGCATCATGTCCAAGACGCTACGGCACAACATCAACTCCCGTACGGACCGCGAGACGATCTACGAACTCTATTATGCGTATCATCTGGCCTGCTGGTGCGTGATCACGCCGGACCTTCAGATCATCACCAATCCCGGCGGTGGAAAGGATGCGCGTGACTCGATCATCGGCGGTGTTCGCGTGAAGATTTCGTTCTGATTCCCGTGACAGCGCGTTCGTGCCACGTTTCACGTGAATCGACGGGGGCAAGCCGATCGGGTGCTCTTGGCCAATCCGTGCGTGCCAACGCGTACGCATACCCTACAAGAGTTGTTGTCGCGCATCCGTTGTGTGTGCGCCGGCAGGAAGGACGGCTACCTGGGACTCTGCGCCCGACCGGAACCTCGCAAGCGATTTCGGCCTGATACTATCGTGGGTGATCGTGCCCTACGCGGGGATGACCTGTGACCCTCCAGACCCCTTGAGGCTGTCTGTATTGTACCCTTGGTGGCAAGGGAGGGTTCCGGCTGGGTCAAGGTCGGACATTGCGCTCATGAACGAGACACTACCCATACCCACAGCCCGTCCGCTCAGCACGGCCATCTCACCTGTCCCGTCGGATCAATTACCGGTCGGTCCCGGCTTCATCGGCGATCCCAACCACGCGATCGTAGGGGTCAAGACGGATCGCATGGCGATCGCGTCAGCCGTCTGCGGGCTGACGGCGATCATACCGGTGATCTCGCAGGTCATCGGCCTGGGGCTGGGCATCGGCAGCCTCGTGCGCATCGGTCGGGCGAAGCGCGATGGGGTCAGGATGCCCGGTGCCGGCTGGGCCTGGACCGGTATCCTCAGCAGCGGGTTTGCCCTCGTGGGTTGGGTCGCCATGCTGGGAATGCTGGTAGTGGTCGGATCGAGCCTCACACACGCGACCGGTTCACTCGACGCGCTCATACCGGGCCTACCCTAGAACAAGTTTTATCTTGCTGTGCTCGTGAGTGCAGATATCTGCGCGCGTCGAGCGACTCACCGTGACAGCCGCGCGTCTCGTCCCGGAGGGACGGAATGAGAATAGCCCCGGCATTCATGCCGGGGATGGCGATGTTCTTCAATCCGTTGGAGTCCCGGAGGGACGATTGAGTCACGCGGTGAACAGTGCCAACCCTACACGTTTCAGTCGTCCCTCCGGGACTTGGACTCATCCGCCACCGATTCACCCCGCGATAAATCGCGTGGTGCCCCGTCCTTCGCGGAGCGAAGGGTGGGGGACGGACGGTTGTTCGAGATGTCTTCGGCTGCTCAATCCATTCCCCACCCTTTTCTAACGAAAAGGACGGGGCACCTGCTCACATGTCCCTCCGGGACAAGAGGGCGTTGGGCGACTCAAAGAGATTCAGTAGGGTGGGCACTGCCCACCGCGTGACTGCACGGCCCATTTCAGGGGCCTTCCTCATACCACCGCCTCCGCCGGTGGTCGCTGATTCAGCTTTCCAGTCTGCTTGTGTACACGACCGGGTTTACTTGCTACGCTGTGCGTTTTCCGGAAACCCGCCTCGTGATGGGGTGGCTGCGTGCCGCTTGCAGATGCGACAGTGGCGGGCGTTTTGCATGTGGGCCCAAGTGGGAAACCTACGTGTCTCGAGATGGGGAGTCTAAGCTGCATATGTCAACTCACAGAAGAACAATGCTCGTTGGATTATTGCCGGCCGTCATTCTTGGCACGATCGGCACTTGGCCGGAGCACGCGAAGGCGGCGGATCAGCGTGATCGGTTCATCTCACGCACCTACCGACTGACCCTCGAAGGGCGACGCTCGGGAGAGGGTTACTTCTCACCCGACGGAACGAAAATGATCCTGCAGTCGGAGCGCTATCGCGACAACCCGTTCTTTCAGATTTACATCCTCGATCTTGTGACGGGGCGTTCACGTCTGGTGTCGCCCGGCGTGGGAAGGACGACTTGTTCGTTCTTCAGGCCGGGCACTAACGAAGTTCTCTTTGCCTCGACGCACCTCGATTCGCAGGCGCGAGACAAACAGGGTCGGGAATATCAGGAGCGCCCGAGTCGATCCTCCGGCCATACGCCCTTCGTATATGACGAGCATTACGACATCTTCTCTTGCAATCAACGTGGTCGGAACATGCGACGTCTGACCGATGCTTTCGGTTTCGATGCGGAAGGCGCCTACGCACCCGACGGCAAGCACATCGTGTTTTGCTCCACGCGCGACGCCTATCCCCTCGAAGATCTGAGCGAGAAGGATCGAAAGATCTGGGACAAGCAGCCGCAGGCCTTCGGCGAGCTCTACGTCATGAACGCCGACGGCTCGAACCAGCGTCGGTTGACCGACTGGCCCGGTTACGACGGCGGTCCGTTCTTCGCGGCAGAGAACGATCGGGTCATCTGGCGCCACTTTGAAGAAAGCGGCATGGTCGCAGACATCTACACGATGAAAATCGACGGGACCGAGAAGCGAAGGCTCACGGATTTCGGATCGATGTCCTGGGCACCCTACATGCACCCCTCGCGTAAGTACGCGATCTTCGCCTCCAACAAACTGGGGTTCTCAAACTTCGAACTGTTCATCGTTGACGCGATGGGCGAGAAGCAACCCGTGAGGGTCACCTACACGGACGGGTTCGACGGCCTGCCCGTCTTCAGCCCAGACAGCGGACGCCTTTCCTGGACGACCAACCGTGCAACGCGGGGCGAGCGGACTGGGCACATCTTCATGGCGGATTGGGATCACGAAACCGCATTGGCTGCCATCAAGGCGGCACCGCCGCGAGGAACACCCGAGCCCGAACCAAGCTTCGGCGAGCCGCCGATGACGGGCTGGCCCGATGCGCCGCCGCCGAAGTACAAGGTCGGATTCGATCCGGCGATTACACAGGATGACCTTTACGAGCATGTCAGCTTTTTGGCATCCGACGGGCTCGAGGGTCGCATGACGGGGTCGGACGGCGCTCACAAGGCGGGTGAGTATATCGCGACCCGATTCAAGGAGGCCGGGCTCGAGCCGCTCGGCGACGATGGAACATACTTCCAGGAGTTTCCATACCCTGCCGGCGTCGAGGTTGTGGTTGACAAGAGCCATCTCGCCGTCACCTCCGGCGGATCACCGCGTTCGCTCGAACTGGACAAGGATTACCGACCGCTCTCGTTCTCCAGCAACGGAAACGCAGTCGGTGGCGTCGTCTGTGCCGGTTACGGTTTGGTCATTCCCGAGGAACCCGGCAAGACGGCGTACGACTCGTACAAGGGTCTCGATGTCAGCGGCAAGATCGTGTTGGTCTTCGACGATGTACCGGCCGGGATCACCACCGAGGAGCGAATCCGCTTTCTTCATTATGCCGGCCCGAGGTACAAGGCAAAGCAAGCACTGAAACGTGGAGCGGCGGGGTTCCTGCTGGTCATCGGACCGAACACATCGGGGACCGGCTCACTTCTGCCACTTGGCTCGAGCGGCTCCGACGCGGGCATCGTGGCGGCGTCAGTGACGACGTCGGCTGCCCGGGCGTTGCTCACTGAGACGGGTGTTACGCTTGGCGAGCTTCAGACGATGCTCGATCAGGGCAAGATCCCAGACCATTTCACGAAGCTCAAACCACGAGCAAGCGTAGACCTCTCCGCGCACGTGGCTCGCAAGGAGGGCACGTGCCGCAACGTAGTCGGTTTGTTGCCGCCGGTGGGTGATGGGGAAATCGCGGAGGACTACGTGGTGATCGGCGCGCACTACGATCACATCGGATTTGGAGAGGTCGGCTCGCGAGCCCGCGCGGGCGAGGAGGACCGGATTCACAACGGTGCCGACGACAACGCTTCCGGGACGGCCACGGTGCTCGAGCTGGCCGCGGAGTTGGCGGAGGTTCGCCGCAAAGCGAACTCTCAAACCAACCAGCGAGGTCTGATCTTCGCCTGCTGGAGCGGCGAGGAGATCGGTGTCATTGGCTCGACACATTTCGTTCGCCACGCGCCCTGCCCGCTGGGTCGGATCGCCGCTTACGTCAACTTTGACATGGTCGGTCGGCTGCGCGACGGCCGGTTGATCCTCCAGGCGATTGGCTCGTCGCCGGACTGGCTGAAGCTGATCGAGATTGCGAACGTCCGTCAGCCGCTCGATCTCGTCCTTCAGAAAGCCCCCTACCTCCCGACCGACACGCACGAGTTCTATCCCAGCGGCGTCCCGATTCTTGCCTTCTTTACCGATGTGCACGACGATTACAACCGTCCGACCGACGACGCGGACACGCTGAACTACGCTGGGATGGAGCACGTCGCCCACTTCGCTCGACACGTCATAAACAACCTGGCTGATCGCCCGAGCCGACTTCGCTATACGAGTGTCAAGCGTACCGCGCCAAAGGGCGGGGCGACGACGGGAAAGCGAATCTACACCGGGACGATCCCCGATTTCGCCGCCGGTGATGTGGGCGGTATGAAGATCAGTGGCGTGCAGGGCGGTAGTCCGGCCGAAAAAGCGGGGATGCTTGGCGGAGACGTGATTATCAAGTTCGCCGGCCACGATATCGGTGGTCTCGAGGACTACGCCGTCATCCTGCGAGCCCTCAAGCCGGACAAGCCCGTCGAGGTCGTCGTGAGACGAAACGGTCAGGAGGTCAAGCTGACGATCACGCCGGCAGTGAGGGAATAGGCATGCGCCCGGGACGGCGCGCCGGGGGTCGAAGGCATGCTCGCCGTCGGAGTGCTTTGATTCTTGACACGGGGCGAGCGATCCCTAAACTACCGCCCCGTGGTCTGGCGACATGCGTATGGAGCGGCGTCCCGGGCTCGGGCTCCCAGGCGGCAGACCGGCGTTCGGCGTACCTACGGACTACGTAAGTTACGCCAAACAAGTAGCTTACGGGTAGGTAGCTCAGTTGGTAGAGCAACGGACTGAAAATCCGTGTGTCGGCGGTTCAAGTCCGCCCCTACCCAGTCGGTCTTTTCTCCGTCAGTAGACGACTCACACCGACATCCGCCGTCTAAGGTACCGCAGTCATTGGACTTGCGCGATTGCTCGGATTCGGCCCGCTGTGACGGCTCACCGTCATGTGCCGACTGTGGCCGACATGCTCCGTCAGCAGAAACACCAAGGGAAACACCAAGTGGAGCACCAAGCTTTTCCCCTGATTTGTGACCATGCCGATCGCCCCGCGCGGGTGTGGTTGCCGTCTTGGCCTTGCCACCGGTTGGGTGGCTGCCGGCGTCGTAAGTCCCGGTTGCCCGTTGTCCTTCCCCGCGCCCTACTCCGACCTCGGGAAGCACGTTCAACGCCTCAGAACGGTCCGCCTGGACGCTGTGTGTGTACCGGTCCATCGTGAGCGTGATCGTCGAATGCCGAGCGAGTTCCTGCGCGATCTTCGGATGGACGCCCCCGCGCGCGAGGTTCGTGATGAACGTGTGCCGGAAGGCGTGGAAGTCCAAAACGCGGCCGGCATCGTCGCGGTACGCAAGGAAACAACTGCCCGCCCGTCGCTCGTGTTCTTGTGGGTTGCCCTTCGCTTCGCTGATCCACTCCTCACGGCCTGCCGCCAGGTCGGCTCGGAGCATCTTGGGCAACCGGTACGCGGACGGCATCGGGAACGCCAGTGCGTCCGGGTGTTTGGCTGGGAAGTGCTCTCGCAGATCCAGGGCCAGTGATTCCCGCATCGGCAGGACGTCTTCTCGGCGACGCTTGGAATACCCCGCGGCCACCGTCACAGTCGGCGGGTCGGCCGTCAGCGCGAATGACTTGGCGGTCAAGGATCGGAGCTCGCCGGCCCGGAGCCCCGTCTCCACGGCCAGGCAGTACAGCATTGCCCGATCGGGCCCGGTCATACCGAAGCGATCCGAACCACCGTGCGTCGTCTCGATCAGCCGCGTGAGCTCTTCATCGGTGAACGCCCTGCGGTCGTGGCGCCGGTCCACTTCGGTGTTGACGATCTGCAAGTGAGCAGCCGGATTGTCCGGAGCCCGCCCGTCCAGAACACACCACCGACAAAACGACTTGAACGCCCGCAGGTAGTGGTTTGAGGATTCGGCCGACAGCCCCTCCGACCGGCGGTCCGCAAGGTATCGAGATACTCGACTCGCAGAGACGTCTGACCAGAGCCGGAACTTGCACGCCTTCACAATCCGTCGGACACGATTCGCAGACAACTTGCTGTGCTGTTCGGTCCCACCCTTTGCCGTGAGCGCCTCCCCCCACTCGTCAACGTGGTCGGCCAAGGGCCGCTTTAAGTGCTCTGCGAAGCGGTCCACAAGCCCACTCCGGCGACGTTCAACCCCGCGCTCGAGCTCGGCTGCCCGCTGCTGAGTAGCGACCTTGTCGGTGAAGCCAGGGACGCGCCGCCGCCGACCGTCGTGGTCGACGAAGTCGATGTACCACTTCCGCGTTTCTTTCGTGACCTTGGAACCGTCGGAGCGCGTCTGTGTGTAGGTGTGTCGGAAAACGCGTGCCATGATCTAGCCTTTCCGTGGACGTGGGCGTGTGGGCCGGAACTCCAAGCCCACAACCGCTGCGAGCCGCGACGCGACATCGAGGGTGATGTTCCCCTCGCCACCAGCGAAGCGATGTATCGCCGCGTACGAAACGCCTGCCTGCTTGGACAACTGGAACCGATTCAACCCGGACCGCTCGATCGCCTTGCGAAGCTGGCCGGCCAGGTCAACGCTGCTCTTGTTTGATCGTTTTGTGGTAGTCATACCGGCAAGCTATCGCACCTTCGATATCCGTGTCAAGCGGAAAATATCCGCGCCTCGATAACGTCCCAGCAGGGGCGGGGCCCGACGGCAGTCGGCCGCATCGGCTACGCTTGGATATCTTCCAGGTACCCAACGCCGGGCACACGCTGCAGATCGAGGCTCAGCTCGACCGGTAGCGCAACAAGTTCCGCAAGGTCCAGCGGATCGCCGTTCAGCTTGTTCACGACGTCCTCGATGAGCTTGTCCGCCTCGCGTGGATCGTCCAGCGCCTTGGGCGGAATCTTGATACTGATTGTGGTCATGGTCTTCTAGCTCCAAGCCAGACCGGCAACCGGAGGGAGGCCAACCCCTCCGGCGCCGACCGGCCATGAAGGCGACACGCGCGATAGAGCCCGGCAAACTTGAAAGACCGGACCACGTGCCGTAACAGGAGAAGTCAAGTAAACCGCCGCCCGCCATCTAAACGGTCGCTGCGAGTTCACGCTCACGGCCGGCCTTTCGGTTGACCGTCTCCGCAAGATCCGCATTCAGTCGCTCCAACTCTTCACCAGCGGTCTTCAACGCCACGGCGGCGCCGGAGTTCTCTGGCTTCGGCAGTCTCGGCAAATAGGGACCACGCGGCGCTTTGCGGTAGTGGTCCTCTTCGACTTTCAGCGAGTGCTCGAGCTCGGCGATCGTGCCCTCGCACCGCGCGATTTTCCTCTGCAGTGCGTCGACGCGGCTGCCAATCTCGCCGACCTCCGTGCGGATCAACTCACGGACCGCGATCGGCGACGTTGGGTACTTCCGCACGAGAGCCTGACGCGCGTCGGTCGCTCGACGCAACCGGTCGATCGCAGCCTCTTCATCGCGTCGTGCGACCGTGTGCTCTTCGCTGTAGGTGTCCCGAGCCGCTTTCCATCCCTCTTCCATTCCGGACACGCGGTCGCACTCCGCCTTCAACTCCGCCCGAAGCGCATCCTCCTGCCCGGCGAGTGCCTCCAACTTGGCACACTCCTGGCGAGCAGCGACGTCGCGCTCCAGGTCCGCGAACGTGCTGTCGGCGCGATCGAGGATCCCGGCGACACGGTCCGCGGCTTTCGCGCTTGACGTGTCAAGCTTCCCCCCGATCGCCTCGCTGATAAGCGTCTCATAGGCCTTAGTGCCGTCCGCCTCTTCGCGCTGCTGTCGACGGGACAAGGCCTGTTTCAGTTTCTCAAACATTCTACTGGTCTCCGTAATCAGGTGTCAGGAATCTGTCATATCCGGTGAGCCAGGTCGCAACGATCAAGCACCGGGGTTCTTGTAGACACCGCGCCAGTCGACGGCGCGGCTGCCGACAGCGTGGCGTGCCTTGAACTGCCGGCCGTCACTCAGGAATCCGTCTTGCTGTTCCAGGTACGGTTCCTCTCCGCCTTCCAGGAACGCTACTTCGATCGTGTCCACCTGGTTCGTCGCTGCTGCGAGATACCAAGCGGTCTCCGATGAACCCGGTGAGCCGGCATCGAGCAGCGGGTCCGAGACGATCGTCAATCGATGTCGGAAGATGTTCACCGTGTCATTGGACGCTGCAGGGTCCACGAGCGATTCGAGCAGCTTCTCCGCATCCGTCTGCAGGGCCACTGGAACGATCAAGAACTGCGGTTGAACGTCAATCGTGACGCCCGACGTAACGCCGACCTGCGACCGCATCGCTGCACGCGCAGCCCCGAGCGATGCAACGCTCAACTCTGCGCCAACGGCGGCAAGGTTCCCGTGGTCCGCGTGGAAGAGTGCGACACTGTCCGACATCGTTTGTCCGTTGGCCCACCCGATCAGCGGCATGTACGCGACGTTATTCGCGAGCCTCTTCGCAGCGGAACCAAACCGCTGGAGAATCTTGCTGAACGCCTGAATGTCATCGTTGACGAGTGTCTCCCACGTGAGACCGAAAAGGCGACCGTATTTCACGAGCCGGTACGTCTCCCGCTCTTCGCCGATCGTCCCTTCGGTGTACTCGTCACCTTCCTCGACCTCCAACAAGGACGGGGCCTCGCCAAGGCGTATCGCCTTGATGTCCTTGAAGTCCGGCACAGTCCGCCGCCCCATCCATCCCCACGTCGACGGCGACTCACGGAAGCCGTCGAGCAAGACTTTACGCGAACTGTCTTCCAGGATCAGCGGGAAGTCGCCTGTCGAATGGCCACCCACGGACGCGCCGAGCGCCATGGCGGGTAGAGACGTGCTAAACGCTTTCCTCGCCAACTGCGAAGGGCTCATACCACGGGTGTCAACCCCGAACGCATCGAGGTAAGTCCGCGCCATTTCCAGCAGACTCCGCCCGCGAAACTCCGAAGCCCGTTCGTGTGCTGACGGCAGCTTGACGCCGGCCCGCAAGGCGATCGCATCGACCATTGCTGGCGCGATCGTCGCCAACTCCAAATCTGCTCCCACTTTCACTGTCATTGTCTGTCACTCCTTTAACGAGAGTCTATTCCACGGCGACCTTGAACACGGTCGCCTTCATCGTTTCCTGATCGAAGCACTTCCGGCACCGGAACCACTGCACGTGTCCGCCACGGTCCCGGCCGTGCTTGGACACCTTGTCAGTACCACACCTCGGGCACCGGATGCGATGATACACTTGCACGGGTGGCACCTCCACCGGCCCGTCTGTTGTCTGTTGTGCGTCGCTCATCCGTCCTAATCCTCCAGCCCCAGCACGTGCCAGGGCGTGGCATTAGTAGCCCTCACTCCGGTTATCGGGGTTGATCGTGTGCAAATCGCGTGTTACGGACCGCAGATCGCTTGCCGCGTCCCGCATTGCTTCAGCCGCCTCTATGGCCGGCCCGAACGCTTCACGGAGATTCTGTTCGAGACGTGTCTCGGCCCCCTCCCCGCTCAGCGAGCGATTTTGGAGCTGTGAACCCACTGTAATCATCGTTTCGTTGGTCGGGTTCATAAGATCTAGGGCACCCGTCGCCATCCACTCGGCCGCTGCCGAACCCCACCGGCTCAGGAAAAACGGGTCTCCGCGTCTTTCCCGCACTCCCTTGGCTTTGATACGAGCAAGGATCCCTTGCTGGATCGTCTCCCGAACCCCGTCGAACTCCTGTTCGATCTCCAGTTCCGCGGTGCCCCTCTCGTACGCCATTTGCGCTGCGAGTTCCGGATGCTTGGCGACCATGGCCCGCTTGCGAGCGAGGTATCCCGCCTCCGTCGCACCGATCCTCGCTTCTTGTTCGATACTCGCGGTGAGTCCAGGAATGCCCTCACGCCCCTCCCCGAAGAGCCTGTACCCAAAAAGTGCCTCTTTACGGCCGCCCAAAGCCTGTTCGCGACTGCTCCCCGACATCTTGTCCAGCAAGCTGAGCGCGTCCATGAAGCTGAGCCCTTTGAATCGCTTCCCTGGATCCTTCATCATGCCGATCAAAAGAGCTTCAAGCTGTGTGCTGGCCTTCTCTTTGGATTCGCCGGCAAGCGTGGCGTAGGCGGTTGCCGCCAAGATTTCTGCCGGTTTGAAACCGACCTCGCTACCCGCTGCGAGCGGGCCCAATGCGACGTTAGCGATGTCGGCCGCGGTCGAGGACGATGCCTTCCCCGCTCGGCCCAACGCCGACACGACGGACGGTATGGTCCCGCCGAGCACGCCCCGACCGTATTGTTTCTGGATTTTGCCAACAGCCATTCCAATCGGAAGCGGCTGGTCTTCGATCTCACGTATCCCTCCCAAAGCCGTGATCTGGGAATCCGTGAATCCCTGGGAGCTGAGCTTGGTGTAGAACTCTTGAGCACCGGTTGCACCAAAGCCGTATCGCAAGCGCAGGTTGCGGACCATCGACTCACCCGGCCCCATGGTCTCGGCGATCTGAGAGAGCCCCTTGCGGCCGGGTGTCATCGTCCCGATTCGTTCCGCCGCGCTCTTCGCATCCCGTTCGATCATGCGCATTCCGCCAGCTAACGAGCCCAAAATGGAGATGCCACCCGCGAGTGATGCCATCTTCCCGGCTAAGCCCTGAATGGAGTCGCCGGCCGACTTGCTGGTCTTCTTGGTCTCGCGGAACTTCCGGTTGACCTGATCCTGCTTGGCCATGACCTTGTTCAGCGCATCGACGGCGGACTTCTCATCGGCGGTCAGTCTGTAGTGAACGCTTCCCATCAGTTCATCCCTTCGTAGTTGATACGGCCATGCTATGTCTTCTCCGTGGTCCTCTGTACCGCGCCATCGCCAGGGCACTCCACGTGGAGCGGCTCACCCTTGCCGTCCAAGCCGAGCACAAGACGTGGCAGCTCCGCTTTGCCAGCGTAGAACGCGACCACCGGAGCCAAGTCGTCCATGAATCCGAGTCGGATTTGCCGACTGCCCGTCGAGTTGCGCAGAGCGACGAACGGCGCCCCATCCTCATCGACACTCACCGAAACCCGCACCTGTCCGTCCGCGCCCGCAAACGCCAGCTCCGGGGCGCCTGCCTCGGACAAGGCCAGCCAGGCGCGAGCGACCCCGGCTCGATCGTACAGGCAGAATCCGGGCTCTTGACCTCGTGGCATACCGAACGCTGCACGCGGGCGCCCCGCATCGTCAAGCGCCACGACGCCGTCGCAGACATCCTGCCGGACCTCGTCTTCCGAGGCGCGTTGCATCGGACGGTTTGTGGGAAGACGCCGGAGCGCACGGTCCCGCCAGCTCTGGACCTGGTCGACGTCGTAGTCGCCGTCGCGGCCGAACGGCCAGTCGGGACGTGAGCAGTAGGTTTGGACCGTCCGACGGCTGACCGGCGGATTCAGCATCCGCGCGAGGTCCGTCTGCGTCTTCGCTGTTCGCTTTCGCTCTTGCCGGTCTGCCATCTTCACGGCACTCCGCTATGGGCTGTGAACCCTAAAAAACGCATTCATGCACGCAAAAACCCCGACCTCCCCTGACCCTCGGCCCTCAACCCCTCCAGAAGGACCCGTGGGTACCCCCCTTGGCGCTAGCGCCAGTGCGGTTTTTGTCGTCACACTCGCACATCTAACCCCCCTTGGCGCTACCGTGAGTGCGGTTTCTGTCATCGTCTTGGCACTCCGAATCCGCGTTGCCGTTGCCGTCAGTGCGGTTCGGCGTTCGGTCGGCAGACGTCCGGGCGTGCCGTTCAATGGCATTCTGCACGGTTGCGTTCTAGTTTCGTGCTGCCTCATCGCTCGGTCTCGCAGTCAGTCCGTCGTCATCGTCAGCGCTGCCGGCCTGTTCGGCATCACAAGCCGAACAGGCATACGCCCCGGCCGCCTGCTCGAGCGCGTCGCAAAGCTCTCGGAGCTGTCCAACCACAGCCACCAACCCATCGCAACTCAGTGTGATGCTCACTGTCTTCAGGAGTTGCGGTGCTATCCTCGCACAGCACCCGGTACAAACGCTAGACCATGAGCCTTCGACGTAGAGGCCAATGCCGTCCGGCATGATGTAGTCCACCTCGCACAAGACACACCGCCGGATGCCAGAGCGTCCGATGGGATCGACCTTCGCACACAATTGCACGCTCACTGCTGAATCCTCCCGAGACGCTTCCGAGTGCCACGCTTCCGACCCTTTGCTGTCCGTAGCGACCGCAGGTAGCCGTCGAGCATCCGTCTGCCCTGTCGTCTTCGCTTCCCGGTGCGCTTCATGGTCATCCCCCGCGACTACGCCGCTGCAGTTCTCTCTCTCGCCTTCAACTGGCCGATTCGTCGGCTGGCATCCTGGAACGTCATGCCGTCTCGCCACGCCCCGCGATGCCTCAGGTACCATTCCTGTTTCGAGGATGGGCGATCCGGGATGGCTGCGCGACGTTCCAACAGACGATCGATCAGGTAGCTTGCCTCCCCCTTTGTGAGTGCGCGTGAAACGCCGAGCCCCATTCGTTCGATGAATGCTTGCTGCTTCTCACTTGCCGGTTGTGTGTGCCACTCAGCTGTTGCCGTGTAGCCTCGCAGATCCGGGACAGACGGCCACGGACAAACGCGCTTCAATCGCCAGGCCAGCGGCATAAGCGACTGAATCTCACGGCGCTCCGCTTGTTTGGCCAGGTCATCGTCCGCGACGCCGACAACGTCACGCCCGGCCGCATTCCGGATCGTCACATCCCCGAACAGGTCCAGGGCAGTAACAAGCCTGTGGCGTTCGCTGGAATCGGTGAAGTCGACCACAAGGCAGTCAGCCTTCCCGTCGTGGCGTCGCAGACCGCGCCCGACTGCTTGCGTGTAGAGCGTTTTCGACTTCGTCGGGCGACACATGAGGACGTTGTCAACCGCGGGATCGTCAAACCCCTCAGTGAGCACCGCGCAATTGGCCACTACGCGGATATCCCCATCCCGGAACCGAGCCAGCGTCTTGCGGCGTTCATCGATCGGCATGGCGCCGGACACAACGGCACTGGCTATACCGGCCGCGTTGAAGGTGTCGGCCAGGTCGTGCGCGTGCTGCACGTCGACCGTGAACGCAATCGCGCGCCGCTCGGATGCGTACTCCTGGAACGCCTCGACCACTACGCGGTTGCGGGCCGACGTGTTGACCGCCCGGGAGAGGGCGCCCGTCGCGAAGTCGCCGTGACGAGTTGCCACGGTGTCGACACTCGCTCCGGTCTCGATTGCATACTGTACCAGCCGGCAGAGAATCCCGTCTTCGATCGCTTGTCGCAGGGCATAGGCATAGAGCGGCCGCGGGCCGAATAGCTCAGACAAGCCTTGCCCGTCTGCGCGCGACGGAGTAGCCGACACGCCAAGCAGGTAGTGTCGGTTAAAGTGTCCTACGATCGCCTGCCATGTTCGCGCGACGGCGTGGTGACATTCGTCTGCCACAATCAAGTCGAATCGGTCGCGTGGCATGCGCTCGAGCCGACGGGCGTGGAGGGACTGCACGCTTGCGACCACGACCTGCTGCCCATCCGCCCATTCGTCTCGGTTGCCCTTGACAACGCCGATCGACGCATCGGGCCACACCGTGCTCATTGTGGCAATGGTCTGGCGCACAAGTTCATCCCGATGCACAAGCACCAATGTCGGACGGTCAAGCCCACGGGCCAACGTCGAAAAGACGACGGTCTTCCCGGAGCCGGTCGGCAAGGCGATCAACCCCGCACGCTGCCCGGCCCCGATTGACGATCGAATCGCTGCGAGTGCCGCTTGCTGGTGTGGCCAGAGGCTCAGGATTGTGGTGTCACGTCCTGCCATCATCACCTTGCCTCCGTTACAGCTCGCGCCGCCTCGAATTTCATCGTGTCCCGGTAGAATGCCAACTTGAATCGCGGGCGCGGACCGTTGCGGTTTTTCAGCGTGTTCAATTCCACGGTCTCCGGATACTCCCCACCGGCTTTGGCGTCTCGATGAAGTGCCAGGACTACGTCAGCGTCTTGCTCGATCGCCCCGGAATCTCGCAAGTCACTCAACACCGGCCGTCGCCCCGTCTTGCTCGCGTCTCGTGATAGTTGCGACAACACGACGACTGCGGCGTCCGTCTGTATCGCAAGCTGCTTGAAACTGCGCGACATCGCAGCGACGCTGAGATTGCGAGTCTCCTGCCGTCCGTCGGGCTGTACAAGCTGCAAGTAGTCGACAATCACGACACCCACGCCGCGGCGCCGGACAAAGCCACGCGCCGTCGTCAAGATGTCGCGTAGGCGCGTGCGGTCATCGCAGACGAAAAGTCGACCGCGCCGCAACAGTCGCGTGGTTTCGGCTATCGCGTGATCCCGATCCGCCGCCGCATTGAGCCCGTTTCGTAGGTGGTGTGCCGACGTGCCCGCGATCTGCGCAACTACCCGCATAGCGATGGCGGTGCGCGGCATTTCCAGCGAAAACAGCAACACCGGGGGAGCGTTGGAATCTCTCGCGACATTCACGCCGGCCGTCAGCGCGAGGCTTGTCTTTCCAACCGATGTCGCCGCCGCAACGATCGTCGACGTCGCACGTTCCAGCCCGCCGAGCTCGAGATCGAAGGGACGTAGGCCCGTCGGAATGAGGCGCGCCGCCGGATTCGCCAGCTCCTCTTTGAGCGCTGCAACGTGGTCGACAGCGTCCGCCGTCTCATCGGTCTGGCGGTGTCCCGCGTCGATCGCGTCTGTCAAGGTCGCCACACGCCGACACAGCCGCTCCGGGTCCGCGTCCAATTCGTACGCGCCATTCGCCGTGTCGATTCCGAGCTGCACCAGTTGCCGGAGCTGATACTTTCTCAGGACGATCTCCGCGTAGTGCCGCGCGTTGCCACAGTCCGCGAAGCTCTCTGCAAGTTCGATTAGCGCATCATGCCCGCCGATTTCGTCCAGCGTACCCCATTCTCGCAACCTGTTGGCCAGGGTGAGCAGGTCAACCGGTACGGCCGCCTCTTGAAGATCAAGCAGACCTTGGAAGATCGTGCGACGGGCTGGGAGCAAGAACAGGTCCCTGTTTCCGCCAAGCGTCGGAAGCAGATCCTCGCGCACGTCTTCGGAGACAAGCAGCGCACCGAGCAGTGCCATTTCGGCGTCACTGTCTTGGGGAATGGTTCGCAGGTCAGCCACACGCAACCTCCCGGACATCGTCCAGAATCGCCGCGCGAAACTCGGGGCCGGTCTGCGAGTTGCTCAGATGCCGCTTGAAGTCCGCAACGGCGAGATGTTCGCCGTCGATCATCTCTGCGATACGCATGTAGTCGGGGCGCTGGCTTTCCAGGTCATCGGGGAATCGCTCCTGCGCGAGCCGAATCACCGAATGCTCGAATGCTTCGGCGTGCCCGTTGCCGTCGTGACTGACCGTGCTGGCCACGTACTTCGGAAGTCGGGCACTGCTTGCCATGACCGCGAGACTGTGTCCCTGTTCGCTGAGCCACGAGTCGGGATCAGCCAGGTAGGCATCGACGATCCGCTTTGCCCGATCGACGTCCTGATCGACCGCGCCCAGGATCGCCGTAACCCGAGCCGCGTCCTTGCCGCGCGCGAACGGATACTTCGCGCCGAATTTCGCCTGCCACGCGTCGCAGAAATGGACAACCAACTGCCGGTGAGCGCTCGAGGCCTTGCCGTTTCCGGATGTCCCGTTGCGCTTGCTCTTGGGCTTGGAGGCGCCGACGTCGATGAGCGGCTGCTGCCCGTCTGCGCCGTTTTGCGTTTTTGCTTTTGAGCCGGCGCGCGCCGTCTTGTTCAATGGGATAGGTTGTTGGGATAGGTTCTGTGCGGGTTTCCCGCACGCTGGCGCTCGGGTTTCCCGCACGCTGGGGGGGGCTATTCCCGAGCGCAACGCCTGATCTTGTGTGCGGGTTTCCCGGTCACTTGTAGTCGGGTTTCCCGCACATAACGAGCCTGATTCGGTACTCGTTTGCGCTCGGGTTTCCCGATCACTAGCGGGTGGTGGGTTCACGCGATACCGATTGCTCCGTCGACCGCCCCCGGTCTCGATTTCGATCAGACCGGCGCTCTCCAGATCGCGAAGAGCCTTGACGATGGTCCCGTGATGGACCCCCAGGTCGTCCGCCAGCCGGCGCTGGCCAGGCCAGGCGGCTTCATTGGAGCCCTGGTAGTCTCGGAGTAGTCCATAGAGCAGCTTCCCTGTGGCGTTCAGCCCGCGGCGCTGCAGTACGGTCACCGGGATTGTGATTCGGTCGCGCGTCATCCCTTGGCTGACTCCCTACCGTTGGGCAGACGCCGAAGGTCTTCCAGTGCCCACGCTGCAAGCTTTGCCGCCCGACGCGGACACCCTTCGCGCACCGCGCGGGCAGCGGCGTTGAGCTTCTTGTGAATGATCTCGGCGTCGCACACCTCAGTCGCCTTTGGGGACGCGACGGACTCGCTCTTGCTCAGCAGTTGTGTCATTACCGTAGCACCCCTTTTTCTAGTTGCTCGAATTCCGCGCGATCCGGGCATTTCGCCTCGATCCACCGCCGGATTGCATCCGTCGACCAGCATTTAGCTTTACCCACGTAGATCGCGCCTGGCAGCTTCGCGCTCGCGTCCAGGCGTTCGATGTGCCTCTCGCTGAGACTCAACAGCAGCGCTAGATCATCGAGCCGGACCAGCAGGCGATCAGCCGGTCGCAGCGGGGACGGTGGCGTGTCGGTGGTGGTCGTCACGCCGCGCCCTCGATTGAACCGGCGTAGGTCTTGACCGTGCCGAGAGCGGCACGAATGACGGCGATCTGATCCGGCGCGAACAGCCGAAGGATGCCAGCCCGACCCCGCTCTTTGATTCCGCCTTTTTCTATTGCGTAATCCAGTTGAGCCCTTGAAACACCTAAGCTTCGCGCGATCGCCCCGGTAGTTAGCAAGTCCGTCTGCATCGAAAACTGCCTCCAAAAAACGCGTCGACGACACTGGAAGTGTGCGCTATCTTCGGAGGCGGTCAAGCGACAGCTCGCCGTGACAACCATGACTGTCATGGCTGTGTCATGGTGAAACCGTTCTGCCGACGTCCTGAGTGCAGGCAAAAAAAACTTAGATTGGCGGGTGTCGGGGTATGACAGTCATGGCAAGTGCCGCACACTCAGTCGTTGGCGCACGGCTATTCTGGGGGAATGCGTGTCGATTTCAGGTACCAGACTGTGTTGGGCTTCTCTGGGTCTGCTCGCCACATGCGACCACTCTTGTCGATCCCCGCTTCGCCCTTGTGGGCCTTGATCAAAGCCCGTTTTCTCGCGGCCGACAGATAGCCGCATTTCTGTTCCGCTTTCGACTTTGGCTTTTCGTAGTCCACGGCCTCAGATGCCGTTACCCAACTCCCGTCTTCTCTGTTCAATTCCGGTATTTCGGCGAGTCGTCGCAGGATCTCTTCGCGACTCGGGGATTCCCCCGCTGGCGTTTCCACGCCGACCTCGTAGGCCTGGTCTCCCGGCGTTCCGATCGGCTCGGCATCCCGCATCGGATAGAACATCTCGAGCGCCTTGGCAGTCACAGCGAAGCACGTCACCGGGCTTGCCGTGGTGCCGTCGTCCAACAAGACATGAGCTGAGAGAATGCCGTAGCCACCTACGACCTCCACCTGCCACCATGACGCGTTGTCGCCCCTGTCGATCCTGTCGATCCGGGAAACGACCTCGCGCCCGTCGAGCGGCCGGCGGAAGCTTACGATATGTGGCCTATAGGGAGCGACGTCGGCGTACTCGACAAGACCTCGGTCAACGAGTTGTCTCAGTAAAGGCCATAGCCGACGGCTATCCCACTTGCGCCAGCCGAGCGTGCGCTCGAGGACATCCGGTTCCGCATCACCGAAACACCCTTGAATCAGTTCCTCCGGCATTCGCATACAGGTGAACGGCCCATCACGCATTCGGTCCCAGGGGAGTTGCACAGTTGACGTCCGGGGCAGACCGTCGTATCGCAGCTTCGCGAGCAGGTCGATTACCGCCATGTGCGACTTGTCGAGTTTTGGCATGATGCACCTCTTGTCGGGCCGGCCGGACGCGCTCGTGTTAGGTGCGTCACACGAGCACGGTCCGTCCGTTCAACGACCCGTCGGCCGTTTACCCGTCTCTGCGATCCTACAACGTGGCGTCGGGCGCTTCAACGCCGCGCCCGGGCGCCGTTCCGGGACCGCGCCTTGCGTTGCGGGGCGGTCTCCGACGGCACGAATCGCAAGGTGCATTCCTCTGGCCGATAGGTCTCCACCCTCAATTCGAGCCGTTCGGCCAGCGCGATGAGGAAGGAGTCACTAAACTCATCGAGCAGCCCCACGATCGTCGCGACCGCCATTTGGCGGTCCACTCGCGAGTAGTCCATGGTCCCCACCTCCGATCACGCAACCGCGGCTTCCGCAGGCTGTTCGGCCGTCGCCCCGCTGTCCGTTTGTTGCCCCTTCCGGACGTCATCCGGTACCACGCCGTGTTTGCGACCGACTTCACCGATTGCAGCGCAGACCTCCGCCAAAGCTGGCAGGGATGAATCGCCATTTTCAAAGTTCATGTAGGCCTCACACGGAAGGTTGCTCAGCACTTCGTGAAGTTCCTCCAGGGACCCCGGGTCGCGCTCCAATTGAAGGTAGTCGGACGCACCGTCCATCAACGCGATGGCCTGCTTGATCTCGCTCCAGAGCCGTCGTTTCCGCGCCAGGACCGTCTCGGCTGGGACGGCCGCTTGCTTTGCTTCGCGGTCATCGTCGGCTGGATCAGACGCGTCAACGTCCTCATCGTCCCGGGTCGTTTCGGCATCGGCCGCGTGGTCCGGCTCTGCATCGCCGGCGTTCATGTTCCAGTTGCCGGTAGCCGCTTCCTCACACTTCTCGACAGCGGCTCGCAGGCGGTCCATGGGAAGGTAACCCAGCCACAAGGCCCCCTTGACGATCAAGCGTCGTTTCTCGGCCGTGAAGATCTCCGCGCGGTCGGTCCCCAGGAGCATGTCGATAGCCTCCGTTTCCTTCGCAGTCAGCGGCTCGCCCTCATCGTCGTCATCGCCCTCCATGACTGACGCGGGCTGCTCTCGGCACAAATAGATCGCATCCAGGGGAATGGCGAATGGCTGGTCTTGTTTCCCATCACCCCAGGGGTCGGGCTTGATTACGCCAAACCCGCTGGCTGCTGAGAGCAGCACCCCTTCCGTGAGTCCAGCGAGCCCGTCATACTTCTCATTCAACGCAAGGACCCTCATCCCCGGGCGGAGCGGCAGCCTCACGGTCGGCTGGTCATTGGTCTTGCCCGCGGTGTGGGCGGGGGCGCCGTCTTCATCGTCCGGTTTCTCGGGCTTCCGTTCCGACTGCGCCTCGGGTTCGTCGGCGTGCGGCCGGTCGCACAGCCGTCGGGCAGCAACCCGCTTAAGGGCACTGAACAGCTCATCGCGGGTTTCGTCCGCCGGGTCCGCGGCGTGGTGGCGGAAGTGTTCCCCCAGATCGACCAGCAAGCAGACCTGATCGTTTCCGAGCTCCCGCATGGAGGATCGTAGCGATTCGAGCCCGTTCTTTCGGCACAGGTCTAGGTCTGGTAACTTGCTGCTCTGCTGTGCGGTCCGGTCGTGGATCGGCGTTCCCGCGCCACTGCGATCGGGCCGTTTTTGTTGCTCGCCCGGGTCGCTGTCTTCCGGAAAGCCCCACTCCCGCAGCAGGTTGTCCGTCCTTTCGTCTTCATAATCGCTGCCCGAAAGCCATTGTGCCCAACTCGCCGCGGCGGTTGCCAACCACTGGTTGTTGCCACCTCTGTACACCGCGTCAACCGACGCGTGAGCGACCTTCGCAAGCGTCCCGGGTGACTTCGCCTCCATTTGCAGCAACGTGTCTTCGGTAATCATGGTTTGCCTCCCGCGCATGATGCGCAAAGGGCCCCCGCGCACCGGGCTGCGATGACGATCCAGGAAAGGAAAGTCACCCGGGCGCGGGAGCTTTTCTGAGTTTCTAGGTTGGAATCTGAATCATCATCGCGCCTGCAGCATGGGCCCGGTCCGTCGGCGTGTCAAGCGGAAAATCCGCGTGTGCGGTCTCGTGGCGCTGGTGGTCGGTGGTCCTTCACCGGCTCCGGCCTAGCGTCTCAGCTTGGGTTTGACACTGGCCTTCGGTGTGCCGGAGTGTTTCTAGGTCCCCTTGCCGCCCTCTTGGTCACGGCTCTTGGTAGCGTCCTTTGTTTGCCGTTGCGCTGTCCGCCCATAGATGAAAAGCCCCACGAGTGAGACAATCGTCCCGCCACCGATGATGCTGCCGGGAACAGGGTGATCGTAGAGCGTGACAAGGACACTGCAGCCGATCGCGAAGCTGGCGATTCCGAACGCCAAGAGCTGCCCGACGCGAGCCTCTGCACGATCGGCCTTTCTGTCCGCGATGTCGGCGACAACGAGTTGCCCCTCCATCTCGCGTCGATGCTGGCCCTCTGTTTCGGCCATCTTGATGATGCGATCGGCGGTGCCGGGCAACAATCGGTCATACCGGCTAAGTGTGTCGGGATCGGGGATAGGACCTTGCCTGACCTCCAGTTGCTCGAGTTGCTGCACCACCTGCGTTTCGCGAGGTTTCTTAGCCAGCGGGTCCGTCTGCGCGGAGATGGGGGGGCGTGGCCTTTTCTTTCCGCTAGGTCTGCTCACGTGGATCGGCCTCCCTGCCAACCACGGTGATAGCGTCAGATATGTGTCGCCCAACCCTTTCCCAGTCAGAGCGCAGAGCCTCCAGTTCTCCGGCCTTGCCTTGGCGCCTGAGCGTGCTACGGGTGCGACGGCGCGGGGGCAGCAGGACCAAAACGGTACCTGCCCCGCGAAGCATGTTTTTGATTCGGCGTCCCATGGGTCGTTCTGCTTTGTCCTATCGGTTACCCCAGAGAGTATACTCGACGTGTGATCGGTGGGCCACGCGGTTTCGGGTAAGCTTGCGCTTATGGGACCGTTCACCTGCGTGGCGCCGGCCACGGCTGGGGTTGGCTGAACCCGGCAGGAGACGCCTGAGACGACTACCTCCCCAGCACGCCCGGCGTCTCCTCGGTGTGGAACGTTCCCCCACAGACCTCGCAGCGCCGCCGGCGAATCGTGCTTTTCCCGTGGTGCCACGTCCCGAGTACGCGGCTGCGAGCCGGATCCGGCGGCCGACACCGACATGTCGTTTCGCCGCGGCGACGCTTTCGGATCGGGATCGTCTCCACCGACATCGGGCACTACTCCCGCAGGATGCTCTCGCACGTGTAGAACGCACCGCCGCAGATCGCACAGCGACGCTGGCGGATGTACTCCCCGGTTTCGGTGTAGCTCCCACCGCCCATACGGCTAAGGATGATCTTCGGCGGGTTGCAGGTGCACGTCCGGACGCGCTCCCGGCCATGCTCATCGACGTATTTCGGTGACTTTGGGATCGGCTTGTGCATGGGGCCGCGCTCCCCGCGTGTGTGGTGATTGTCGCTCCGTCCTACGGTAGGCACCTCGAGCACCCGTGGCCGGTGTCATTCGACCCACACACGCGCCCGCAGAATATGATCGAAACCTTCGTCGTCTTCGAACCGAAGCCCAAGATCGACAGGTCTGCCCCCGTTCAAGAGCAGTTCCCGAAGCCGGACGCCGTCCCGCACCGTCTCGATGAACGCCGCGTGTGCCATGGACGCACTGCTTTGACATCCATCCAGCAACCGCCGGTCGGCGTACCTCTTGCGGGGTTTGTGCATCGGGCTGGTTTGCCGCTCCCGGGATTCCGCCATGACTCCACCGAACCGATGATAGGCACTGGCTTGCCCGAACGCCAGCCGAACGGCAGGAATAGCCCCCTCCACACGCACCCGTAACCGCTGTGCGACGCACGCGCGTCCGGCGTCCTCTGATACCCCCCGAAACGCTTAGAACGCAATCCCCGGCTACAGTCGGCACATGACGGTCCCTGACGGAAAACGTGTTCGGGGCCAAGTGGAGCGGTCAGACGGGTGACACTTCTCTTGTTCCGCAGTGTCGTGAGGATCAGTGATTCGGATCGTCGGTCGTGGCGCCGTCGATCAGCGTGACGACCGCGGCCTTGACGTGTTCGGGAAGCTGCTCCCAGTTCTTGACGACACGCGCAAGGCGAGCGGAATCGGGCGACTCTCTTTCGAGATGACCAAGTAGAACACCAAGCGCGGTGTCGGCAGAATCGTAAGTCGTTGTGGGATCAGTACTTGGCGTGTCTGACTCAACGGACTGAAAATCCGTGTGTCGGCGGTTCAAGTCCGCCCCTGCCCAGTTTAAGCGGTTGGGATCGTACCCGATCCCGCCGACCGGGCCAGCAGCCGGCCATGATCCAAGCCTTCGAAGTATCCCTGCAGCTCCCCGCGTTTTGTTCGCCCTGCCAGCGCGGCTGAGCCAAGTGACGCGTAATCATTCGTTCGCGCAGATCGCACTGTCCCATAGGGGACACAATCATGGTAAGGTTGGGGTAGTTGCAGACACCGAAGCGCCGGCGATCCAGACGCCGACGCTGGCACCGTGCCCTGCACGTCCATTTGTATTGAGGAGTTCAAGAACCATGCACACACAACTTCTGTGTTTGACAAGACCGGTTGTTTGTCGAATCGCGATCGTGGCGACACTGCTTCTCGGGCTCGCCGGCTGCAGCGTCTTCGAACGCCGGACGAGCGTCAACAACTCCGCGACGCCAGCCGAGACAGCTTCGGGCGGCGCGGGAGAAGACCGCGACAAGATGTCCCAGGACAAGGAAAGCTCGGCGAAGGAAGAGGAGAAACGAGCGGAAGAGGATGCCAAAGACGCGCGGCAGTTCGCCAAGCTTCAACGGGATTCGGCCATCGCCCACGAACGGGTAGCCAAGGCACAGATGGCCACAGCCCACGCTGAATCCCAGCACGCCGATGCTCAGCGCAAAGCTGAGCGCGAGCTGGATTTGGAGATGGAGCGCCTGCGTATCTTCACGGAGCAATCAACCCCCAATCGGATCGAGCGCGCTCATCTCGGTCTGGCGCGGGCGGAGGACCGGGCCAAGGAATCTGAGGAGGAACTCGCACAGTTGGAGTTGATGTATGCGGAGGAAGACTTCGCCGACCAGACCAAAGAAATCGTACTGGAGCGAGGACGCCGGCGACTCGAGCGAACACGGCGCGACCTGGAGTTGCACCGAGAGGAGTTCGTCATTCTCACGGAGAAGACGATCCCCCTGGAAATGACCGAGCATGAATGGCGCGTTGAGCAGAAGAAACGCGACGTCGAGAAGAGCCGACGTGATACGGACGCTTCACAGCTTGCCAAGAGGATCGACGTGATGAGTGCGGAAGCCGAAGTGGCCCGACTCGATGCGGATATCCAGGCTCTTAAGGAGAAGATCGACAAGAGGCAAAAAGAACGTCAGGAGAAGGGCGAAAAGGAGTAACCGGCATGCACGTGACAACGCTTGGCTTTCTGCTCGCCGTGTCGTGCGGGCCCGCACCGGTTGATCAGCGCGGCGCCGCACCAGCGCCGGATGAGGTTCGCGCCGCCATTGCACGTGGGATCGACTTCCTTGTGAGGGACCAGAACGCGGACGGTTCCTGGGGCGGTCCGCAGGATTCCATCACAACCTGGAGCGGACCGGTCTGGTCGAATCCGGAGTCACACCGTGCCTGGAAGGTCGCCACCACGGGGTTGTGCTGCGCGGCGCTGTTTGAGGTGGGAACATCACAGGCAGCTCTCACTGCCGCCGATCGCTCCGTGCGTTATCTGGTCGATAACGCCGACGTGAAGCGTCCCAGCGAATGGGACACGATGAACAACTGGGCCTACATCTACGGGATGCAGGGATTGGCCATAGCCCATGGCCATCCGCGTCTCGCCGAATCGCCGCTACGAGCGGAAATCGCCGAAGCCATACCGAAGTACCTGAACAACCTGGCGAGGTTCCAATCAATCAACGGCGGATGGGGCTATCTGGAGTTCAATCGTCCGCGTACGCGCCGGCCGCAGTGGGCGACGAGCTTCATGACCGCGGCCGCCGTCGTCGCGTTGGAGATGGTGAAGCGCGAAGGTCTCGATGTTGATCAGGCCGTCATGGACCGGGCGGTTCGTTTGATTCACCACTGTCGCCTTCCGAATGGCGGCTACACGTATCACGTGCGTACGGTTCCGAACCTGCATTCGGAGTACATCGATCAGGTCAAAGGTTCGCTCTCACGGATTCAGGTTTGTCAGGCTGCGTTGCTGCTGGCGGGAGAGGATGTCCCACCGGTGGATCGCAGGTTCGGGCTTGCGCACTTCTTCCGGGATCACAAGTTCCTGGACATTGCCATGCACAAACCGGTCCCGCACGAGGCGTATTATGCCAACTCGGGCTACTTCTACATGTTTGGTCACTATTACGCGGCGATTGTGATCGAGTGGCTTCCCTCCGCCGAACAGCCAGGATACTGGCCGAAGCTCCAGCACGAGATCATGAAGATTCAGCAGAAGGACGGGTCCATCTGGGACTACGACATGCATCGCTACGATCGGCCTTACGGCGTTGCCTTCGGATTGATGGCGCTCGGCCGGTCGGTGGGGCTTGTCAGTTCGGACGGCTAGAGCAGTTACCGCTTTCGTGTAGCGGTGTCTTACGTGCGGACAGCGTGTCCTGCTCGGGGGATCCGCGCGGACTTCAAGTCCACAGCTTCACAAAGCAGAAAACGCTCCAGGCCGGACCGCGGGGCAGGGCACGTTCAAACCGCTGTTTAGCGGACCTGTCACTCTTCCTGGCAACGTCCGCCCATCCAGATGGGCATGCCAAGAAGAAGCTGAACAGGTTCGAGGAAGAATCCGACAAATGCTCATGGGGGTATTCCCTGGTATGACAGCGCTAGGATCTTCGATTGCGGGCTACCAGTGTGGATCGGACGATTCGACGACCTGCGTTTTCGGCAGCGCCAGCCCCGGTCCAGAGCGAAAGTAGCGCTGTCGTACTAGGCAGGCTCGTACCTGATCCCGGGCAGGACGCACATTTGGCGGTCGGCCAATCTCCATTCCATGCGAATGCAGACACGGGCCGTTGCGACGTGGCACGAGCATCATCGAGAACCGCTGCGCGGGCAAGGGGGTGTTGTAGGTTCCGTGCGTTTTGGAAGCGTACCCAACATAGCATGACGCGTGCCAGACACTTGGTCCAACATGGCATCCAAATCCGATAGACTGATTCGCACGATTCGCCTCGATGAGGCATCCGTCGAGGCATTGCTCGACCGCATCGACGCCTCCGGCGGGCGTGTACCCGATGACCGACGCGCGTTCGAGCGGTACAAGTACCGCTTGAACACATGTGTCATCCACATCCGACAACCCGGCGATGGGGGCTCCCGGGCTTTTCTGGCGCCCACTCGCAACCTCAGCGCGGGCGGGATATCATTCCTGCACGGAGGCTTCGTTCACCCTGGTTCAACATGCATGGTTCAGTTGATCAGCCAGCACGGCACATGGGAGAACGTCAAGGGCGTTATCGTGGGGGCGCACCTCATCGAGGGGACGGTCCACGAGATCAGCGTTTGCTTTGAGCGGTCCGTCGACCCCGTCATGTACTGCTCCGAAGCCCAAAAGGTTCGTGTCCTCCTGGCCGAGGACGATCCGGCGCTCGTGAAACTCTGCAGCAAGTTCCTCGATCGTCTTCATGCCACTGTCGATGTCGCCCCGAACGGCCAGGTGGCCGTGGAGAAGGCGTCACAGAACGCGTACGATGTGATTCTCATGGACATGGAGATGCCGGTCATGACCGGTTTTGAGGCCGCCGAGAAGCTCCGATCGAACGGTTATTCCGGCAGGATCGTAGCCACGACGGCCATGACCGAGCCAAGAGATCGTGAGAAGTGCATCGAGGCCGGCTGTGATACGCACATTGCAAAACCGTACACGCTTGACGACTTCATGGGCCTGTTCGAGACGCTCAGGGAGGAACCCCTGTTCAGTTCGATGGCGCACGACCCCTCTATGAGCGAGCTGATCTACGAGTTCGTGCAAGGCATACCGCGGAAGTTGCAGGCTGTCGAGGAGGCGTACACTGAGTCGAATCTGAAGGAGCTCGAGCTCGCTGCCCAAATGTTGAAGGGCGAGGCCGGCGGGTTCGGCTTCGACCCGATCACGGAGGCGGCCGCCAAGCTCGAAAAAGTCGTTCGTAGCGAATCCGAGATCGAGCTCATCAAACAGCATGTCGACGAGTTGGCCAAGCTGTGCGGTTTGGCGCGCGCCCCGAAGCCGATGGACAATACCGATTGACTCCGAGCCCAAACCCGATTCCGGCGCGCCTACTTTCTAAACCACCGTGTGCGAAAACGCGTCACAGGCATGATGACGTGTGTCCGTTTGCCTTTCAACGCTCCGCGCGGGCTGAAGCCCGCGGCTCAGAAGCGGCGTTATGCGCACCGTCCAGGCGATCTTGGTCCACACGGCAGCCCGAACAAACTCACGGTCGACTTGCGATCGCAGCCGCCAACGGATTGACGAAATGGGGAACGATCTTTTCGGTCGCGAGCTCATCGCCGACGTGGAGCAGCGCGCGCATCGCGTCGGTCAGAGAACCCGGCTCGTTGATGCCCCAGTACTTCCGCGTGGTGAGGAAGACGCTGATGGGCTCGCCCTCGTATGAATCGCTGCGAATCTCGTAGGTGGACGTTCTGGACTTGACCTCGACGTAGGCCTGAAGATCGCAATCCGGCGTCAGCGCGATACCGAAGTAGGGCTGTGCGTCGATGACGTGTGCCGTCCCATCTCCCAGCAGGCATCCGCCCGCTCCACCGCCCCAGAACGTCTCGGCGATGAGCTCATCGTGATTGCCGCGGTATTCCAGGTCGAACCCGAAGACGAGCTCGAGATGGTCATAGTCCAGGTCGCTGAAGGTCAGATGATACGGGGCCTGGGTGAGGATCAGGTGGGCGAACCGGGCCACGGTCTCCAGGTCCGGCGGAGAGAACATGCCGAATCGAAGACTGTTGGGGTCGAGCCGGATCCACCGGCGCCGCCCGTCCTCGCCCGGCTCCTCCTCAAGGACCAGACATCGCTCGTCGTGTCGGCGCATTCTCCTTAAGTCCGGGTATTCCTTGCGGATGCGCTCGAAAAAGTGCAACACCGTCTCCCGCTCAAGCGGCATGTCCAGCTTGAGAAACAGGCGGCAGTTGACATAGAAATCATCGCAAACGGCACCGAGACCACTACTCATCATCAATCTCACGCTTCAATCGAAACTCAGGGCTCCGCCCTCATGGGATTATTGTACGAGCCCGCAAAAATTTCAAGCCAATCCCCCCCCCCTACCCCATCCCCTGCCATGCCGGCGAGCATTGCCGTGAAGCGGGCTTGCCAACAGGGCATCGGTGCGGAATCATAGTGGCCTTGTGTCCGAGTGTCCCGTCTGGTCCCGGCAGGGAGGTTTTCCGATGGAGCCCATTCATTCCGGTTCGACCACAGACCGTATCATTCGAACGGTGTTGCTCGTGATCCTGATTTGCGGCTGGTCCGTCTGGTCGTTTTGGGACGGTTTTGTCGCCTGGCCGAGGGAGAACGTCGTTGTGGTCCTGACGGAGCAGATCGGCATCGAAGCGCCCGATCCCCTCCCGGCGATCAACCCGACGCTTTCCAAAGAGAAGGCATCCGAGGTCGCGCTCGGCTCAACCGTGGAAGAGGCTGCATCGCTCCTCGGCGGTAAGCCGTTTCAACATGCGGATTCGCACTTCTACTTCGGTCTCGGCGGTTACGTGCGGGTCGAGATCGAGAACGATCGGATCAAGAGCCAGACCTGGATCGACGGGCCGACCCACCCACCGGGCGAGCTGCTGATGCAGAAGGTCATCGGAGTCATCCTGACGCCGATTGGTCTGGCTTTTCTGATTCAGCTTGTCCGGGTCCTTCGTACGCGCGTTTCACTGACCGACACCGGTTTGCGGGTGGGCGGGCGAACGCCGATCCCGTTCGATGCCATGACCGGCATCCGTATCGGCAAGCGCGACGGACTTTCGCCGGGAGTGGCTCTGCTCGAGTACACACTTGCCGACCGCCGCCGCACAATCAAGCTGGACAACTACGTCCTGAAGGAGCAACCGGCGATCGTAGCCGCCATCTGCGAGAGGAAGGGGTTCGAGAGAGCGAAGTAAGGCGGGCCGCGAATCCCACCCCTCGGAATGAGTGACGCCCCGCGAAGCCGCGCGGCGACATGCGGGTCCCGTCCCTCACGAATCATATGTTAAGCGCAGCGGGAACGCCTCATGCGGGTGCCCCGTCCTTTTCGTTAGAAAAGGGTGGGGAATGGATTGAGCGAGTAGGGTGGGCACCGCCCACCAAGAACATCGCCGCCGATGCGGGTGCCCCGTCCTTTTCGCTAGAAAAGGGTGGGGGACAGCTCAAGCCCCAGAAGACATCTCGAACACCCGTCCGTCCCCCACCCTTCGCTCCGCGAAGAATGGGGCACCCAAACGCCCTTCCGTCCCGTAGGGACATTTGAGAATAGCCCCGCGATTTATCGCGGGGGCAGTTGGTGACGGATGATCCCGAGTCCCGGAGGGACGACTGAAACGTGTAGCAGGGGCACTGCCCACTGCGTGACTCAATCGTCCTTACAGGACTCAAACGAGTTGAAGATCATCGCCACCCCCCGGCATGAATGCCGGGGCTACTCTCATTCCGCCCCTACGGGACGAGAGACACGTGCCGCCGATGGTTCAGGTGCATCATTCGCGTTTAAGCCACCTATCGTGCTGGCTCAGGCTTCGCGTCCCCCCTCGAGTTCGTGCAACATATGGGTGATACTGATTTGCGCACCATATAGCTGAGCGAACCATTGGCCGTCTGGAACTGCGTTCCACGAGACCTGGATTTCTGCATACGCTTCGTGAACGGCTGGATGGAAGCAACGCACCCTTCGCTCCGCGAAGAATGGGGCACCCATCCTGCACCCATCTTGGGTAACTGCTACGGCCCCTTCCGAAGTTGTTCGACAATCTGCTCCGCGATTGCGCTAGGTTCCTTATGCGATGTGTCTATCGTGATGTCGGCTGCGTTGCGGTAGCGCGGTTCGCGCTCATCGAGGAGTTGTCGAAGCTCATCCGCGCCGAGACGATCCGTAAGTGCCGGGCGCGTATCACCCGTACCCGTGTCGTTTTGGATTCGCTCCCAGAGCCGTTCGACCGGAGCAGTCAGCCAGACAATCATGCCCGCGCTTTGCAGCTTCCGCACATTTGTTTCGTCGAGAATCGCGCCGCCTCCGACACTGACGACAGCCGGCGGATCGTGGACCACTTCGGCGATCACCTCGCGCTCGCGCCGGCGAAATCCGGACTCACCCTCAGCCTCGAAGATCTGCGCGATGGATCGGCCTGCACGCTCGCCAACACGATCGTCGGTATCCACATGCTCACCGCCAAGCAGTGATGCCAACACCCGTCCGACCGCCGTCTTCCCCGATCCGCGCATCCCGATCAATACGACGGTTCGATCACCCTGTCGATCGGCGGAACTCATGAAGCCTGTTTCCTGTTACGTCGCCCGATCTCCTCTGTAACCAGCGCTCGCCCGCGCTCGATGTCGGGCGTCTTGGACGTCCATAGCTCGAACTGGGCGGCGGCCTGGCGGATGAACATGTCCAAACCATTGAGCGTCGCGACGCCGAGCGTTCGAGCGTCTTTGAGAAGCTTTGTTTCGAGCGGATTGTAGATCAGGTCGAAGACGAGCCGGCATCCGTGAAGCGCATCACACGACATCGGTGAATCGCCGACGTGCGGCCACATGCCGACATTCGTGCAGTTGATCAGAACATCACCCCCCCGCTCGATCCGATCCTTCCACACCGCCGGACGTGCGCTGAAAGTCTCGGCAATCCGCTTGGTTCTCTCAGCCGAGCGACCAAAAACCGTCACCTCACACCCGATCTCCCGCAGACCGGCGAGCACTGCGCGAGCAGATCCACCCGTCCCAAGCACGTCCACCACCGCGCCGCTCAATCCCGTGCGGCCCACGCCAAGCGCATGGCTTAGCGAGTCGATCGCCGCATGGCAGTCGGTGTTGTACCCAAGGACTTCGCCATCGCGGAGCAAGAGCGTATTGACCGCGCCAACGGATTGTGCCAGAGCGTCAACGCCATCACCCACCCATTCCAACGCGTGCTCTTTATGGGGAATCGTGATGCTGAAACCGCCGATGGCAAGCCACGGCCGCTCCAGGCAGCCCGTCAGAAAACGTCTCAGACGTTCCGGCCCACGGTTCACGTGAAGCGGTAGATAAACCGCGTTGATGTCCGCATCGGTGAACCACTGATTGAACAGGTCGGGACCCATCGAGTGAGCGACCGGATCGCCGAGGACGCCGAACACCCGTGTCGCCGAATCGATTTCACGCCAGCGGAACCGATCGATCATGTCGGCCAGCGTGAGTTGTCCAGGCGCCGTGATCGTCGCCGCAGAACTGCCGGCGTAGGTCGCAAACGCTCCGAGCTTCTTGCTCAGAACGCGGGACCACATACCCGGTTCGCCCATGGCGACGGCAATGACACGGTGGCCGTGCCCGTTCATGGCATCGAGCGCCGCAAAGCTCTCGGAAACGTCTTCGACCGCATACGCCACCTTCGCCACGGCATCGCCTCGCGCCTCGAAGGCCTGTTTGATGATGGCGTCAATCTCCTGCGGCGCGTCGGCTGCATCGTGCGACGACAGGATCAGCCTGGGAGTCTCGGGTCCGCCCCTGCTCATGGCCGACGCAAGCGAGCCCGCCACGTCATCATCTTTCCGCCAGTCGGCGAGTTCAAAATCGACCCAGGCGTTCGTATCGGCCACGACCCGACAGAGCAGGAACGCTCGCTGCCCGGCGTCCGCATCACACCGTCCCCCTTCGCCCCGACCGCGACAGGTGATGATCCACCGGCGATCACGCCTGGCACGGATGTACCCCGCCAGTTCGTCCGGATCATCTCGATACGTGTCGACGCGTAGCTCGATGGCGTCGGCCCCGTCGGCCCAGGCGCGCTCGGCGAGCCCGTCGAGATCGGCGAATCTGCTGACGGCAATCGAGGCGACAAGAAGGGTCATAAGATTCTCCACGCTGGTGCTTTGGCGATGGAGACTATAGCCGCTTTCAACCCAGAGCAAGCTCTATCCAGCTGCAGCGTCCGGCTGCGTGTTTCGCCCGGATAACAACCGCCATGTGCCGCTGCACTTGGCCTGAGCGCGATCTGATGCTTCAACCGGGGATGCGTTTCTCGATCGCGGGAATCTGCGTGCGCAGGGCGGCGGCCTGGGGTGAGCTGGGGTACTGCCCGATGACATGCCGGGCCAAACGGAGGGCCTCGCCGTAGCGTTGCGCGTGGATCAGCTCCTTGAACTTCGTTTCGTACGTCTTACGCGTCTGGATCTCCGCGTTGGCTTTGAGCGTGTCGACTTGACCGCGCAATCCCTCCGCCTCCGGGCTGCCGGGGAACCGTTCCAGGAACTCCTCCGTAGCGGCCAGCGCTTCCTCCCAGTGGTGCTCCTTCACGCATTGCAGTAGATGGGCGTGGAGTCGTGCCCGGCGCGTATCATCCCACAATCTCCGACAGCGCGCGCTGTGCGGGTGGTTCAGGTGCAAAGCACGGAGGTATGTCTCCGCCAGCGCCCATCGACCGATACGGACGGCGTCCTCGACCAGGCGTCTGGTGTGGGCATAGTCGAGCGACTCATGCTGCGCGGACGCGTGCTCGATTTTCTGCGCGAGGCGTTCGAGCATCGCGGCGGAACCGAAGCGTGCCTCGGCGTCGCACAGCATCGCCCTGGCTTTTCCCAGTTGGCGGAGGTTGATAACGTCTACAAGCTCCTCCGCCGCGTGGCGGAGCTGGTTGGTTTGGGTCCGCTCACGCGTCTGGTCTCGCTCCTCGGGCTCCAGGAGCAGCAGATCACGAATCTCCTGAAGCAGCGTGAGCATCTGCTCGGTATCGGCGAGATGCGTGGTTCCGGCTTGATCGGCCTCGACCTGAGCGATGGACTCAGCCATCGGACCCGCGTGCTCGACATCGGACCGGTGGCGGTGTACCGGGATTGTCGTGCTCGTCAAGGCGGAGGCGTAGCGGATCAGGAGGGCCAGCCCGAGTAGCAACCCGCCCACAGTCGCGCCCGCGACGAACCCGGCAACGAGCACGGCGACAAAGAAGCCGCTGAGCGACTCCTCGCCATCAAGACGCATCGCCAGCACGGTCAGCACGCCGATGGGCGTGGCTGCAAGGACGACGATACCCAGCGCCTGCACGAGCGTGGCCGTGAACGGCGCAGCTGTGTAGTCCAGCTGGCTGCTATCAACCGACGGCTGCATAGAGTGTGGCTCCGCGGACCTCCGAGAAACCGCCGCGAGACGGGGCGAAACGGCTCCTCACGTGGATTATAGCGGCAGAAAAGGTGTCCGCACTGCAACAAGACGCCGAAGTCCTCCGGGGGCGGCGCTACGCTTGCCCCCGGCTATTACAGAGCAGGCCTTCAGCCTGCGACCCCACCCGCCGATTCTGTCACGGACCCCGGCCACGAGCCCGGCCTCGCTCCCTTTGTCCGATCGAACGTCGGAGGTTACCATCGTTCCCAGTCCTGGGAGAGCGGTTACGGAGAGAGCGACCCGGGCCCCGGTGATCGTGCGGGGCCATAGGGTCCGGCTGCCAACTCCGTGGCCATGATGACCGCAATGCAGAAGCTTTATCTCCTCAACAACCTGCGTTGGTATTTTCGCGTCCCGGTCAAGTGGTTCGTTCTCACGTTGACGGTCGTGGTTGTGTGCTTTCCGTATCCGAGTGTCCTGGTCCGCCACCTCCGCCATTGGCGCAACCCCAACGCACTGATCGAACCCCATGCCGAGGCCCTCGAGCCGCTCGTGGACGAGCTCCGCCCACAAATGACCTCGAGGCTTGCACCGCCCCAGGCCCTTCAAGCCGTCGAGCGGTTCGTATACGAGAAGATCAAGTATGAGTGGGACTGGAACAACTGGGGGACAGCCGACTACCTTCCAACGGTCACTGAGGCGGTTGAGAAGGGCAAAGAGGATTGTGATGGGCGTGCCGTGGTGGCGGCTTCGCTCTTGAAGAGGTTCGGGTTCAGGGCGAAGATCGTGACCGACTTCACGCACATGTGGGTGCAAACCGAGTACGGAGACACGATGAGCCCGGGCAAGCGCAAGGCGATCGTGGCGGACGAGGACGGTTTGAGGATTCGCCCGGGCGCATTGTCACAGCTACTCAAGGGCCTGGGATATGGGATAGCGGTGTTCCCGCTGAAACGCGAACTGATCGTTCTGGCGGTCCTCTGGTTGCTGCTGCTCCGACACAGGGGCGGACCTTGGTGTAACCTGGTTGCACTTGCGCTGCTTGCGAGTGGGCTTGTTCTCCTGCGGATAGGTGGAGCGGTTTACTGGGGCCCGGTGGAATGGGTACAGATGTCGGGCGTTGTGAGTTTGACGGCCGGAGTCGTGTCGCTTCTTGTATGGGCGAAGGCAAACGCTCGGGTGGCCGAATCGGTATCCGTGCCCGAGCCCGCGGAATCGGCCTGAGTGTGTAGGCGATCGTATGTTGTTGTCGCTACGTGTGAGCCCTGCTTTCAACAGATGGGGCATTGGAATACCGTAATAGAAAGAGACAAGAGAATCCGCTTCACGATGGAGGATCGGAATGATGAGAACCGGAAGGATAAGTATTGTCACGGCGATCGTGCTCTCACTGGCTGTCACGCATGTGGCACGTGGGCAGTTTGACCAGCTTCGCAGACTCGGTCGACCGGCCGAGCCGACCAAGAAGATCGCGCATTTCTCGATCAAGGGCCAGCTTATGGAGACGCCCGTCGAGATTCCGCCGCTGTTCGGCAAGGAACCGCCCGAGTCCCTCAAGGGCCTGCTCGAACGATTCAAGGAAGCCCGCCTGGACAACGACGTTGTGGCGGTCGTCGTAGACCTTCAGCAGGCCGCCTTGGGGTTCGGCCAGCTCGAGGAGGTTCTCGCCGCCCTGCGCAAGTTCGCAGCCGTTGACAAGGAGGTGTACGTCCACGCCGACACTCTGAGGAACCTGACGTACACCGCCGCCACCGGCGCCTCGCACATCAGCATTACGCCCACGGGGGATGTCTGGTTGATGGGGATCTATGGTGAGATGCCGTACCTGCGGGGCAGTTTGGACAAGCTCGGTATCGTTCCGGACGTCGAGCGGTGTGGAGACTACAAGTCGGCCGCCGAGTCGATCATGTGTACCGGCCCGTCGCCGGAGGCCGAGGAGATGTACAACTGGCTGTACGACGGCCTTTACGACGCGATGGTTACCATGATTGCCACCTCCCGCAACATGACGCCCGAGAAGGTGCGCAAGATCATTGATGAGGGTCCCTACAGTGCCGAGGAGGCGCTCAAAGCCGGGTTGATCGACTCGGTCAAGCACCGGCAGGATTTTATCGGCGATCTGAAGAAACGACACGGACGCCACGTCGAGGTCGTGATGGACTATCAAAGAGGGGGTAAGGAGGATATCCCGGACAACCTGTTCGCGGCCTTCGAGGTCTTCATGGAGATCTTCAACCCGTCCCCAAAAGTCTACACCGATCCGAGTGTCGCCATCGTCTATGTGGAGGGCCTGATTCAGACCGGTTCAGCCGAAACGAGCCCGTTCGGCTCGTCGAGTGGCGCGTACAGCACGACGATTCGCAAGGCGCTCGACACGGCCGCTACGGACGACTCGGTCAAGGCGGTTGTGTTGCGCGTTGATTCGGGAGGCGGTTCGGCCCTGGCTTCCGAGATCATCCTGGATGCGACCCGACGTGTCGCGGGCAAAAAGCCGCTTGTCGTGTCTATGGGCAACGTGGCAGCCAGCGGCGGATACTACGTCACCTGTGCCGCGGACACCGTCTTCGCCGACGCCGCCACGATCACCGCCTCGATCGGCGTGCTCGGCGGCAAGCTCGTCACGACGGGTTTCTGGGATAAGCTCGGCGTAAGCTGGCATCCGATTCAGCGCGGCGAGATGGCGGCATTGCTCGGCACGTCGGCCACGTTCAGCGACAAGGAGCGTGCCAAGATCAGGCACTACATGGAGACCGTCTATGGGATCTTCAAGGACCACGTTACCAAGGCGCGCGGAGATCGTCTGGCCAAGCCGATTGACCAGATCGCCGGTGGACGCGTTTTCACCGGTGCCCAGGCGCTGGAGCTTGGTCTGATCGACAAGATCGGCGGGCTCGAGGACGCGATCAAGTTGGCCGGGAAGAAGGCGCGTATAAGCGATTATGAAATCCGGGTGATTCCCGAGCCACCGAGCATGTTTGATCTGTTCATGGGGACGGAGGACGACGAGTTCGCCCACGCCGTACTGGCCAACACTCCCCTGGGGCTGGCCCACACGCCGCTCTTTCGCGGTCTTCTGTCGACCCTGGCCAAGAGCGATCCGCAACGCTGTCGGGCCGTCCTACGGACGCTCCAGAAGGTCGAGCTGATTCATCAGGAAGGCGTCGTGGCGATCATGTCGGATGAGCTGATCATCCGGTGATGCGCGAACGGGTCTGATACGGATTTCAGTTATAGACTGCCGAATCGATGTTCCGGCTCTATCGGGTTTTGCAACGCCGCGCGGGCTGAGAGCCTGCGGCTCGCGCCACAGCCGGATCAGTCCCCCTCGATCAGCGACATTCCGTCGACCGAGATATCGAGGAGCTTCGGTGTCCCCCAGAACGTCTCCGGGTCGATGATCACCGTAATGTTGGTATGCCCGTTGACGAACTTGCCGTCCAGATTGATCAAGATGCCGCCCCCGCGTTTCCGCCCTGACTGCTGCGTCTGATCCATCGCTGCCTCGACAAGCGTCCCGTGCTTCTCCGCGACCTGCGACAGCCATGCGACCGCCCGTTCGGCGGATACCTGGTCGCGTCGCTTATCGGCCATGAGGCTCACGAGCAAATCCGCTGCCTCGCCTTCGTCCGTGACTTCCGTCCCCATGATCGCGGGAAGTCCCGTCGAGACGTGGTTGATCGCAGACAAGAAAAAGTACGAGCCCGCGAATGCCAGTACGCCGAGCGCGCCGGTGACCAGTGAAATCGGGATGGCGGCGATGGCCAGCCCCCTTCCACGACGCCGACCGCCGGCGGTCCTGACGATCCCTACGACACCCAGGATCAGGCCCACCAACGCCCCGATGACCGTGCATCCGAGCAGGGAGACCACGAAACCAGCGATAGCCGCCGCACTCCAAGGGGCGGGGCGGGCGGCGAGGGATGGTTCAAAGGCCCCGGGCGGCTGTACGCCAGGCGGTGTCGGGGGCTGAAACCGGGTCATGACCGTTGATCTCCGTTCAGGCAAGGCTGCTCAGGCAGCCCGGACCGCTGTTCGGCATGCCGCCGATCGGGTTCGGACTATAGAAGTAGCACCAGCGGTGGTCAACCGACGCCCGCGGACGGCGTTGTCACCGGAGGCGGGGGACGGTCCCCGCTTGACGGGACATCTGCGCCACCTTTATGATTCGCGGGCCTAGTGGGTGCTCGCTCACCCGGGCGTGGTGGGCGCATCCCAGGCGGCAGGGGTCGCGCATCGCGCTGATGGGGTCTACCCCCATTCCGTAGGCGTTGCGGTGGATTTACGGCTACCTGTTGGGGATTGGTACCCTGATCGACGGGGCAGGACGGTCACCCCGGCTTGATGGGGATTGGGCCCGCTGATGACGCGGACAGCGGTTTCCGCGTGTACGTGGGGCTCATGGTGTGACCGGGCCGGCGCCGGCACGTTCGCCTGATACGTTTTGGGTCGAACGCGGCTGCCTCGGTCAATCTGAGCCTCGACCGTGAAGCGATCTTTTAGACGTTCGTAGTCCCGGAGCATAACGCATGAACGGTTCCTGCAGGTTGAAGGCCGGTTTGGGTATTGGTCTGGTCGTTGTTTCGGCGACGACGTTCGTCCTTGTGTCCGGCTCTTGTGGCACGGCACCCGCACCGTTCATCGTCAGTGGGCCCGGGCGGACCGGGAACGAACCGCCCATACTCGAGATCGAGGAACCCAACACCAATGTCACGCGAGACCAGGGTGGGTTCTTCCTGATCCGTTGGCGAGACACCGACCGCGACTCCAACGCGCTGATCAGTTTCGCGCTGGTCAACACGGTGACGAACGACGTGATCTCCCTGGTCGACGGGATCTACGAGGACGATCTCGTCGGGCCGGATCAGTTCAGCGTCGGCACGTCGCTGGTGCCCATCGGGACCTACAACATCAGGGGGGTGATCGACGACGGCGAGAACGAGCCCACGGAAGTCTATGCCATGACGACAGCCGAGGCCGTGGAGCAACGCGTGGTTGTCACGATTGTCGATCCCGGTGGCGGTCCTCCCACGGTCCCGCCCGTGGTGACGGTGACCCGACCGGGGTTCAACCAGAGCGTAGCCCAGGACGATGTGTTGACGGTTGTGGTTCAGCCGACGGAACTGGCTCCTGCCGCAGCCGATCCCTTTGACCCCGACAGCAGCATCACGTTATACCTCCTCTTGGATCTCGATCTCGATCCGAATAACGACGATCCGGCCAACCCTGATTCCGAAGAGATTATTCTCCTGCGGGAGCAAACGATCGAGAGTGGAAGCTTCGAGGCCGTCACGTTCGACATCAGCATTGACCTGGCGACGATTCCGGCGCTGCCGGGCGGAGCCCCCTATTACATTCGCGCCACGGCCGACGATGGGACCAACCCGCGCGTCCATCAATACGCCGTCGGAACCATCAGCGTCGTTCAGTTGGCAGCCGGTGAGGTGGACTTGGCTGACATCGGAAAAAGCAAGTCCGGGGCGCGTTTCCTGGGTTTCAGCCCGGGCGCGAACTTGGGATCGAGCGTGTCGCACATTGGCGATTTCGACGCGGACGGTGTTGATGACTTCGCGCTTGTCGCTCAGTACGGCAACCCGCGTAACGTCGGTCAGGTCGGGGAGGCCTATATCATCTACGGCCAGGACGGAATCCGGTTCGGCGGGACGCTTGGCGTCAACGAGATCAGCGAGGCCGTGGACGGCGTGCTGATCGAGGCGCCGCCGATCAGAATGGACACCGACGAGTGCGTTATCCCAGGCGATGCGCGCAGCGACGGTATCACCGACGTCAGCTTCATCCGCGACCTTTCCGGGGATGGCAGGCCCGAACTGCTGTTCGGATGCCCGCACGTGCACGGTGCGTTCGATTCGACGGACTACGATCCGGGTGATCAGGACATCAGCAGTTCCGACAACACGATGGACATCGTGGTCGTGATCCGTCAGGGACAGGTGACGTTGCAGGAAGGTGACGCTGCGGCGCGAACGACCTCTCAGACTTACAACGGTGTTGAGGACCTCACAATCGACAGTGCGGCGCCGAACACCGTCAACGGCTCGGCCATCGATATCGTATGGCAGGATTCCGGCGCCGGGAACCGGAAGTGGGGACTGATCAAGATCCGCAACATCCTCGACTACATTCCGGACGACGCCTTCACGATCGACATCACGTCGGTCTCGGCCAGGCTGTCGCTACGAGTGTTCAACACCGGCGGTCCCGGTGATGTGTACCAGTGCGAGACGGACTTCAACGAGCAGACCACGTTCTCGAGTTTCGCCCTTGGAGGCGGCGAGCCGCAGCAGGGTGTCGACTATGATCCGTCCGGCGCCGGGGCGTTCGGTACGATCGAGGGCGGTTCACCCGAAGTGACCAGCGTGGATGTGACCACGCTCGTCCAGGAGCTGATCGACCTGCAGTTCCTTGGTTACGACGATGACCTTATGCTTATCTTCGTACCGAACGAGGAGGAGGGCGCCGACGACACGGCGGTCCGATCGAGCGAGTTCAGCATCGAGGGCGATCGTCCGACGCTGACGATCGAGTATACGCGGCGGAACCTCGTGGGATCGTCCGGGTGCTATCCCGACGATATCGTCAACAACTTCACGGACGACGACGCGGGGGATCGGCAGGAACTCCAGTTCTACGCCGGCGGGATGGTTGTCCTTCTCGACAGTGGCAACCGTGACAACGATCCCCGCCAGAGCCCGGTTCCGGATCGTCTGGAGACCACGTCCGTCGCGCTCGAGTTGATTGGTCAGGAGGGCTGGGTCCTTGACGTCGGCGGTATCAACGAGTTGGGCGGAAGCATCTTCGCGCGGGCGGACAACTATCAACAGGATGGCCGGTTGGCGGGGGCGAGGTTTATAGCCGGGCCCTTTGACTGCGTGGATCACCGGTTGCTCAATCAACCCGCGCGTGACGGGTTATTCGGAACGAACGTGGCGGCCATCGGTGATCTGAACAATGACGGCGTGGATGAGATTGTGATCTCGGCACCGCGCAACGAGTTATACTATCAGCTTCTTTTCGAGACGTACGGATACCAGAGCACACACTGGCACTCAACGCAGTTCACCGGGAGCATCGCTGTGATTCCCGGTCACGATTACAACAATCAGTTCTGGCGGGACACGAACAGCGCGGAGGACTCGACCGCGTCCATTCCGATCCTGGATCAGCACCGGCAGCCGCCGTTCGGTCGGTGTCAGGCGCCAACGCCCAGGCACCAGTTGATCCCGGCGGACTCTTTCTCCGTGCTTGCCGAGGATGTCGAGGACATGCTCGGCGGCGCTACGTCTGCAGGCGACTTCAACCAGGACGGGCTCGATGACATTCTCTGCGGTGCCCCGTTGAACGATCGCAGTGAAGACCTGAGGGACACCGGCGCGGTCTACGTGCTTTACGGCCGGAACGTTCTCAGCGACTTCGACCTCAAGGACGCGGATGATTCACTCCGAAGAACGCCGATGCTTCGCATCCGCGGGGTCAGTCCGGGTGATCAGATCGGCTGGCGGCAGGCAACCGGATTGGACGTCAACGGTGACCGGATTGACGACGTGTTTATCGCGTCACCGCACACCGACTATGGCGGAGTGCCCCGCTCGACGTGCGCCGGTGACTACACGCGAGACGGCACCATCGACGACAGCGATCTGAGCTTGACATCGTTCAATAGCTGCAAGGCCGAGCACGAGGACCACGTCTACACCGACGATGCGTGCAAGGTCTTTGACTACAACAACGACGAGGTCATTGATGGAAAGGACGAGGAGGTTTTCTTCTGTCTGTCGGACGGCGGTGGAAACGAGTGCTGTGACAACCTGGTGGACAACGGTTTTGTCGCCGTCGTCTTCGGCGGCGTCTTCACCGACGGAGACCGGACGATCGACCAGATCGCCACGCCCGACCTCCCCGGGGCTGTCTTCTACGGGGCGTCCGCAGGACACCGTGCCGGCGTGGACGTGAGCTCAGCCGGGGACTTCAACCAGGACGGTTTTGGTGATATCCTCATCGCGGTTCCCGGTGAGGTCCGACTTGATCGGGCCAATCGCCTGCGGCTTGGCACGGTTTACCTGGTCTTCGGCGGTACGCACCTGTACAACACGAAGTGGAGCCTGGATCAGCTCGGCTCGGAGGACCTTCCGGGGATCGTATTCCTCAGCCCGTACGTCAAGGGACGGCCCAACGAAGCCGCCCCCACCACGATTGCCTATATCGGCGATATTAACCACGACGGGTTCGGAGACATCTGCATCGGCAATCCGCTGGCGGATTTCATCGACTTGAGCTACCCGCAGGGCCCCAACGCCACGGATGCCGAGCTCGGGCGACGCCGGGACGCCGGCGATGCCTACATCGTGTATGGGAACAACTTCGGAAGCAACCGCAGTACGCCCTAGAGCGAAACTCGCTATTGTGTTCCGGTTTCTCGCCAGCCGAATGCCCTCCAGCTTACGGGAATCCGCGCGGGCGCGGCAAAGCCGCCTTGCGGCAGCCCGCGGCTCGGAACACAAAATCTGGAAACGCTCTAGCGACCGGATGAAGGAACGAGTAGGAGCGGCGTTCCGTCCCGTCAATCGCTGCCATTGGCAGCGAGAAGACCGGCTGGAAAACCGCCCCCACAACTGCCCGGTCCCGTTCAACGGGCTGACGGCCTGACGGTTACCACGCTTTGCACGGTGTTTCGGCCCGACGGTCGCCGAGGTTCACGCCCTCGACCTTGTCCACTCCGGGATCAGTCCGTAAACTCCACCGGCAATCGAACCGGTCCTCGTGGCGGCACGTAGTATGCTCGATCGACCGGGAGTGGTCTCTACTGCGGTTGATGCATAGCCTGGCGCGGCGGATCGGGGCCTCTCGCGTGGTTAGGGAGGATGGACCGGCGGATCCCGGCTGCTCAATCCGCATCTTACAGCGCTTTCAGTGGTCTCGTAGCGTTCGACGGCCAAGAATCTCCGGGAGACTTCGGGATTCGGACGCTACATCAAAATAGAACTTGTTCTAGTCGGAAGGACGTACGGAATGGCGCACGCTCATCTTCACGACGTCGAGGCTGAAACCGCCAAGGCTACCGGACTGCTGATCGGGACGCTTCTCGGCGGCATGCTCGTGGTAAGTTCCTTCATCGTCGAGTTACCCCTGGTCGCTCGCACGCTGTTTCAATACGAGGTCATCGGTACGAGAGGTCACACTCCCTACTCAGAGATCATGGCGCTGTTCGGCGCCGTTCTTCTCGGCGGACCGCTCGTCTGGAGCGCGGTGAAGGGGTTGCTGAGGGGACAAGCGCACATGGAGGAACTGGTCGCGCTGGCCGTCGTTGCCGCTGTCGCCCTGGGCGAGTACCAGGAGGCAGGAATCATCTCGTTCTTCATGATCCTTTCCAACCTGATCGAGACCCGCACGGCGCTCGGAGCGCGTGTGTCGATCGAGTCACTCTTGCGACTGACCCCCAACAAGGCGCACCGCATTCTTCCCGACGGGGTCGAGGAGCTTGTCGACGCCGCCAAACTGGCGCCGGGTGAGATGATCCGCGTTCGCCCCGGAGACAACGTGCCCGCGGACGGGGAGGTCGTCTCGGGCGAGTCCACCGTCAACCAGGCCAACATCACGGGCGAGTCGCTTCCGATTGACAAGGACATCGGCGATGAGGTGTTCAGCGGAACCAGCAACCTCACCGGTTCGCTGAAGATTCGCGTTACCAAGGCAGGCCGGGACACCACGCTCGGCCGGGTTCAGGATCTGATCCTCGATGCCGAGAGCACCCGCACGCCGCTCATGCGACTGATCGACCGGTACGCCGGTTGGTACACGCCTACCATCTGCATGTTGGCGGCTGTCGTCTGGTTCTTCTCGGAGGACAAGGAGGTCGGCGTGCAGAAGGCGATCACGATGTTGATCATCGCCTGCCCTTGTGCGTTGGTGTTGGCCACGCCCACGGCCATGGTGGCTGCCCTGAGCTGCGCCGCCAGGCTGGGAATCTTGATCAAGAACGTCGTGCAGCTCGAATACGCCAGGTCTCTGACGGCGATCGTCTTTGACAAAACCGGGACACTGACCACGGGTGTCCTTTCGGTCAGCCAGCTAAAGCCGGCTCCCGGCGTGGATGGGGCCGACCTCCTGCACACAGCCGCCTCGGTTGAGCAGATGAGCAAGCATCCCACAGCCATTGCCGTGGTACAGGTCGCCAGGGAGGCCAAGATCGAGCTCACGCAACCGGCGAGCTTCAACGAGACCGCCGGGCGCGGTGTGACCGCCAAGATCGAGAACGACCACGTAATGGTCGGGCGGAGCACATGGCTCACCGATCAGGGCGTCGACATGGCCCTGACGAAGGACCCTGACTATGCCGAGCCCGAGGGTGTAAGCCTGCTCTATGTGGCTCGTAACAAGCGATGCTTGGGCTGGATCGGTATGGAGGATCGCACACGTAGCGAGGCCCGTTCGGCCATTGATGAGCTGCGCGATCTTCGGATCAGGAACCTCACGATGGTCACGGGAGACAAGTGGTCCGTCGCGCGCCGCGTCGGAGCCGAAATGGGTTGCACCGAGGTCCAGGCCGAGGTCCTTCCCGAGCAGAAGCTCGAACTTGTGGATGAGCTTCGGCGTCGAGGCCATCGCGTGGCGGTCGTCGGCGACGGAGTCAATGACGCGCCGATGCTCGCCGCAAGCGATCTCGGTATTGCGATGGGGGCAGCCGGTAGTGACGTCGCCATCAACTCGGCCTCGATTGCACTGATGAACAACGACCTGAGCAGGCTGCCGTTCCTCATCCGCCTCTCGCGGGCGACCACAAAGGTTGTCTGGCAGAACGTTTTGTTTGGCGTGGTCTTTATCGTCGTGCTGACAACGCTCGCGATCTGGGGACCGCTCAAGCCCATCGTGGCCGCCATGGCCCACACGCTCGCCACGGCCGTGGTGCTCTTCAACAGCGCACGGTTGTTCCGCTTCGGCGAGACCCGCGCCGACGAGGCGGCTGCCTACATCGGTCACCTCGCCCCCGAGCCGGCGGCGGGGTAACTGCGCATCGCAGACCGATTCAACAGTTCGGGCATGGTGTTCGGCTTCGTCCGAAGCGGCGCGAGGTGAGGTCCGGTGGTTCAGGCTCCCTGCGGTTCGTTGCGGAGGACCTGGATAAGTCCGACCACACCGCGAATGACGAGGCTAATCAGCAGCAGGAGCAGCAGTGCCGCAACGGTAAGGTTCAGCACGCTCCAGGCGTCCTGGACCCGCGGATCAGCCACATCGAACAGTGACGCGGCCGTGGCAGCCCCGATCCCGAGGATGAGAATCGCGCCGAGCGAACCCCGCAAGTAACCGGGGAAAGGCGCGCTGCGGATCGCCAGACACGCCAGCAGGTAGAGGAAGAGCCACGTCTGCCACACCGCGAAGTCCGCCAGGTTCACCGCGCTGACGAGCGACTCGACCAGCGTGATCAGATCACGGAACAGCTGCCACGAACCGGAAAGCGTTGTCGGAAGCACCGGACCCACCGGTTGTGCGAGCATGTTCGCCATCACCGGGCCGCCAAGGTACTTCGCCACGAGATAGATCGCGGTCGCGCAGGCGAGCAGCGGGAGCATCCCGATTACGACCGGACCGACCACGGGAATGCGAGGCTCGGGGTTCGGCGTTGTCTCCGGGGCCCCCGATTCGTCGTTTTTGAAGAGCGTCGTGTTGCTGACGGTCGCGCCCGTCACGAGGAGCCCGAGCACGTGACCGATTTGCGCCACGAACGTTCCCGGAAGCAGGACCGTGTTGAACACCTTGGGCTTGACCATCCCACCCCAAAGTCGGTGAACTCCCCAGGCGATCAGGACGACAACGAGCAGCCAGAATGTCAATGCGGCGTAGATCATGACTTCACATCCCGGTGGCGTAACGAGAACTGCGTGTACACCCTCCTTCAGGCAAGCCCGCGGGGGATAACCGCGCGACAGACCCTCCAGGGGCACCTTTCCACTATCGGCCCACGGGCTTGCCGGCGCCTAGAACAAGTTCTATTTTGCTGTAGCCCCCGAATCCCGAAGTTTCCCCGGAGATTCTTGGCCGTCGAACGCTATGAGATCACTGAAAGCGCCCTAGTGCTTTGTCACAGCTAAGCATTCGGGTTATCCTGCCTTCTTGTTCTTG
>CBDUZO010000002.1:0-103481 GCA_965371725.1 uncultured Phycisphaerales bacterium
TCAAGAACAAGAAGGCAGGATAACCCGAATGCTTAGCTGTGACAAAGCACTAGGAGACCATTGAAAGCGCCGTAATGGGTACGGTGGATTCGCGCCAAACGCCCCGACCGGGCGTGTCCGTTGGCCTTATAGCACTCTCCGAATTTGTGTAGCGGACACCGGGCGAAAAACCCAGGAGAAAAGAGCTGTTTCACCGCTACACGAAAAAAGAGCTTGCTCTATCACCTGCGGCGCGGGCCGCGGAGCTTGCCCATCACCTCGTGATGCTCGGGGAATCGCCCGGACTGCTGCTTGCTCCAGACTCGGGCTCCATCCGCCTTCACATCGAACACGCCGCCCGAGCCCGCGATCAACGTCGCCTCGACGCTCAGCTCTTTCTTGATCGCTTCCGCCAAACTGGCGGCCCGCGGGAGGTAGTTTCAGTCCTTGCAATACGTGATGCTGATCTCCACGGCCGACGCTCCTTCGCTATGCGGCGACACCTCTTTCTAAACCAGCGTGCCCGAGTAGGCTTCGCGCTGCGGGGGAATCCAGCCTGGTATGATCCGCGCGGACTGAAGTCCGCGGCTCGCTACCGGCGCCGGATCGCACACGGTCGTTTAGGCGAGGTTCATCGTCATGAGGAACTCGGCGTTGGTCCTGACCTTCGCCAACTGGGCTCGCAACAGCTCGATCGCCTCGACCACATTCATGTCCGACAAAACGCGACGCAACCGATAGACCAGGTCGAGCTCCTTGGGATCGAGCAGCAGCTCCTCCTTCCGCGTGCCCGAGCCAGCCACGTCGATGGCCGGCCACACACGCCTGTCCACAAGACGGCGGTCAAGGCGCAGCTCGCTATTACCCGTGCCCTTGAACTCCTCGAAGATGACCTCGTCCATTTTGGACCCGGTATCGACCAGCGCGGTGCCGATGATGGTCAGCGAACCGCCCTCCTCCATGTTTCGAGCGGCGCCGAAGAAGCGCTTCGGTTTCTGCAGTGCATTGGCGTCCACACCACCGGAGAGGATCTTCCCCGAGTGCGGGACCTCGGCGTTGTAGGCCCGGGCGAGTCGCGTAATCGAGTCGAGCAGAATCACAACGTCCCGCCCGTACTCGACCAACCGCTTGGCCTTCTCGACCACCATCTCGGCCACCTGGACGTGGCGCGACGCCGGCTCGTCGAAGGTGGAGCTGACCACCTCGGCCGTCGTGCTGCGCTGCATCTCGGTGACCTCCTCCGGACGCTCGTCAATCAACAGGATGAAGACGTAGCTGTCGGGATGATTGGCCGCGATACCGTTGGCCATCTTCCGCAGCAGGACGGTCTTGCCGGTTCGCGGCGGCGCGACGATCAGCATGCGCTGTCCCTTGCCGATCGGCGTGACCATATCCACGATCCGCATGTTAAGCTCCTCCGGAGTCGTCTCGAGCATCAGACGATCGTCCGGGTGGAGCACCGTCAGGTCCTCGAAGTTGGTCTTCTCCGTGACGGCATTGGGATCCTCGAAGTTGATCGCCTCAACGCGCAACAGGGCAAAGTACCGCTCGGATTCCTTGGGTGGGCGGATCTGCCCGGCCACGATGTGCCCGTTGCGCAAACCAAACCGGCGAATCTGCGACGGGCTGATGTAGATGTCGTCGGGACAGGGCAGGTAGTTGTACTCGGGGCTCCGAAGGAACCCGAACCCGTCGGGAAGAATCTCGAGCACGCCCTCGCCATACATCAGTCCGTTGCGGTTGATGCGATCCTTGAGGATCTTGAAGATGAGGTCCTGCTTCTTGAGCCCGGTGTACTCGGTCAGGCCCTCCTCCTTGGCGACATCGTGCAGTCCTTGAACCGTCATCTTCTGGAGCTCGGTGATGTGAATCTCACCGCGCTTGATTTCCTCGTACTTCGCGTGGGTCTCCGCGTCGATGGGACCGGTTTCGGTGTTCGCGTCGCCGGTTTGATCCTGCTCGCCTTGAATCCCGGCGCCGAAAGGCTCGCCATCGCTGGATTCGACTTCCTCCTCGCTCGCAGCCGCGGAAGCCTTGGTAGAGCTTGATGCCTTCTTCTTGGTGCTGCGCGTCTTGCCCGTAACGGCTTTCGCCATGGGAGAATCCTCCTGAAAGTGATGTGGACCTATTGCAGATGCGGGTCTGGTTAAACGGTCGGAAACTTCAATGCCTGCGAACTCACGTCAACTCGCGGAATTCGCGTGTTACGAAAACTAGTCAAAGGAGGTCAAAACCGCGGAAAAAACTCGTTCGACCTCGCGTCGCAGGGCATCGAGGTCGGAGTTGTTCTTAACCGTATAATCGGCACTTGCCCTCTTGCTATCCAGGGGTTTCAGTAGTTTTTCCCTTCGCTGACGCTCCGCAACGGACCATCCGCGCGAGGCGGCGAGCCGGCGGTCACGCACGCCGTCATCCACGTCAACGAAGATGACGGCATCACACAACTCCTCGAGCCCGGCTTCATAGAGCTTCGGCGCGTCCAGGACCACCGCCCGTACGTCCGCGTCGGCTACATACGCCGCCGCGAGCTCCTCATATCGCCTGCGGATGCGCGGGTACAGCAAACCCTGCAGTCGCGCGAGCTCCCCCGGATCGCTGAACACGATCGCGGCGACGGCTTTGCGGTCCACCGCCCCGTCACTTCCAAGGATCGCCTCGCCCCACCACCTACGCAAAGTCGCTGTCACGTCCGGCTCGGCCAACTGCTCGTGGCTGAGTCGATCAAAATCGATAACAGCCGCACCAAGGGACTCCAGGACCCGGGCCGCCGACGATTTCCCCGATCCTATCCCGCCGGCCAATCCGATGATCGGTTTGCTTGCTTTCGGCTGGACTCGCGACAATTTGCTGCAAACCATAGCACGACCCGGTCCGGGCCTGCTACGCGTCCCGGGTTCCACGGCGGAACGTCACAGAACAGGCCCGAATCCGCTTGACACGGCAGACCTCGGTGCTGCACTCGTCCGGTGGAATCATTCCGTCCCGCAGATGGGAGCCCGACTGAGCTTCAGACCGCCCGTACAGAGCCTACCCGCCACAGCGAAAACGGAACCAAAAATACGGCAGGGCATGCCGCAACAGGACGCAGAGCCCTGATGACGCCACACACTATACACAAACCTCGGGGCTTTGTCACCTGCCTTTTTTGCGATTTTCTGCCCGGGAACTTGCCGCGATACCGGTACGCCTACAGCGGAGCCCACTCTTGCCTCAACACCACACGATGACCCGCCGGGTCGATCACGCAAAGCCGCCGATCCGTGTACGACAAGCCCCGCTCCCAGTCGAATCTCATGGATCGGTCCGCCAACGCCTCGGCTGCCTCTGCCAACGATGGAACCGACAGCGTCAGCCGCACGGCCACCGGATCGAGGCGCGGTGCCTCGACAATGCGAAATCGTAACTCCAGCAACGCCGACCGGAAACGGAGTTCCATCGCCCCATCAACCCCATCCAGGACCGGGTCGAGGCGTCCGACCTCGGTGTAGAACCAGACCAACAAATCCGCCACACCGGGCGGAGCCTCCAGCTCGACATCATCGATCGCTTGGATCCGACTTGGCTTCATGCACAACGGTCCGAGGCGCCCTCGTCGAGTCGCCGAACCCACTCCACATCAGGCAAAGTCCGACTCCGAGAAGACGTCCGCCGTGAAGAGCAATACCTCCGTCTCGGGATCGCGCCAAGCGTCGGCGGGCAGACCGGCCTTCATGCTGCAACAGTTCGATAGGAACTCCTCAGCCGACCAGCCACGATCGCTGGCAACCTTCGGCAGGAAGCACCCCGACCTCATACCACGCCGCACCGTGATCCCATGCGTACCGGGGGTCAACGACGCCGGATCGGACGTCGGTTCAAGATCGGATAGGATCGAGACCTCGATGTTCAGCGACGGAAGCTCCGCGGCCGTTACCCGACACGACGCGAAGCGAGGGTCTTCGAGCGTCGATTTCGTCACCGCTTCGACCGTCCGAACGATGTCGTCCGTCGAGCCGAACCGCCCCATGCACCCGCGCAGCGACGTACCCGACCAGAATGTTACAAACGCCCCCCCGTACGTGCCCTCAATCCTCGTCCGCTCCGTGACCGAGCCGGACGGGGCACCAAGCGCGGCGGCGGCTGTGGCGCGCGCCAACGCCAAAAGCCGGCGACCATCCTCTGCTGACTGAAGCTTGCCTGAAATGGACACGGTAACAAGTTCGACGAACGAAACCAACCTTCACGCGATCACCGGACACGTCGTCAGACGTCCAGCTCTCGCAGCCGCGCCGTGAAGTGTCGCAGTTGTCGCGGCGCCTCCACGATCTCCAGCGGCTTGAGCTTATCACGGTCGGCGTGAACCTCCAAGATGGCTTCCACCACATAATCAAGGTGACTCTGCGTGTAGACCCGCCGGGGGATCGCCAGGCGGGCCAGTTCCATGGCCGGTCGCCGGTCGCCGAACATCAGGCTTCCGATCTCCACGGCCCGAATACCGGCGTGGCGGTACAGGCCGCAGACGACTGCCTGCCCAGGGAAATTCTCCTTGCGGATATGTGGGCAAAACGCAGCCGCGTCGATGTAGACGGCGTGACCGCCGGGCGGTTCGATGATCTGTACGCCGCCGGCGAGGAGCTTCTCGCCCAGGTACTCCACGCTTCGCAGGCGGTAGTGGAGATAATCCTCTTGGAGCACCTCCTCGAAGCCCTGCGCCATGGCCTCCAAGTCACGTCCGGCCAATCCACCGTAGGTCGGGAAGCCCTCGGTGAGAATCAACAGATTCCGCGCCTGGCGGGCCAACTCGGCGTCCCGAAACAACAGGACGCCGCCTATGTTGACGAGCCCGTCCTTCTTGGCACTGATGGTCGCCCCATCCGCCAGGTCAAACATCTCACGCACGATCTGCGGCACGCTGTGGCGATCCTGGTCCGGTTCGCGCTTCTTGATCAAATAAGCGTTTTCCGCAAAGCGGCATGCATCGAGGAAAAACGGCGTGCGGTGCTTGTCGCACACCTTACGCACCGCCCGGATGTTCTCGAGGCTGACGGGCTGCCCACCGCCGCTGTTGTTGGTCACGGTGAGCATGACCAGCGGGATGCGATCCGGCCCGACTTCTTCAAAAAGCGCTTCGAGCTTTGCTATGTCCATGTCGCCCTTGAAGGGGTGGCGTGACCGGGGGTCACACCCTTCGTCGATCACAAGGTCGACGGCCTTGGCACCGGAATGCTCCACGTTGGCCCGGGTCGTGTCGAAGTGGTTGTTGTTGGGCACGACCTTGTCCGGTCCGCCCAACACCTCGAAAAGAATCCGCTCGCTGGCCCGCCCCTGGTGCGTGGGAAGAATGTGCTTGAACCCGGTCATGCTCGCCAACTGGCTATAGAAGCGGTGGAAGCTCGATGCCCCGGCGTAAGACTCATCGCCCCGCATGATGCCCGCCCACTGCTCGCTGCTCATCGCGCCGGTCCCGCTATCGGTGAGCAGGTCAATCAGGATGTCCTCGGCGTTGATGGCGAAGACGTTGAACCCGGATCGCTGAAGCACTTTCTCCCGGTGCTCACGCGTGGTCATCCGGATCGGCTCGACGACCTTGATTCGGAACGGCTCGATGATCGTTTTCATGACAGGGCTCCAGGTAGCCGGCCTCTCCTCCACCCCGCGTGCCGATATCGCGCGCCATCGCTCGTGACCGGCACACACGTCAAGTCGCTGTGTATACGTGGCAACTCCGGTGCCATACGTGCCATGGTTGTCACACCCGCCACAACTGCTTCGCCCGTCCTCTCCGGCGCCAACGAACACCCCTCATTGACAACGAAGTGTTATTACGGTGCACTCACGGGGTTCCGTTTGCCATGGCGGCTGCTGGGAGATGGATGTGGCCGCTGCCGGAGCCGATCCCTGGCGGGTCGTAAGTACCCTTGTGAAATAAGGTTATGCCTTTACCTGTCGTGGCTATCGTTGGTCGACCGAACGTCGGCAAGAGCAGCCTGTTCAACGCCATCTGCCGGCGACGCACGAGCATAGTCGAGCCGACCGCGGGCGTTACCCGTGACCGTGTGTCGATGGTCTGCGACATCGATGACGTCTACTTTGAGCTCGTTGACACGGGTGGGCACGGTATCGTCGACCGGGATGACCTCAGTGAACACGTGGAACGGCAGATCAGGTATGCGATTGATCTGGCCCATCTGGTCCTTTTTGTCGTCGATGCCCGCGACGGGATGACACCGCTCGATCGCAGTACAGCCGATCTGCTCCGACGGCACACCGACCGCGTCCGCCTGCTCGCCAACAAGGTCGATGCCCCCCACATGGCGGACGGGATAGGCGAATTCATCAAGCTCGGTTTTTCCGAACCCCTCCCCGTCAGCGCGGTCACCGGGGAGGGAAGGTCGGGGCTTCTCGAGCTGATACGGGAGTCCGTGGCGGGAATCGCCGACGAGACCCCGGCTGATCCCGCCATGAAGATTGCCCTTGTCGGCAAGCGCAATACGGGAAAGAGTTCCTTCATCAACGCCCTGGCCGGTGAGGAACGCGTCATCGTCAGCGAGGTCCCCGGCACGACGCGGGACGCCATAGACGTAAGGTTCGAGAAAGAGGGGCGAATGCTTGTCGCCATCGACACCGCAGGTATCCGGAAGAAAAACAAGATCACCGACGACGTCGAGTTCTACGCCCTGACGCGGGCCACGAAATCGATCCGCCGGGCCGACGTCGTGCTCCTGCTGATCGACTCGACCGTTCCCGTGGGGCAGGTCGACAAGCGGCTCGCCAGACTCATCGCGGAGGAGTTCAAGCCCTGCGTCCTCGTCGTGAACAAGTGGGACCAGGCAAAGGGGAAGGCCTCGTCCGAGGACTACGGCGAGTACTTGACGAAGGTGCTTCCGGAAATCGCTTACGCGCCGGTTGCTTTCACCTCCGCCATCACGGGGCGGAATTGTTACTCGACGGTCGATCTGGCGACTGAACTGTTCAAGCAGTCGAAGCTGCGTGTGAGAACGGCCAAGCTCAACGAAACGCTCCAGGAGGCAATCGCCACGGTCAAACCCGCTCGGAAGCGTGGGCGAAGATCTCCGAAGCTGTTCTACGCCACGCAGGTATCGGTACAGCCTCCGACGATCGTCGTGTTCGTAAACAGCCCGGGCCTAGTGACGAGGAGCTTCGAGCGGTTCCTGCTGAACCGTTTTCGGGAGGGTTTGCCGTTTGACGAAATCCCGATACGATTGGCCTTCAGGGCGAGGCGACGACGCACGCCCGAGTCCTGAGATGGGCGAGGCTGCGACCCTGCAACCGTTTTGCCAAGCGGCGAGAGGATGCTCCTATGAGTATCGAAGTTCATTGTCCGCAATGTTCCAGGCTGATCCGTGCTCCTGACAGCGCAGGCGGTAAGCGCGGCAAATGCCCTTACTGTGAGACCAGCGTCTATATTCCTCTCCCGGAAAGCGAGGATGAGGTCATCGGATTGGCACCGATCGACGAGGAGGCAGAGCGGCGCGATGCCGACGCTCGCCGTGAGGCGCTGGAGTACGTTGCCTCGGTTGACAAGGCCAGGGACTTCAAACCGGACAAGGGCGGAAGCGCAGGCCCGCCGGCTGCGGAAAGCCCCGTTCCACCGGGTGACGTCGTAGATCTCGCCGCCGAGGTCAAGTCCTTCATCCTGGCCATGCGCGACTCCAGGTTGGAGGAGGCCGACCGTGTCGTCAAGAAGCTCAAGTCAGCCGGTACGCGAGCCCGTGACTACGTTCAGGGCCTGATGGTCGACGAGATGCCGCCTACGATTGAGAGTGTCCCGCCGCCTTTGATGCAGGGGTTTCTAAAGGCGTTGCTCGAACGGTTAAGCTGATTCGCCCGTCCGTTCGGATCAGGGGCTGAAGCGCCGAACCTCTTTGTCGGTCACGAGCATGTCAACACGACGATCGAGCGGGCCTACGGGGACCTCGTCAATCACCTGGTCCTCAAGCGCCAGGGCGCAGGCAACGCCGTCGAACTCCGGATGTGCAAGGAACCGGTCAAAGAATCCGCGCCCCCGGCCCAGCCGGTTCCCGCACGCATCGAAGCCAAGTCCCGGCACGATCACCAGGTCGATCATCGAGATGGGAAAGGGTACGCCGGTGAGCGGTTCGCGAATTCCCATGGTCGAGACGGTCAGATCCCCGGTGAGGGAACGGATCTCGATCGGCATCATACGGCGCTGGTTCCAGCTCACCTTGGGGGCCAGCACGCGTTTGGAGGACTGCCACGCGCGGAGCACGAGCGGCATCGTATCAATCTCGTTGGGTATCGAGAGGAAGACCATGAGCACCTCGGCCTTGATGTATTCGGGCTGCTCGAAGAGCCGATGGCAGGCACGAAGCGACCTGGCGCCCAACTCCTCGGGCGATAGACCGGATAGGATCTTCCGAAGGCGCTGACGTTGTTCTTTCTTCACCACAACTCGATGACTCGCTCGTAACCGCGAAGAACTAGCGACGGCGCTCATCCGTAGGATCGACTGACCGTCGCGTCCTGGCGAGGTACTCGCGTATGACTGCTTCGGTTCCACGGTCCGTGGGGCTATAGTAAACTTTCTCGACCCCAAGGCAATCCTCGGGAACGATGCCTCCGTCGGCGTCGTGGGGATACTGGTAACCCTCGCCCGCGCCAAGCCTCTTCGCTCCGGCGTAACCGGTCGATTTGAGCTTCCTCGGCACGGGCAGGGTCCGCCCCGCCCGCACGTCCTGAGCAGCCTCCCAGATCGCCTTGGCCGAGGCGTTCGACTTCGGCGCACAGGCAAGGTAGATGGCCGCCTGGGCCAGGGGAAGTTGGCACTCGGGCAGCCCGATCATCTGTGTGGCGTCGGCGGCTGCCTGGGCCAACACCAGACCTTGCGGATCGGCGTTGCCGATGTCCTCCGCCGCCGCGATCACGATCCGCCGGGCGATGAACCGGGGGTCCTCCCCGGCCTCGAGCATCCGGGCAAGCCAATAGACGGCCGCATCCGGATCGCTTGCCCGGATCGACTTGATCATCGCGCTGATCGTGTCGTAGTGGGCATCCCCGGTCCTGTCATACTGAATCGCCTTGCGCTGGATGGACTCGGCCGCGGTATCAAGGTCGATCGTCACAGCCACCCCGTCTCCCGCACGGTCCGCCTGTGACAATGCGGCGATCTCCAGCGCGGTCAGCGCCCGCCGGGCGTCGCCATCCGCCGTTGCGGCCAGGTGATCGAGGGCCTCGTCGCTGATAGCGACTTCGAGACGGCCGAGGCCTCGCTCCCGATCCGCCAGCGCCCGCCGCATCAGGAGCTTCACGTCGTCGTCGCCAAGCGGTTCGAACTGGAATATCTGGCTTCGCGAGACCAGCGGCGCGTTGACGACGAAGAAGGGGTTCTCCGTCGTCGCGCCGATCAGGATGATGATCCCCTCCTCCACGTCAGCCAGCAGAATGTCCTGTTGCGCCCGATTGAACCGGTGCAATTCGTCTATGAAAAGGATCGTCCGTTGTTCGCCGGTTTCGATATGTTCCCGCGCCTGTGCCAGAATATCGCGTATCTGCTTGACCCCGACGGCCCCTGCATTGACCTGTTCGAAGCGGGATTTCGTGGTGGCGGCAATCACGTGGGCCAATGATGTCTTGCCGGTACCGGCTGGACCGTAGAACAGCGCGCTGGTGATGCGGTCCGCCTCGAGCATTCGCCGGAGCAGCTTTCCAGGCCCGATGAAGCTCTGCTGCCCGACGAACTCATCGAGCGACCTGGGCCGCATCCGTGCCGCCAGCGGCTCGACATTCGCACGATTCCGCCGCCGCTGATCCGCGAACAGGTCCATGATTCGTCGCAGCCTCCCTTGGAGGCGATGATTATACGAGCGAAACGGACCGACGTCGTGGGGGTATGCGTTCAGGAATCCGAGCCCGGCGGGGTCCATTCGCCGACGGATCGCAAGCGATCTGCGTTGCCAACAGCCCGTCAAATGCCGATAATCCTGTGGTGAGAGGCGGACGGCACACGGAGGTCACGGGCCGACTCGGCCCCACGGCGGCATAGAGCGTCGCGGTTGGCCCGAGCGACCGTAGCGGGAACGGAGGTTCATGCATGTGCGGTATCATCGGGTATGCGGGGAGCAGGCCGGCCCTGCCGATTCTTATCGAGGGCCTCCGTCGCCTTGAGTACCGTGGGTACGACTCCGCCGGTGTCGCCCTGGTCGACGCCAGCGGCGTGACGGTCACAAAGGCGGCGGGTCGTTTCTCCGTGCTCGAGCAGATCGTCGACTTTTCCGCCCCTCAGACTCACGGTATCGGCCATACGCGGTGGGCCACGCACGGCCCTCCCACCGACATCAACGCCCATCCGCACCAGGACAGCTCGGGGAAGATCGCCGTCATCCACAACGGAATCATCGAGAACGATCGCGCCCTTCGCACCTACCTCGAGCAGCAAGGCGTCACGTTCAAGAGCGAAACCGACACCGAGGTGCTCGCCCAACTCGTTGCTCACTTCTACGACGGCAACCTTGAGAAGGCCGTCCGTCAGGCGCTCCACGAGATATCCGGAACGTATGGGATTGTCGTGGTCTGTGCTGATGAACCGAACGTGATCGTGGCCGCCAGGAAGGGCAGCCCGCTGATCATCGGCGTGGGGCAACACGAGCATATCATCGCATCCGACGCCTCCGCCATCCTGGCGCACACGACACAGGTGCTCTACCTGGGTGATGGAGAGATCGCCCGCGTGACCGCCGACAACGTGCGTCTTACGACTCTCGATGCCATGCCGGTGGCCAAAAACGTGCAAGAAATCGAATGGACCCTCGAACAGATCGAGCTGGCAGGCTACGAGCACTTCATGCTCAAGGAGATATTCGAGCAGCCCGCGGCACTGGCGAATTGCCTGCGCGGTCGGATCGACCTGCGTGAGGGGATGGTCCACCTGGGCGGGTTGGCTGACTGCTCGCGGGAACTGACCCGAGCACGGCGCTTCATCTTGACGGCATGCGGAACGGCCTGGCATGCCGCGCTGGTCGGTGAGTATCTGTTCGAGGAGCTCGTCCGCGTTCCCACCGAGATCGAGTACGCAAGCGAGTTTCGCTACCGCAATCCCATCATCGACGACGGCACGGTAGTTATCGCCGTGTCACAGAGCGGCGAAACGGCGGATACGCAAGCGGCGCTCAACGAGGCCAAGCGGCGCGGGGCGTTGACCGTTGGCGTGGTCAACGTGGTTGGCTCGACGATCGCACGGGATACCGACTACGGCGTCTACCTTCACGTAGGCCCCGAGATCGGCGTCGCGAGCACGAAGGCCTTCACGGGGCAGGTGGCTGTCTTGGCGCTGATGGCCTGTTACCTGGGGCGCCGCAAGCACATGTCGCCCACGGCAGCCACGCAATTCATCACGGCCCTTTCGACGATTCCCGATCAGATGAAGCAGGTGCTCGACCGTGCCGACGAAGCCAAGGCCGTCGCCGAGCAGTACTGCGAACGGGATAACTGGCTGTACCTCGGCCGGGGGTACAACTATCCCGTCGCGCTGGAGGGGGCGTTGAAGCTCAAGGAGATCAGCTATATTCATGCCGAAGGCATGCCCGCGGCCGAGATGAAGCATGGACCGCTCGCACTGATCACGAAGGACGCGCCGGTCGTGTGCATCGCCACGTCGGGCATCCAATACGAAAAGATCCTCAACAACATCTCCGAAGTGCGAACCCGGGGCGCCAGCATCATCGCGATCGCGACGCAGGGCGATACGGAGATCAAGAAGCTGGCGGATCATGTGCTCTACGTCCCCGACACGATCGAGCCGCTTCAGCCGCTGTTGACGTCGCTACCGCTACAGCTCATCGCCTACCATGCAGCCCTTCTGCGCGGCTGCAATGTCGACAAACCACGGAACCTCGCCAAGAGCGTCACGGTGGAGTGAGGCTCGCTTACAAATTCCACGAGCCGTCGCCGAAGTGAAGGCGTCGGAATGCCTCATAGGGTGCGCGCAGCGCCGAACGTGGCAGCGTGGGCACAGTCCGTGCGCGTATATCCCGCGGCAATGACTTGCTGAGGGGATTGGGCTGGAGGTTTCTTCTATCAGCTCACGGACAGTCAGACGGTCCCAACACGCCGGCCTTGTGATTCGGTCAGCGGGCCAGGAGCACCCGCCCGACCAATCCGCCCGAGCTCGGCGCAAACACGTACGTCACCGGCCCGTTCGCCCCGCCGCTGTCGCGACGTGTTACCACCTGTACGGCGCCGTACGGGCTCAGTGGCACACCGGTCTGAATAGAGGCGGTGGACGATTTGATGTCAAGCCAACCGGTGATGATGTCACTCGATTCGATCGCTGTCGCCGACGCGCCGAAGGATGGGTTCAGCGCCGAAAGCGTGTCGGCCAGGGACGTGGTGTTGCTCGTAAACTGGCTCAGGAGGTAGGAACTGTCGTCACCCATCTGTGCCTTCATCATCGTGTCGCTTACAAGAGCGGACGCACCCGCGAGCGCGGCGGCGTCGGCGGCCTTTTGCAGGTCCGCCCTTGTGTTGTACATCACACCGATGTCGATGGTCAGCGACGCAAACCCGAGCAAGACAAACATGAGCACCAGTGTGTAAACCGCCACGATGGCGCGGCCTGCTCCCTCTCCTTCTTCCTCTTAATATGGTTCTCCTCCCGAAAAGTTACTGGGAGGAGGCCGGATCGTAAGGTCTTGCGCCATCGTGCCTAAGGACACAATCCGCGTTTGGTCCTGCGGCTCGGGACCCTTTCGGCCGTCGCTCGCCCTGTCCGAGCGGAGCGAGTGGGCGATGGCCGATAGGGTGGGACGCAGGCCGCCTGCGGACGGGTTCCCCGAGGCCCGAGTTCTCCGAAAACCGGGAGAATCGGCGGTTTTAGGGGCAGGAAGGCTTTGTCGCTCAGTAACTTTTCGGGAGGAGAACCAACGAAAAGGACGGGGCACCAGCATCCGGCCCGTCATGTCTTCATCCTTCCGCCTTCATCCTTCATCCTTCACCCTTCATTCCTCATCTTCGCCCGTCTTACCGAGCAGGTACTTGTCGAACCAGGCGAGGTCCCATTCCATCTTGGCCAACCGATTCTCACGCGTCGTGAGACCGTGCCCCTCACCGGGATAGACCACCAACTGCGTCGTGACGCCAAGGTATTGATGCAGGGCGCGGAACAGGCCGCGGCTGTGAGCCGGAGGACAACGCGCGTCGGACCCACCCACGTGAATCAAAGTCGGCGTGGTGACCTTATCCAACCCGAAGATGGCCGATGCCTTGCGATAGGCCTCGGGCACTTCCCAAGGCAAACCTTGCATATAGTTGACCACATGCCCCGGCGTGTCCTCCGTTCCCCATTGAAGGACCATGTCAATGATGCCGGCGCCGCTGCTGGCGGCTTTGAACCGATCGGTGCGCGTGATGATGCAGTCGGTCATTAGACCGCCGTTGCTCCAACCCATCACACCAAGCTTGTCCGGATCGGCGATACCGCGCTCGATCATGGCATCGACACCCTTGAAGACGTCCTCAACCTCGATGTCGTTCTCGCGCCCGATCAGGTCCGTCATGAACTTGTCACCGTACCCGGTCGAGCCGCGGTAGTTCGGGCTCAGCAGGGCATAGCCCTTGGCAGCAAACACCGTCCGGCCGTAAATCCAGAACCGGATGCGGTACTTCGTCGCATCGGTCGGCCCACCGTGCAGTTCCACAACCATCGGAAGCGGCCCGTCGCCGGGCTTGTAATCGGGCGGAAGCTCGAGAATCCCCTCCACCTCATCGCCATTCGCACCTTTCCACGTGACGAGTGATATCTGCGGGAGCTTCCACGTATCAACCTGCGGGTTCGTGTTCGTGATACGATCGTACTTACCCGACTTCGATACGAGGAAGATGTCGCGCATGTGCTCGATCGTGCTCATCACGACCGCCAGGTTCTTCCCGGCGGGGTCAAAGCTGAACGCCGTGGCCACGATGTCGCCCGGCGTCAGCGTGCGAACATCGCCCTGGCGCCCTTTGCGAACATCCTCGATGGCATAGACGCGAACGCGGGCCCGCTCCTCACCACGGAAGCACAGGTCGCGCGAGTCACCCCGCCATTGAGGCCGACCGCCGGCCAGATCAACACCATCAGGCCGATCCAGTCCCCGCACGGACACTTCCTCGCCGATCCACTCGGCTACAAACGCTTCGCCGGGATACCCGTCGAATCCAATCGTGAACGCCAACGCCTTGCTGTCCGCCGACCAGGCCGGGTTCTCCACCCAACCATAAGGCGAGGGATGATCCTTTCTCCACTCCTCGCTCGTCAGGTGTGCGATCTCGCCCGTGTCCATATCGTACACGTCCAGGCGCGACCAACCCTCATTGGTCATAAGTGTATCGTCGGGCGTGGTGATCATGGCCAACCGCGTCCCATCGGGCGACAATTGCATGTCACGAATGAAACGCTTGTCGTCAACGAGCTTTTTCTCCCACCAGCTTTCCAGGTCAAGTGACCAGACCTGCGAGTAATCCGTCACACCGCGGCCGTACTCGAGGTCCTTGTACTTCTTCTGAAGGTCCTTCCACTCGTCATCAATGTGTTCGTCGGACTTGGTGCAGAGCATCGTCTTTCCATCCTTTGACAGGATGAACGAACCGACGCCGTCCTCGGTCCGCGTGACGGGGAACGGCTCGCCGCCGAGGGGCGACACGCGCCACACTTGGGTCTTGCCGTTGAACGGCGGTTTTTCCTCGCCCGCTCGGGTGAAGCGACCGGTAAAGTAGATGTGTACGCTGTCGGGGCTCCAAGCGATCGATCGGGCGCCAACACGATCGAACGTAAGCCGCCGGCGCGTCCGCGTGGCAACATCCACCACCCACAGATCGGACGTACGCTTCTGCTTGGCAGTGCCCCACCGCACTTCGGTATACGCGATGTACTTGGCATCGGGCGAAATCGCGCAGGCTGCGACGGTCCCGATGTCGAAGTAATCCTCCGGTACGATATCATGATCGCGCACCGGCGTATCGGCGACAGCCGGGACAGCACAAGCGACGGCGAACAGACAAAACACGACAATCCTTGATGATGGCTGCACGGTCTTACCTCCAAAAGCCGGTTCGGGTTCCTAGTTGCCAATCGAGAGACTGCATTGTCACAAAAACGCCCCGGTCGGGCAAGGAATCTAGTCGGTTGGCCAACAACTTCCCACGCCCGCTCGCCACATCCTGCGTCCATCCCGTGCGCACCGTGAACGGTGGACTGTCAGGACTTGTCAGATGTGCTCGGCGCGGGCCATTCCTCCTCGAAGAGCAGGTAATCGGTCATCGTCATGCCGAGCTTCCCGTAGGCTTCAATCGCACCGGCGTTGCTTCGATCGACGTAAAGTCTCAGCCCGCACACGTCGGACCGCGACGTCGCCATGTCACGGATGTGTCGGTGGATCGCCCGAAAAACGCCGCGACGGCGGAAGCGAGGATCGACGTAGACACTCTGAATCCACCAGAAGAACCCGTTCCGCCAATCGCTCCACTCGAACGTCAGCATGGTCTGCCCGGCGATCTCCCCGCCGATCCGCGCGATGAAATACTTACATCCGGTCTCGTCGCGCAGAGCGGCGTGAACACCGGCGGCGATCACGGATTCATCGAGCGTCTTGTCCTCACTCTCCTTCGCCATCGCCTGGTTGAAGGCGACAACGGTCCGGAAGTCCGCCTCGCCCGCCGGCTGGATGATGATGGCGTCGTCATTCATTGGCTTGTCTCTTCGCCCGCCCGTCTCCGTGGAGGACTCGATCTCGCGCCTCGGTAACGCCTGCACAATGCCGCCTCACCGGTGGCCCGCCCCGCCGCCCGATCGACAGCCCGGATTCCACCACGACCCTGTAGCGTCACCCCTTGTGGGTGACGCCTGAACAGTGCTTCGCCGCCCACGAGGGGCGGCGCTACACTTTTTCAACGGGCTTCCCACGAACGCGCCGGGGTCATCGTAGCGGTCGTGCACGAACGGGACAACGAATCAGCCGGGCCTGCTCCGGGCCATCCGCGTTGCTGTCAATTTGGCACCTCGCGCCGTCGTCCGGGGGGATACCTGCCAAGCTGGCAGGCCGGGCTTGCCGCCGGGCGGGACCGCGGAGGCTCACAAGTTACGTCAGCCAAAGGAGTTAGAGAGCTTACGCTGTCCGACTTCGGGTGGCCCACATCTTGCACATTAACCTGGTGGCAATCGGTGCGCGTGGACGCGGACATCCGCCGCCCCGATCGTCACCACTGAAGGATTACCACTGTTCCATCGAGTTTGGATGAGGAGACAGGCACCATGGCGGTCAAGCAGTTGGCCTACGAAGAGGACGCCCGGAAGGCGCTTTTGAGCGGCGTGGAGAAGTTGACAAATGCGGTCAAATCCACGCTGGGCCCTCGCGGGCGAAACGCGGTCCTCGACAAGGGTTGGGGCGCACCCAACGTAACGAAGGACGGAGTCACCGTCGCGGAGGAAATCGACCTCCTCGACAAATACGAGAACATGGGGGCCCAACTGGTCAAGGAGGCCGCTTCCAAGACGAGCGAAGTCGCCGGTGACGGTACGACCACGGCGACCATTCTGGCGGAGGCGATCTTCCAGAACGGGCTGAAGAACGTCGCCGCCGGGGCCGACGCCTTCGCGCTGTGTCGCGGAATCGAGAAGGCGGTCAGCGCCATCGTCGAGAGGCTTCGCGAAGCGTCCCGACCGGTGAAGGTCTCCAAGCGTGAAGACATCATCAACGTCGCCAAGATTTCGGCGAACAACGATGAGGCCATCGGCAAGCTTCTGGCTGATTGCTTCGAGAAGGTCGGGAAGGACGGCGTCATCACCGTTGAGGAGGGCAAGACCTCCGACACCGATATCGAGGTCGTCGAGGGCATGCAGTTCGATCGCGGATTCCTCTCGCCGCACTTCGTGACGGATCAGGATGCCATCGAGTGCGTCCTATCCAAGGCGTTCGTGCTGATCCATGAGGACAAGATCAGCAGCGTTCCGAAGCTCGTGCCGCTCTTGGAGAAGGTCTCCAAGACGAAGCGGCCTTTGCTCATCATCGCCGAGGACATCGAGGGCGAGGCCCTTGCGACTCTGGTGGTGAACAAGCTTCGCGGCGTCATTCCGGTCTGTGCCGTCAAGGCCCCCGGGTATGGCGACCGGCGAAAGGCCATGCTGGGTGACATCGCCGCTTTGACCGGGGCCAAGGCTATCATGAAGGACCTCGGCGGTGATCTGGAGAGCGTGTCCATCGCCGACCTTGGCCAGGCCAAGAACATCCGGATCGATCAGAACAACACGACCATCATCGAGGGCGCCGGATCGACTGCGGAGATTCAGGCCCGCATCGCCCAGATCACCTCGGAGATCGAGGCGACCACGTCCGACTATGATCGGGAGAAACTCGAGGAGCGTCGCGCCAAGCTCGTGGGCGGCGTGGCTCAGATCAATGTCGGCGCCGCGACCGAGACCGAACTCAAGGAGAAGAAGGCCCGAATCGAGGACGCCCTCCACGCGACGCGGGCGGCGCTTGACGAGGGCATCGTGGCCGGTGGCGGCGTGGCCCTGATCCGGGCGGCGGCGGCGCTCGACGACCTCAGGCTCAAGGGCGATGAGCGAACCGGCGCCGAGATGATCCGGGAAGCGCTCACCGCCCCGCTGCGCCAGATCGCCGCGAACGCGGGGCTGAATCCCGGCGTCGTCCTGCACAAGGTCGCGGCTGGGACCGGCGCGTTCGGGTACAACGCCGAGACCGGGCAATACACCGATCTTGTCAAGGACGGCGTAATCGACCCGACCAAGGTTGTCCGCGCAGCCCTGGAGAACGGCAGCAGCGTCGCCCGCTTGCTGCTCAGCACCGAGGTTTGCATATCGGACAAGCCCAAGGACAAGGACGAGGAAGGACCCGTCCCAGGCATGGACGACGACATGGGCATGATGTAGGTCCGGGTGGATGCGTCGACCCGGTTGACCGTGAGATTCACAGCCACATCAGGCCGCACCGCCTCGGGCGGTCGAGCCTGACGATCAGAACGGAGATGACATAAACAATGGCAACGGCAACGGCAACGAAGAAGAAAATCAAGTTTCGTCCCACGGATGATCGAGTGCTCGTCGAGCCGTGTGAGGCCGAGGACAAGACCGCCGGTGGGATCATCCTGCCCGACACCGCCCGCGAAAAGCCTCAGCGCGGTACCGTAATCAGCACCGGTCCGGGCAAACTCCTCGACAGCGGCGCCCGCGGCGAAATGTCCGTCGGATCCGGCGACGAGGTGTTCTACGGCAAGTACTCCGGCACGGAAATCGAGTTCAACAACGACAAGTACGTCGTGATCCGCGAGAATGACATCCTCGCGATCGTGGACAAGTAAGATAGACCGCACGGCCGGACCCTCCGCCGTGCCGCTTGCAAATAAGAGGAGTAGGCCATGGCCAAGCAAATGATGTTCTCCCAGGAAGCGCGTCAGCAGGTCCTGAAGGGACTGACCAAACTCGCCAACGCCGTCAGGATTACGATGGGGCCGACCGGACGCAACGTCATCCTACAGAAGTCCTTCGGCTCACCCCGCGTCACCAAGGACGGCGTCAGCGTCAGCAAGGAAATCGAGCTTCCCCAGCCGTTCGAGAACATGGGGGCGAAGCTGATCAACCAGGTCGCCTCGAAAACCAGCGATGACGTCGGCGACGGAACAACCGCCGCCACGGTGCTCGCCGAGGTGATCTTCCGGGAGGGGTTCAAAACCGTCACGGCAGGTGCCAATCCGATGGCCCTTAAACGCGGGATCGACTTGGCTGTATCCGCCGCGGTAGGCAGCATCGAGGACCTCGCCATCAAGGTCCGCAACAACGACGATCTGGCCAAGGTGGCCACGATCTCCGCCAACGGCGACGAGACGATCGGCAAGCTACTCGCCAGCGCCTTCGAGGCCGTCGGCACCGACGGCGTCGTCGAGGTCGAGGAGGGCAAGTCGTTCGAGACGGAGAAGGAAGTCGTCGACGGAATGCAGTTCGACAAGGGCTTCCTCTCACCCTACTTCATGACCGATCCAGGTGCGCTCGAGTGTGTATTGAAGGATGCGGCCATTCTCGTTTACGAAAAGAAGATATCGAACCTGCGTGATTTCCTCCCTGCACTGGAGGCCATCGCATCGAGCGGCAAGTCCCTTCTGGTCATCGCCGAGGACGTCGAGGGTGAGGCGCTGGCGGGACTGGTCGTGAACAAGATTCGCGGCCTTTTGAGCTGCTGCGCCGTCAAGGCACCGGGCTTCGGCGACCGCCGGAAAGCCATGCTGGGCGACATCGCCGTACTCACGGGTGCGACGATGATCAGTGAAGACCTCGGTATGAAGCTCGACAAGATCACCATGAACGAGATGGGCTCCGCCAAAAAGCTCGTCATCACGAAGGACACGTGCACAATCATCGAGGGCGACGGTAAGAAGTCCGACGTCAAGGCCCGCTGTGATCAGATTCGCAACCAGATCGACAAGACGACCAGCGACTACGACCGCGAAAAGCTGCAGGAGCGGCTCGCTCGTCTTACCGGCGGCGTCGCCGTGATTCGCGTCGGCGGTGCGACCGAGATCGAGGTCAAGGAGCGGAAGGACCTGGTCGACGATGCGTTCCACGCCACGAGGGCGGCCGCCGAGGAGGGCATTGTTCCCGGCGGCGGGGTCGTCTATCTCCGTGCAATCCCGGCTGTCACCAAGGCCCGCGACCGAGCCCGTGGGGACGAGAAGATTGGCGTGGACATCGTCCTGAAGGCACTGCATGGGCCGACGCGCCAGATCGCGGACAACTGCGGGCGCGAGGGTGACGTCATCGTCGAGCAGATTCTCGAGAAGACCGGCAACCACGGTTTCGACGCGCGCAACGGCGAGTTCGTTGATATGGTCAAGGCCGGCATCATCGACCCCGCCAAGGTCTCTCGCGTGGCGTTGCAAAACGCCGCCAGCATCGCCGGGCTGCTACTGACAACCGAGGTCCTCGTCACCGATCTGAAGGATGAGGAGAAGAAGATCGAGCATTCGATCCGATAGGATCGTAGCACAGGGATAGTCAGGAAAGAGGCGGACACCGCGTCCGCCCTTTTCGTGCCTCGACGGCAGGAAACGTGTGGCACGGGTTCCCAGCCCGTGGATTGCGAGCTGGTGTCGTGCCCGTAAACGCGTCCGCTTGAGGGCAGGCAAGGAATGGCTGTGGGCACCGGCAAGCGAGATTACTATGAGGTGCTCGGCGTAGACCGCGACGCTGCGCCCGAGCAGATCAAGAAGGCCTACCGCCGCGCCGCCCACAAGTATCACCCGGACCGCAATCAGACCGACCCGGACGCGGAGGCGAAGTTCAAGGAGGCTGCCGAGGCCTTCGACGTCCTGTCCGATCCCCCGAAGCGTCAACGATATGATCAGTTCGGACACGCCGGACTGAGTGGCGCGGGTATTCACGACTTCTCGCACATGGGCGTCAATGACATCTTCTCGATGTTCACCGACATCTTCGGCGGGGGGTTCGGTGGAAGCCGCCGACGCGGCGCCGATCTTCAGACGGAGGTCGAGATCACGCTGGCTGAGGTCGCCACCGGAACCGAGCGATCCATCGAGTTTACCCGACGGGATTTCTGCGACTTATGCGGCGGAACGGGAGCGGCTCCAGGGTCGCAGCGACGCGCGTGTCCCGCCTGCGGCGGTTACGGCCAAGTCGAGCAGGCAACCGGTTTCGGCTCGATCTTCGGTCGCGTGGTAACGACGTGCCCCGCCTGTCGTGGCCGGGGTTCCACCATCGTCACCCCGTGCAAGGCGTGCCGCGGTGGCGGACGGGTCGCCAAGGACCGCATCATCACGGCCCAGATCCCGGCGGGCATTCACGATGGACAGGCCATCCGCATACGCGGTGAAGGCGAGGCGGGCGAAGAAGGTTCACAGCACGGCGATCTGCACTGTTACGTCCGCGTCAAGCCGCATCCGTTTCTCGAACGACACAACAACGACCTTGTGTGCCGCATGCCCGTCAGCTTTACGCAGGCGTCTTTGGGAATGGAGGTCGAGGTGCCGACACTGGCGTCCAAGGCATCGTTGAAGATTCCGCCCGGCACGCAGCACGGGCAGATCTTCAGGCTCGCGGGCCTGGGCCTGCCCGACCTGCGCACGCGGCGCCAGGGGGATGAGCTCGTGCAGGTGCTGATCGAGATTCCCAGAAAGCTCAACAAGCAGCAGAAATCGCTGCTTCGTGAATTCGCCGAAATGGAGGACAAATCCATCCTTCCCGAGTCGAAGGGGTTCTTCGACAAAGTTATGGAGTATCTCAGCGGTACTACCGACTGAACTGAAGCGTTGTACGAAGCAAGCGTAAGCCATGAGGAAGCGCAAAGAAAAAAAGGTGGAAGTCAAAACGGGAAGTGACGAGGTCGTGTCACCTGAGGTGGAATCTGAATCCGCGACCGCAACGGAGGGGGGGCAACAGCCGGACGACGAGAAAGCGCCGGGTTCATTGGAGGAGGCGAAGGCGAAGGTCGAAACGTTGAAGGATAGCCTCCTTCGGGCCAAAGCCGACTTCCAGAATCTTCAGCGGCGGTCCGACAGGGAACGATCCGAAGCGATCCGCTATGCCAACACCGAGCTTATGAAATCGCTGCTCGGCGTGATCGACGACTTCGAGCGAATGCTCGACGCCGCCGAGAACGAAGACAACCCCCCGTCCGTCGTCGACGGTATGCGCCTGATCCACGACAACCTCTTGAAGTCCCTGCGACAGCACGGCCTTCAACGCATCGATGCCCTGCACGAGCCCTTCGACCCGCATGTGCACGAGGCGATGATGCAGCAGCCAAGCAACGAGCACCCGGACGGTACCGTGCTGACGGAGATCGTGAAGGGATACCGACTGCACGACCGTGTCATCCGCCCGACAAGGGTGGTCGTATCGAAGTCCGCGACACCGACCGAACCGTCCGACCCCGGGGGGCATGAGCCGATGGAGAAGGTGCAGTCGGGCAAAGGCCCGGAACCGTCGCGGGAAGGGCCGGAACCGGACGGGGAAAGGGCAGGAGCAAAGTAGATGCCGACGTACGAATACGAGTGCACAAAATGCGGGGCCGTCACGGAGGTCTTCCAATCGATCACCGAACGCCCAAGGCGGCGGCTCAGGAAATCGGATGAACCCGCCTGCGCGTGCGATGTACCGGTGAAACGTCGCATCGGCGCCGGAGCCGGGATCATCTTCAAGGGCTCGGGGTTCTATCAAACCGACTACCGAAGTGAAGGCTACAAAAAGGCCGCCAAAGCCGAAAAGGACGCGATCGAGTCCAAGGGCAAGAAGGACACCGGCCCTGATAAGTCAAAAGAGGCGAAGCCGGCCTCCAAGAAGGGAACGGCTTCGACGACCGCCGGAACCATGACCGGGGGGGAACGCCGATACTGCAACGGGGAATAAGACTTGCCTCATCAACCCGAGTTGAGCTACGAATGTCCAACCTGCCGAAAGGTCCTGACCGTCGGCCGTCAGGAGGACGCGCCGTTTCGACCGTTCTGCAGCGAGCGCTGCAAGATGGTCGATCTGGGCCGATGGCTTGACGGCACATACAAAATCAGCGAACGCGCGTCCCCCGATGACCTGAAAGAGACTTCTTCCGATAACGACCGTCCGTCCGACACCTCGAACCGGGAACGCTAACGCCAACCCCCTGACACCCTACGCCGCACAAGCCCCCAAAACTGGCAAAGGTCGCCGGCGACGCGCACGGCGGCGCACGGACCAGGCTCGAAACCACACCCGTTAACGTTGCTCCCAGAACCCGGGACGTCGTCTGAAACCCCGGTCCAAGGGCCGTACCGCCGCATTCGGGCCGTGCGATCGAGCGATCCCTTGCAACGGACTCGACCCTGTGACTATACTGGGACTGTTCTGGATAGGCGTATGCGGAGAGGTGGCGCTCCGCGACGACCGCTTCCGGCCCGATCCGGCAGCGGACACGTCTTGCGGCGCGCTCACGTGATGGAGGCATACTTACCATGATGTATAACGACGTTCTTGCACGGCTGCGCACTCCCAAGGACGGGCGTGGCGGTTTCACGCTCATCGAGCTTCTCGTGGTGATCGCCATCATCGCGCTGCTCATCTCGATCTTGCTTCCATCGTTGGAAGCCGCCAGGCGGCAGTCAAAGCAATCGACCTGCCTGTCGCACATCAAGGGCATCGCCACCAGCAGCCGAGTCTACGAAGCCGACGATCCGAGTGGATGGGGCATCCCGGTTCACCCTCTCCAGTACGCGCAGGATCCGAGTGCCCCGACCTTCATCGGCGCATACGAGTGGGCCGGGAAAAGCGGAATCGGGCGCCCTGGCTTCTGCGAGGGCCCGTCCACCGGTGACTACGCGTGGATCTCCAGCAAATACGGTACGAAGTGCGGATTCGGTCCGGCCACCAGACCCATGAACGACATCCTCTATCCCGGTGGGTTCAAGGACAATAACGAGCCGATGTATGACAGGGACGGCGCGTTCGAGGACACGCGGTTGGACCTTGATCTGTTCAGGTGTCCAGGTGATGACGGTCCGCCGCGCGCCGCGCATTGTCCGGACTGGGTAGCCAACAGCGAACGCAGTTCGTATGACCACTTCGGCAACAGCTTCGCCGCCAACGTTTTTCTGACCGGAAGGCAGGGTGAGCCCGTGGCGAGCAACTCACCGTACCTTCGTCCGATTTCGCGCGTACCGACGCCCTCGCGAACGCTGTATTACGAGGAGAACATCGGCCGGTGGGCATGGTCGTGTCGCAGGGAGATTGACGACTGCGCCACAACAGTTGTCGGCGCCGGCGTGGATCCCGGTCCGACAAAGGCTGTCAGAGGTTGGCACGGCAAGGACTGGACCTTCACGCGCGCCTTTGTGGATGCGCACGCAGCCACGCAGAGGATCTACAACGAAGGCACTGAAGACGCCGACGGGTACGCCACGCACTACCGTAACGAACACCTCGACAGCTACCCGTCGTGGCCTTACGGTGGAGGGGGCTCGTTCGAAATGTACCGTTGTATCATTGTTCGAGGACCGGGATGGCAGAAGGACACTCTGCCGGCTCCGCCGATTGCGACAGGACTGATGAACCCGGGCCCGAGCCGCCCCTCGTACGAGGGCTGCGTCGAAACGGACTAGAGCACTTCCCGTTTCTGTGTGCCGAGCCGCGGGCTGCCGCAAAGCGGCTTTGCCGCGCCCGCGCGGATTCACGTGCGCCAGAGGGTATCCGGCGAATGAAACGCCGGAACACAATAACGAGTTTTGCTCTAGTTCTCATCACGCAACGGTTTCTCAGAGGCAACGTCCTCCGCAGCCACGCGCCAGATCTGGCGAGACTCAGCCGTGATAATCACGTCATTGCCGTCGAAGCAGCAGGCTTCCGTTTGTAGATTCATCGGAAAGGTGACGAACGCCGCGTCGGTCTCACCGATCTTGGACAGATCATCCCCGATCGGGTAGACGGCCAGATAACCGTAGGTCAACACGGCCAACCGTTTGCCATCCGGCGACACGTCGGCCGCCGTAACCGGAGCAGGCGGAGCTATGCCAACCCTTACGGGCGACAACCGGTCACCACCCTGAGGATCGAGCCGGTACACGATCGCCTGGTCCAGCCCCTTTTTCGTGATGATGTGCAGCTTGCCGTCGAAGACGAACAGGGCCTCACAGTTGTGACAACCCTCGGGAAACCGGTAGCGATGGACCTTCGTAAACCTCACCGGTTGAATCGGCTTGACGAACGGATTGGGCTCGGGCAGTTCATAGATCTGATAGGAGGTGCGTTTCCTCGCGTTGTCGCCGATGTCGCCGATGAACAGCCGGCCGGTGTGATCGATGGCGATGTCCTCCCAATCCAGGTTATGCGCACCGGCCAGCGGAATCTCAGCCACCACCTCACCCGTAAGCCTGACGGCGAACAGAACGGGGGCGTTCCCCGAGTCGTTGTGTGTCCAGAAGATGTCGGCGTACTTGCGGCTCTTGACCAAACCCGACGACTCGGAAAGCCTTGGCGAGTCAAGGCTTCCGATGCGAACCCAACCGGCACCGCCCGCATCCCCAGCGCCCGGTTTCTGTTTCGACGCAGCCACGTTTTGTCCACAGGCGGCCGTCACGCCAAGCAGGATACATGCGCCGACACGTAGCAGTTCATGCGGAGACCACATACCATTCCCCCAAAAAAACGATTACGCTTCCGGCGCCGCAGTGTATCACCGGCCGCCACTCGCCGGATCGGATGCTTTGATGAGGATCCGACAAATCCGATCCTGCAGTTCGCGGTACGGTGCGCTCGGGCCCTTGTATCCGCTGAACATCACCGCAAAAGCGTACCGCGGGCCGGACGGTGCGTCCACATAACCGCTGAGAGTGCGAACGCCCCGCATCGTTCCTGTCTTTCCGTGGACGATCCCGGGCTGATCGGACAGCCTCTTGCGCAGCGACCCGTCCACACCCGCGACGGACAGGCTATCGTGGAACAAGCGGCCGCCCGGTTGGGTGAGCATCCATGCCGCTGTCCGGGCCAGTTGCGCCGCGGTACAACGATTGTCACGGCTCAACCCCGAACCATCCATCATTGCCAACCCGGTCGTGTCGATCCCGGCCCGCCTGATGACGTCCATTACGGCTTCCGCCCCGGTGACCCAACTACCGCACGCGTCACGCCGCCCCTGTCGCCGGGCCCATTCATATCCGACACGCTTGAGCAGACACTCTGCGAAGAGGTTCTGGCTGTTCTTGCCCGCACGCTTCAGCACGTCGGCAATCGGCGTGCGGTGACGGCCGAGGACAGTCAACGTCGCCGGGAGCCTGCCGTCCGGCAGCCGGATCCGCTCCCGGCGAATCACGCCGCCCACGCGGATACCCCTGCCCGCAAGGACCGTGCGCAGCGAGTCGGCGAACAGCATCTCGGGATCCGGAAAGGCAACCGAAACGAAACGCCAGGGTTTCGCACATCGCTTGCTTATGACGTAATCAAGCGTACCGGCCGGATGATGCAGGATCGGCTCACCCTCGCCGGTCCGGCACTTGTTGACAATGTTGACAAGCGAAGTGACCGGTTGAATCAACACGCGCACCGGCGCCCCGGCCTTATCACCAGGTGACACAGTGATGTCAACACAATTGTCGTTGAAGTTCAGGCCGCCGGTCGGCGCCGCGTACCACTTGCCCAGGTCTCTCTCGTCCCACGACGGATGGGTCCGTTGCTCATCGAAGATGGACCCGTCGATGACAAGATCACCTGGGATCACGGTCACGCCGTGATCGGCCAGCACGCCGGCCCAGCGCTCGAACGTACTCGTGATCGTCTCGCCGTGCGCGGCCGCAAGCTTCTCGTCCCCAAACGCAGGGTCCCCGTCGCCGATCACCACGAGGTTGCCCGCCTCCAGACCCAGGATCGTCTCAAACGAGAACGCCGGGCCCATCTCGGCCAGAGCCGCCGCCATCACGAAGATCTTCGCGTTGCTCGCCGGGATCAGCGGCAGGTCCATGTTCTTCGAGTAAATCGTCGCGCGCGTGGCAAGATCGATTACGCACACCCCGGCAACCGCTTGGGTATGTGGTTTGGCCGCGACCGCGGCCTCGAGCTCGCGGCTCATCCGCGCATGGGTTTGGCCAAAGCAGATCGGCGGTGCGGCGAGACCCGCAAGACACATGCACGCCGCAACCGCGCGCAAATGCCGTTGGTGTGATCCCGTCACATTGGGAGCAGCCTCACTCATCACACCGGAAGATCATAGGAACAACGTGCCGGCGATCAAGCGGAGAAGCCGTTCTCGATGAATCTCCCGCCGCGCACAACTCGACCATCGGGGCTGCAAGCACACCCGGCTGTCGGGTTTCTCGGAGAAGAGTACCGTCACAGATCGGTCATCATCTCGCGAGCTGGACCGGAAGATCGGCCAGGAAGCTCACAAAGTCGTCACGCTCGTGGAGGTTCAAGTCGCGTGCCTGCGGCGTGCTGAGAAGGTCGTAGGATGCAGGCGAACCGTATCCGATCATCGAGTTGATCATGTCGGACATCTGAAGCTGCAACCGCTCGATCCGTAGCGGATCGTCGTCCGCTGGATAGACATGATGGTTGGCAATCAGGGATTCCAGGCGATCAGGCAGCTTCCACTCCTCGGCCACCAGTTCACCAAACTCCTGATGGCATTCATGACACAGATGGTCAAACGTCTTGAAGTCGATCCGATAGCGCCCGGCCGCCATCTCGTCCTGGGCCATGCGCAGCACGATGACGTTACCGATATCGTGCAGCAGTCCAACCAGGAAGGCATCCTCCGGATCGGCGCCCATCACAGTACCAAGACCGCGCATGATGTAGGCAGCCGCCAGCGAGTTTCGCCACACCAGCTCGGATAGTTCCGGATCGCCCCCTTTCGCGGTCAGTGTGCTGCTGCGCAACGCCTGGTGCATCATGAGCGTCTGGAGGGCCCGTGATCCGAGTCGCGTGATCGCAGGCTTGAGGGCCGTGATCTTCTCGAGCCCGCGATACAGTGGCGAGTTGGTCATGCGCAGAACAGCCGCCGCGATCACCTGATCCTCGCCGATCACCTGCGCCACCGCGTCGAAGTTGCACTTGCGGTCACGCAGCATCGCAAGAACGCGTTCCAGCGCGCGCGGCATTGGCGGCATGTTCAGATTGTGCCCGTCGAAGTTGGAGATCAGCAGGTTCTCGAACGCGCGTGCGTCGTGTGGAAGGTCCGGTCGCTCGGGTTCGATCGGCTCGGTCCGCGTAACCCCATCCGGAGCCCACCACCGCTCGCGACCGTCCTCAACGCCTTCCGCCGACGCCTGTTCCGGCGAGACGGCCGTCGCCACCGCCCCATAGGCCGACGCGTCCGCGGCGTGGCGTTCCCCTGCCCGCTCCGTCCCCGATCGCTCACCGCCGGACCCGCCGGTGAACGCATCGACAATCTTGTCCCACCATCCCACGCCGTATCTCCCACCGAAGAAGAGTTGACTTTGGACGGAGCCCTCGAACATGCCCACACGCTCGCGGGCAGAATCCGTACTCCTTCCCGATATCGGCGAGCAAGCAATGACAGTTGTGACTTGCGGGTGGATAAGCGAACCGAACCGCCCCCGCGTGGTTCCGGGCCAATCGCGACGTGCATCGGCCGGCAAGCCAATGATGAACGGTCCGATAAGCGCCGATACCACACGTCTTCGGATGTGCCCGACCACGAACGCACCGTCGCCAACACGCACGATCGTCCGTGGAGGTGTTCTTGCCCCGGAGTTCAGTCCGCGCGGACCACGTCAATCTTGCGGCGCGGGCACAGGTACGGGCACGGGGACCGGCACAGGCGCGGGCGCAGGATTCTTAGTCTTCGTCCCGCTCTTTCGCCTCACGCCACGCGTTGCCTTTGGTGTACGGGGACCCGGTTTCCGGGAGGAGGCCTTCGAGCCGCGCTGGGCGCCAAACAGCACCAGGATCTCCACCGTCGGCATCTCGGGGTCATCCGTTTCAACGGTTACCGTGTGGTTGCCGGCCGTGGGCTTAAGACCCTCGGCGACGCGGAGCAGCACCCGTTGGCGCCCGTTGACGTCCTCGATCCGGACCTTCAGATTCGGGTCATCGACCGTCGCGGCGAGAATCCTGTAGGGTTGATTGTCATCCCATGTGAGACGGACTTGCTGCTGCCATTCAGGCTTCGGATCCGCAGGAACGCTGAAGCGCTTCGGTTTCACCGCTAGGCGGGGAAACACACTTGCAACCACCCTGATGGTGACGCCCGGAGCCTCGGGCACACCGGTTTGCAGCTTCAGGGTCTCCACGACCCGGTCGATCGCAAAAGGCGGTACCAGCGTGACCACGAGTTCGTATCGCTCCCCCTTCTCGATTTCACGAAGCTCGGCTTTGAGATTCTTGCTCTTGGGGGGCGTGACCCCCGGCGTGAGTGGTCCGCCGTCGCCACGAGTCACAACCACGACCTTCTGCCGCGTGGTCGGCGTGCGGGACGCCTTGCCGAAGTCGATTCGCGATGTGTCGAACTTCATCGCCTCCAGAATCTGCCCGGCACAGATCAGCCTGATGTTTGGATTCTCTGGATCATTGGTCGTCACGCTAATGGGCTTGGAGAACTCGCCCTTGAGCTTATTGCAGCTCATGGTAACTGTGAAATGCTCCGTTGCACCGGGGGCAATCGTACGGTCGGCCCGACCGTTGAACTTGATCCCTCACCCACCCCTCGCTCGAATCCTCAGGGCCTCCGTCCCCTCATTTCGGATGTCGAAAGGAAAGGTAAGCTTGCTGCCGCCTCGCCATACCGGCGACAGCTTGGCGGTCATCTGATCGCACGCGAACTTCGCGTTCGGGTTCATTGTGAAACCCTGCGCAGTCTTAGACCTCTTGCTCAACGACCGTGTCCCCGACTTCCCCCGACTCTTGTTTGTTTTCCCCCGCTCCGCCGGATCGGACCGCGCGCCACGTTGCGAACGAGGTGTCAACTTGGAGCCCGCCTTGGGCGCCGGTTCGGTCTTGGACGGCGAGGCGGGATCCGTCTTCGGCGGTGTCACGGGCTCGGACTTGGGTTGAACCTTTGAAGCGGGATCGGCCTTCGGCTCACCCTTTGCCTTCGGCGTCTGCTGTGGCGTATCGGCCCAGGCAACACCAACCAACAACACCGACAATAGTAAGCTCGTCCCCCAAAGGCGCCCGATGCGCGGTACCCGGGAACCAAGCCCCAATCGTAATGACGCTCGCATTGTCAATTCCTCTAATAGTTCTAGCGATACCATGTTTCCAGGGTCCCACCATGTGGAACGGCAAACCGACAGGAGGTTTGTCGGAAGTTCCCCGGCTACAATCCGCAATTCTATCACAACCCGGCTGATATCTCGCCTGCCCAGCGTCACAGTATCGTCACAGACAAGACTGGCGCATTATCGGTCGTTGCTGCCGGAGGTTGGCATCGTGCTTCCTCCCTGTAAAGGCCAGCATCCCCCTTGCCAAAGAGGGGAAAGAAGGGGGGCGTGCGGTACACGAAACCGGGAAACGCTCTAGTGCAGCGTCACACCTCAATCTGCGGGTAGCGGTCCACGCCGCAATTGTGTGCCACTGCTTTCAAGCAGTGCCGATCGCGGATTCCGCAGGGTCCGTACACTGGCCACAGAGTGGCCTTCTAATCGAGCAGTGGCACACCCGTAAACTTAAGTGTGACCATGCTCTAGATCTTTCGGAACAGCGCGGCTGCGTCGTGACCGGTGAAACCGGTCGTGAGCTTGAGCACGGTGCGGATCGGCTTCTCGGTCAGCGTGGTGATCAGCGGGAAGGGAAGCCGTGCCCGGTCCGGGTCCGAATGGAGCGTCGGGGGAACGATCCCGTGCTTCAGTGACAGGAGCGCGCAAATCGTCTCGATGATGCTGCACGTGGCGAGCATGTGTCCCACGTTCGGCTTGAAGGCGCTCACGACGGCGTTCTGAGCATCCTTGCCCAGGGCGCCGGACATGCAGATTCGCTCATAACCGTCCGAGAGGTTCGTGCTTGCGCCGTGCGGGACGATCAGATCCAGGTCCTGCGGAGTGACACCAGTCTGACACATCACGTCACGGATAACATCACGAAGGCGCGCCGACCGCACGTCGGGGATTGTCTGTTTCCATGCCTGGTGCGCGAACTCCCCGCCGAGATAGGCTGCATAGGGCGCTGCGCCGCGGCCAACAGCGTGCGATGCGGATTCAAGCACTACGGCACCGGCGCCCTCGCCGACGTAGAAGCCCGACGATCCCGGATCGAACGGGCTCATTCGCTTGTCGCGGGCGTACATCTCGAGCCGGCGGAACCACTCCAACCGGACGGCTGTGTCGAATGCCTCACCACCCATCACGACCATCACCTCCGCCCGTCCGGATCGGATGTACTGTGCGGCGGTCTCCAAGGCGGCCGCACCCGATGTGCAGGCGTTATGCACGCTGGTGCAGAACCCGTGCAGTCCAAACGCCTTCCCCACCACGTGAACGTACAGAAACGGCTGCATCCGGTAGAAACAGGGGGCGAGCAGGTCGTACATGGCGGGCGGCCGGTCGGTCGGCGGTGGGGTCGACATCAGCTTGAACATCTCGCTGACGGTGTGCTCGACACCCGGTGCCTCGAAGGCCTGCACCATACCATAGCGGTTTCCGTCGCGATCCGGGGCCAGACCCGCGTCCGCCAGCGCGAGTTCCGTCGCAAGCATGGTGTAGGCAAGATCGCGATAGGGTGCCAACTCCTGATCCGCCAGCCACGCCAGGTGCTTCTTAAGCCCGGGAACCTCCGACGCCGGCGGCATTGACGCGATCGGAAGATCCGTCGTCGCCGCGACGTCTACGGGCAGGGTTCGGGTTTCCACACCGGAGCGGCTCGCACACAGCGACGTCCACAGACTGTCGCAGCCCACGCCGATGGAGGTGACCGGGCCTAAGCCCGTGACGACTACACTGCCTACATCAGAGGTCATCTTCCGTTCCTCGTGGTTCGTCGGTGACGTCCAGTACTGCGTTTCCTATGTTTCACGATCATGCGAGCCGCGAACTGCCGCAAGGCGGCTTTGCCGCGTCCGCGCGGACATTCACGTAGCGGTTGAGCCTGTAGTTCCGTGCGACATCATAGTCGCAGGACTTGCCTCACACGAGCGGCCCATTCCCAAACGAGCCGCAGGCTCCCAACGAAGTTGGGGCAGGTCCGGTTCGCGGCTCACTTGCATTACGATTCATGTCCCACGCAGCAAGATCGTCGTTCACCGATTGTCAGGCGGCTTGAAAGACCACGCTGCTGTTGTACCCACCGAACCCGGCTGAGTTATTCACCACGTTGCGGACCCGCGCCGGTCGCGTCGCACCCCGGATCGCGTCCAGTGTACACGGTTGAAGGACGTTTTCGAGGTACCACGTGGGAATCAACGTCTGGTGTTCAATGGTCAGTATGCTGGCGGCGGTCTCCATCGCGGCTGCGGCGCCCATTGTGTGGCCCGTCAAGGCCTTGATCGAGCTGAACGGAACTCCTTCCGGAAAGCAGTTCGTCATCACCTTGACCTCGATCGCGTCATTCTGGGGTGTACCGGTTCCGTGGGCACAAACATAGTCGATGTCAGAGCCGGCAAGCCCGGCGCTATCGAGGGCCTCCATTGTGGCCCGCGTCAGACCGTCGCCTTCCGGGTCGGGTCTGGTTGGATGGTAGCTCTCGGATGTGATACCCGCCCCCGCAATCCGCGCCCGAATCGGCGCGCCACGCGCACGGGCGGAGGACTCCCGCTCCAGAACGAACATCACCGCGCCTTCCCCGACCAAAAGCCCATCGCGCTGCTCATCAAACGGCCTGCAAACCTCGGCCGCCATCACACGCAACCGCATGAAGCCCAAAAAGGCCAGGCGGCTGAATCCGTCCACCCCACCTGCCAGGGCAACGTCGCACTGCCCGCATTGCAACGCCCTTTGCATGATCGCAAGGGCCATGTTGCCCGCGGCGCAGGCACCGTACAGTTCCTTGACCGGTCCCGTCACACCCAGGTCGGCCCGAACACCGGATGCGATGCGTCCGGGCACGCCCCTGACAATCCGCTGCATGTGCTCACGGGAAAGCCAGTCGCCCCCGGCTGCGCCGAGGCGGTCCTCGATGAACTCGGTCTCCCCCATCGTGGTACCAATGGTGATGGCGAGGCGGTCCGGATCAACATCGGCGGGATCGAGGCCGGCGGTTGCGACGGCTTCACGCGAGGCGGCGACTGCAAGTTGAGAGGCCCGCCCCAACTCCGGTTTGCCCACGTCGATCGGCTCTCGAACCTGGCAGGCGATCTTGCGGGTCAGCTCGCTTGTGTCGAAGCAGTCGACCTCCGCCGCACCGGATCGGCCGTGCAGGAGTGCGTCCCAGAAGGCTTGCTCCCCGCAGCCGATCGGGGATCGAATCCCCATCCCAGTGATTACGATGTGATCCCTCATGGAACGCTGGCGATCGTGGCGTCGTCGGCTAGTGCTTCGCCACACTTAAGTTTGCAGGTGTGCCACTGCTCGATTAGAAGGCCACTTTGTGGCCAGTGCACGGACCCTGCGGAATCCACGATCGGCACTGCTTGAAAGCAGTGACACACATTAGGACGTGGACCGCTACCCGCAGATTGGGGTGTGGCGGTGCACTAGGCGGCTGCGATCTTCAGACGCATCATCTCGAAGATGTCGTTGAGGCAGGTAACCCGTTGAATGACATCCTCGGGGAGCTCCTGCCGGATGATCGACTCGATCGTGGCGATCATGTGAACGGCGTCGAGCGAGTCGAGGCCGATCTCGTTGAGCGGCTTGTCCAGGTCGATCTGGTCGATCGGCACCTTGATGCTGTCGGACAGCCAATCGAGGATTTCAAGCTTGGCTGCTTCAAAATCGATCATCTCTCCGTTCCTCCCGTGGCACTGACGCGATCACGCAACTCGTCCGCCGTCCCGCGACCTCGTTCATTTGACTCGGTTGCTTTGACCCCTGCAAGCGGAAACTCAATATGGCTTGCCATCCATTCGGTAACCTGACCGCGCCAGCGACGATAACCGTCCTCGCCCCGCTCCGCCCGGACCTGAAGCTCAACGCGGTCACATTCGCGGATCGATGCCCACACGGCGTCGCGTGTCCCGCCATCCGCGCGAGACATGTACTCTTCGAATGCATCCGGGTCGTTGATAGATCGCGCCTTGGCCCCGAAACACATGCCCAGGTGGAAACCGTCGCGCCACTGAGGCGGCAACCGTCCACCGAGCGTCTGCGCCGCCTTGAGGCGGTCCGGATTGACGAACACCGAGGCAAGTCCCAGACCCGCGGCTGCGTCGACCGCATTCTCGCCGAGCTTCTCGATCTGCTCGGTCAGCATGTCAATCCGATCCAGATAAAGGAACCAGAATGCCCGGCCCACCCCATGGAAGGCGGCGCTTCGGGCGTAACCTTCAAGCCCCTCGAGCGGGCGCAGACCGTCGGGGTTCTTTGGATAGTCGAAAAAAGCGTGCTTAAAACCGTATCCGTCATAGCACAAATAGCGATACATCGGATCAAGGTCGCCGATCAGCCGGGCTACGTGCCCGGCATCGTGGTTACGCATGCCCGACCAGAAGCCGAAGCCCACGTAATACAGGTAGCGCATACCCGGCCGGCGTTTGACAATCTGCTTCTCAAAAGCACGCGGGGTACACAGGAACAGGTTCCGTAAGGTGTGGCCCATCGCCGCGCCTTCGTGCGCAAAGGGGCAATAAAGTACGGGTAGTGAGTCGCAGTATCCCTCCCATCCTGACCGGGTAGGCCGAGTGATCATCGCGTTGAACCCGCCGGTGAAGCTTTGGAGGATCCCGTTGACCCGTTCGACGTCCTCCCGTGACGAGACCGCCAGACCGAGACGCTCGACCGTCATGTCCAGAGCCTTGATGCGAAACGGCCACAACGCCCACCGCCACGCGCCGGAGAACCCAACAACGCCCACAACGAGAACGCCCAGCAAGATGCAGTGCCAGAGTTCCATAACTGTCAGACTTTCCACCGTAAGCCCCGCGCATCACGCCACGGTCACGCACCCTTTGCGGCGGTGGGACGTGGCTCAGGACCGGGGCCGCAAGATGGGTTCAGACCCCAACCGAATTCGCACCGGACCAGCCTGCGTTCGCCGCTACGGGCACGACCGTCCGTATCGGGTTCACCTCCGGTACAGGCCATTGTACGGCGGCAACCCACCGCCAACAACGAAAATCAGCCCTGGCTCGCCCGCGAATGGCCGCTACGGATGCCCGGATCAGGCCTGGTTCCGCCGCTCGGAAGAGGCGACGGCGGGCCGTGTTCGCACCGTCCCGCGAACCCAGGCGTATGGGCTTACCCACACGGATTCGTACACCCTTCACCGCTTCCGATCATTCATAGGTCCGCACGAGCAGAGAGTTGACACCAGGAGGTTATCGGGCGTCTGGGGCTTGATGTTATCGTCGAGGGAAAGGATCACGAAACACGGCCGGCGCCTTCGAGCGTCCGACGGCTGTCAGTGCGGCCCCCACTTCCTCGACCGCGTACACGGCGAGGCCGTGCTCGCCGCACGTTCTGGACAGCATCGTCCGCAGGGTCACGGAAGGCTCGAGCATGAGGATGGTCTGCGCCCGGCCCGCCTGCCGCCGGCGCTCGCTCGCAGGGCCTCTTGGTGATTCCCTCAACCTGCTTGGCACGTCGGATCGCCCCCGAGAACCGGAACCCTGTATCCACTTTCATCGGTTCCGGCGGGTGGCGAGTCGTGCGACGGGGCAAAAAGAGCGGTTTTCCGGCCCGTGCAGCCGCTTGCCCGAACCGAATATCAGACGTAGAATCAGTAGGTCAAGGGCAAGACCCCCCGCACGGGGGCCAAGTGGGTGGCCGCGCATGAACGACTGGTTCGAAGCAGAGCAGCGTATCGAAAGAGCGCAGGAGTTGTCGGAGTCCCGGCGGTGGGATGAGGCACTCGCTGAGCTCGACGCCGCCCTGGCCATCAACCCGCACGTCGCCCTCTGGCACGCCCAGCGTGGTTACCTGTTGGAGGAGCTTGATCGTATCGAGGACGCGGTTGGCGCCTACGAGGAGGCCCTCGCCCTCGAACCGGACGATCAGGACGTCGGACTGGCGCTGGGGGCGACGCTGACCCGGCTCGGGCGGTTCGCGCGGGCGCTTGAGGTGTTCGATGAAATCGCCCGCACCTGCCCTGACTGTGAGCCTGCCTACTGCCATCGCATCAACGTGTACACACGGCTCGGTCGGCACGATCAAGCCGAGATCATGTTCTACATGGCTCAGCACCTTGACGAGTCCTGTCCGCACTGCTTCTACCACATCGGGGCGTCGTTGGCCGCTCGAGGACAGATGGAGCGAGCGATTTACTGTTGGCGGCGGGTGCTGGAGCTGGATCCCGGTTACTTCGGGGTGAACCGGCGTATCGCTCAGGCCTATCGGGTCGGCGGCGAGATCGAGCTGGCTCGTGATTACTTCCTGCGTGAGATTCGCGAGGATCCCGGACAGACTGATGTCCTGTTCGAGTTGGCTCAAATGACGCTCGAATCAGGGCAGGTGGCCATGGCAGCCGCCAGGTTCGCGCAGATTATCGAGCTCGATCCCGACCATGTGGAAGCCCGCTTCGCGTTGGGCAAGATCTGGCTGGCAAGAGGGAAGGCCGCCGAGGCGCTTGCCTGTTTCGATGCAATTCGCTCAATCGCGGCCGGCGAGGTCTTCCTCCCGGATTTCGAGCTTTGCGTCGGTGATGCGTTGTTCCGGTTGAACCGCTTCTCCGAAGCAACGGAACGGTTCGAGGCTGCATCCGCGGCGGATCCCAAGAACCGGCATGTTCTCGCCCTTTGGGGTGGAAGCCTTCTGGCAGCCGAAAGACCCGACGCGGCAGCCGACTGCTTCCGGCGGATCTTATCGCTCGATGCTCGCAGCCACCTGGCCCACCACAACCTGGGCGTGTGCCTGTTGCAGACGGACCGTCTCGATGGTGCATTATCGCACTGTCTTGAAGCAGTCCGGTTGAGACCGGAGTTTACGCCGGCCATGTACAACGCGGCGATCGCATACCTGCGGCTGGGCAAGCTTCCCGAAGCGCAGGTGATTCTACGCCGCGCCGCGCGGTGCGACCCGGACAACAAGGACGTGCAGCGACTTCTCAAGCGGTTCTGGCGGTACCGGACGAACCATCGTTTGGGGAAGCTCGTCGCTCCGTTGCGCGCCTTCGCCCGGCTGTTCTGCCGCCAGGTTGGCCCAGATTAACCTCATCGCTGGACATATAGGCACCTTCCTGAGGGAGTCTGCCTGCACCCTGTGGTTTGCCCGTATTGTGTGGGAGAATTGCGTCACGTAAAGCCTTGCAACCTGCCGCGTGGTCCGGTGATATAATCAGCGGACGAGGTAGAGGGTCTGTTCGTTGGGAATTCAAGTTCAATAACGAGTTGGGAAAATGATTGTGCAAAATCGAATCTTTCAGATGTGTGTGTTTGGAGCGGTGGCGTTTGTAGTTCCCGTAATGGCTTCGGACCCGAAGGTTGGAAAGGACCCGGCGCTCGAGGTTGAGAATATGCAGGCGCTGGCCACGATCGAGATGATCATGGAGGGCGCCGTTCAGAATATCGCCCGCCGATACAACCTCAACGAGGCGCAGACGCGGCAGACCGGTGAGCTCATGAAGCGTGAGGTGCACCGGTTCCTGGAGGAGCACGAAGCCGAGGTCTGGCCGACGATCCGCGGGCTGTTGGGCATCCAGAGCCTTGGTGCGGACCCGAAGGACATCGAGAAAAGCAAGCGGATTGGGAAGGCGGCCCGCCCGCTTGCCAAGCTGGCCAAGGAAGCGATCTTCCGCGCCAACACCGAATGGAGGCAAATCCTGACATCTGAGCAGAGAGAGATGCACAACTTCGATCTCTCGGAGATGGAGCTGACCTTCGAGAAGCTCGACAAGAACTTCGAGTCGTGGGAGAAGGGTGAAGCATCCCCGGGTGGTCGCATCTTCCCGCAACCGGCGCGGCCCGGAGTCACCCAGCCGTCCACGCCGCCTCTGCCGAAGTCACCCGGGCTCCCGGTACCCGTGGATGAGGCTCTACCGCTGACGGTGTTGGACACTGTTGTCGCGGAGTTCATCAAGGACTATGGACTTGATGAGGGGCAGATCACCGCGGCCCACTCAATCCTCGCGGAGTTCAAGGGCAAGGCGAAACGCTTCAAGAAGGCCAACAAGGACGAGTACGCCCGCCACGATGCGGAACTCAAGACGGCTCGTGAGAACCGTGACATCGAGAAAATCAGGGAAGTGACAACGGCCCAACGCAAGCTGCTCAAACCGTTCCACAACATCGTCTCGGAGATGGAGGGCCGGCTCAAGGGACTGCTCACCTCGGCCCAGGTCGATCGTTTTGCCGAGAAGCAGGCGCCTAGCAAGAAGGAAACCAAGAAGAAAACGAAGGAATCGCCGCCCAAGGAGGAAAAACCGACAGAGAAGCCCCCCGTCAAGGCCGAGAAACCTCCCCAAAAGGGCGCGGACAAAGAGCCTGTCCGAGAGTAGGGTCGGGAGTATCATCGGAGCCATGCCCAAGCATCAGTACGGCCGCGTGGTTCACCGCTTCGAAATGGCCTGCGGAGATGGGTTTCAAGAACCGGGCCTTCACGCTCGTTAGCGAACGGCGTCGTGAGTCAGCCCGGGACCGATCATTGAAAAAGGCAACCTAGCGCGCGGGGCGTTGTGTCGTCCAATGTCCCGCGCGTTTTCGCGCGCGTTTGCGGACCTGCAATATCGGCCCATCGGCCCCAGACGTTTCTTGCGTAGCGAGTTGCGGGCCCTGGCCCGCGAGGATTCCCCGAGGAAGCTGCACGGTTCGCCGATACCGCCCCACCACGCAAGAGACGGAACTTGCTCCAACTCGACTGAATGGCCCTTCGCTCTCGTTTGCCCCTCCCGGATTTCAATCCTAGGATTTGAAGGGGACGACTCGCAGCCAAGGGGCTGTGTTATCGGGATGGGTCCGTGGAGTATGCGGGCCGATGGGGTATCAGCTCATGGAGCCGATCAGCACGGATCACCCGCTTCGGCATCTGTTTGCCGGGCTCGTCGAGCACTCGTTCTGCGTGAAGGTGGGGTTCTGCGACCCGATTCTGACGGATTACCTTGCCGACCTGCTGGTCGAGTTCACGCGCGCGGATCGTCTGAAACAGATCGCGGACGTTCAGGGGAATGATCTTGACCGGATCGCGGGGACGCTCGCGCTGGCTGACGACGAACAACCGGCCAGTCGCCTTGAGCGTGACCGCGCGGTTTACCGGCACATCGGCGATTTCACCTTGTTCTGGGCGGGCGTGTATCCGGAGCACCTCGAGCGGCGCGTGCGTAACCCGTCCGATGTCCTGCTGTCCTACGTTTCGCAGGGCAAGCGGTCCTATGCAATGGTCTCGCAGTTGACGGCGGAGGGCGATGTGCTCCCGGCGTCGCTGTTTCGCCACCTGAGCGAGGACTTCGAGTTCTGCCTCCACGGTCTCGGCCTGGTTCGGCGAGGCTGGGAGAACATCGAGACCGACAACGGTGACCTCGTGTATTGACCCAAGAGAGCGTCGAGGCCCCCGGCGGTGACCTTGTGTATTGCCCCAAGGACGGGATGGTTCGATGATCCCGGTGGTGTGTGGGCGGTCTTGACGGGCGCTGTCGGGGCGTTACAGTTCCATCCTGAATCAGCCGAGTAGCCGGTTGACCCGTTGCGGCGCGCCGGCATGTCGGGTCGTGTCCGCCAACAAGCGGAACGCTTCGGCATCGGCAGCTTTCCCCGATAGCTCAATTGGCAGAGCGAGCGGCTGTTAACCGCTAGGTTGTAGGTTCGAGTCCTACTCGGGGAGTTTGGTGGGCAAAGCAGGGCCATTCTGGGCGTACATCCTCATCAATACGCGTGGTCAGTTCTACATCGGGCACACCGGGGACGTCGAACGCCGCGTTTTGGAACACAATGCCGACGCAAAGATCGGCAGAAAGCACACCCACAAGCACGGACCCTGGCGTCTGGTCTGGTCGGAAGAGCACCCCACCCGATCTGAGGCTATGCTCCGAGAGAAACAGATCAAGAGCATGAAGTCCGCCCGCTGGATCAAAGAGAACCTGCTCAACCGGTAGAGCGAGTCCCGGCGCGCCGGGATTAACCGCTAGGTCGTAGGTTCGAGTCCTACTCGGGGAGGTCAACGATCGGTCACGAGTTCCGCGACCCACCAGTTCACGCAAAACCCCAGCCCGGAGAGCACCTGGGGCTTGTCGTTTTATCACCAGTATTTGCGGGGGTTTACGGGCGAAGGCGGCCCGCGCCGAGCAGCCAGAGAGCGCGTTTCCAGGTCGCGCCGCCGTCGGTCCAGCGTCTCGGGCGTCGTTTCGACACCCGCGCTCTCGGTTTCTCTCGTTAACAGCCGACCGGCGAGTTAACGGAGAGGAGCCAGGTCGCTGCAACCGAGGCGGCGACGCGGATCCGGCCCGGAATGCTCAACTCGCGACGGCGCTGCATGCAGAGCGGCAAGCCATCACGCGATGAAAATGAGGGACGCCCTTCTGAGCGCGTCCTTCGCCTGCGGCTTCCAGAACTCGATCAGCTCGAGATTCCTGCGCTTACGAGCGCCGGCGTATTGGCTTAGGTCGAGCATGTAGCCTTCATATATCTTACCGGGTCGAGAGCTTACGGTGATGCGGGAACGAACAAGGTGAAGTAGCTTGAGGTCTACGAGTTGATGAATCAGCTCTATGTCGGCCCCCCGCGCATCCTTATTGACCAGGAAGCAGTTTGACTTGACTTGATCGAGGCAAAAAGTCCGCACCTTCTGGAATTCGTCGTCGAGCGTAGCGGCGTCGTCGGAAGCGTCCTTGGTGAAGTCTTCTCGTTTCGAACTGTCGTGCTCGCCTGCCGCAACGTTGACGTCTTCAGCGTTGACGATCGTTCCGCGATGCCCACCGGCACGTATGCTCTCGCGCGCCACATGAATCGACCGTCTGAAGATCGATAGGAAGTCTCTGGCCACTCCGCCGCTCGCGAGTACGACACGGTCTTGTGCGCCCCGCGTAAGGAAACGCGATATCGGAGCAAGGTCACGGTCGCCGGCGAAGTTTGTGAGGATCTTCAGCAGGAAGTCCTTCGCGATAGCGTACTTTTCGAGCGTGATGTCCAGGTCAATCTCGTCCGCATCGTCTCCGAGCTTAAGCCCCTTTACGGGATCTCCCGGAGCATACCAGGTCGTGCGGTGACGAATCGTCCCCATCTTCAGCCAGAGTTGGCTGTCTTTGGCGATGCCGTGGAAGTAGTCTATGATATCAGCTTGGTCGTTTCGACGTACTTGATAGAGGTCGTCCAAGAAAAGATAGGCGGGGCCACCAGCGAGGTTGGCCATGTCTCGAAACACCCGTTGGTAGTCCAGGACGTGGCGACGCAGGAAATCCACCTTTCGGCGCCGGTATTCTTCCTCGACTGTCTCAGCTTGCGATTTCTTATCCCTCGCGGCAACTCGCCCAGAAGCAGTGGCCACGGGCGTCGCCGCCTTCACCTCAGCCCCCGCCTCGATCTCCGTAGCCGACGCGGCCGCCGAGGTCACTCGAAGCGCCGACTCCTCCGCGGAATGAAGTTCCTGATTCAGTTCTTCGATCTTCCGATCGAGTGTAGTGGCGAGTGTGGTGCTGGCTTTCTTGTCAAAGGGACCACGGCTGGGCTTGTTCCCAAAAACGCGATCCCAAAACGACGTGCGATTGGCCGGGTGGACTGCGGCCGTGTCGAGCCACTTCTTGAATTCGCCAAATGTGCTGATGAGCACGCTTAGAAGCAGATCGGGATAGCTCAGGGATTTGAACGCTTCGAGATCGACGAACGCTATCGGGCGCCGATCGACCGTGAGGTGCGCAGCGCTCTCCCGAAGGAGGCTTGACTTTCCGGATCCGCGCCGTCCAAACACGATATGGTGTCGGCGGCTGGTCGCGCGTCTCAGCGTTCCTTCGCCTGGCTCGATGAAGTGCTTTAGCCGCACCTGAGTTGAGCGTGCCGCCTCCTCTATGACGAGATCGAGCTGCTTCATTTCGTGGGAGTTGAGAATGTCGTCCATCGGAACAACCATAGTATAGAGTGGGCAAACGTCGTACTCGGCACCCCGCACGCCGGGGTGCGAAGCCTTTGACGTCGGCGCATGCGCGCACCGGTAGGATACCACGAGAGCGTTCGCGTAGCCACTACAAGTCCATCGCCGCTGACGTGTTGCCCCGCGAAAACTTGGTTTGGACGTCGAAGGGCCGGCCCAGCGGAAGGCAGCCTGGGAGCGGCTCCTCTACTCCTGGGAACGATTCTTCCGCTCCAAGGAATGGATCATCCACTCCCGGGAATCACTCGTCCACTCCTCGGAATGACTCGTCCGCTCCCTGGCAGGGATGGTTCGCTCCGCGGAGTGGGTCGGTGCCGCCAGGGCGGGAGGAGTCACCGCTGGAGCGGGCAAGGGCCGTCATGGGCGTGCTGGCTTCTCGCGGGGTGCCGAACTACTTCGGCCCCCAGCGATTCGGCGTCCGGGGCGACAACGCCCGAATCGGACCTCGTCCTGTCCGACAGCCCGATCGGTCCCGACGTCAAGGTACGAGCGTTCAACCACCTGCTCGGCGAGTGCAGCGTGTCGATCTTCGGCGCGAAGAACCTCGCCACCAAGTACCGTCGCCGATTTCCCAAGTTGCTCGACGGCGCACCATTCATCATCCCCACGACCAACACAGCGCTTCGGCGTGCGATGGAGCATTGGTTCGATTCCGAAGACATCCGCCCGTCGGTGTTCGGCGAGTTCGAGGATAGCGCCCTCCTCAAAGTGTTCGGCCAAGCTGGGGTCGGGTTGTTTGCCGCGCCAACGGTAATTGAAAAGGAAGTGCAGCGCCAGTACAGTGTCCGGGTGGTCGGTCGTCTGGAGTCCGTGCGGGAACGGTTCTACGCCATCTCGGTTGAGAAGAAGGTCAAGCACCCTGCTGTGGTTGCCATCGCGGACGAAGCACGACGGAAGCTATTCGGTTAATAGAGGGTTGAACCGGTTCATGGTCTTGGGAACTGCCACGGCGAACGGCATCGCTGAATGGTCCGTGATTACGGACCTGGTGGTGATTCTAGTCAGCGCCGCCGTCGTTGCGGTTGTCATGCAGCGAATGCGGCTGGCCGCGATCCCGGCTTATCTAATCGCAGGGGCTTTGGTCGGACCCCGTGCAATTGGTTTGGTGTCGTCGCCGGACAGCCTGGGCGCCATCTCGCATCTTGCGATCATCCTTCTCCTGTTCGGGATCGGACTTGAGCTTCACCTTTCCGTCCTCAAGCACCGGCTGGCGCGCATGATCGTGGCGGGTTTCGGATCCTGCCTGCTTTCAATTGTGGTCGGGTGGCCGATCGCGATTTGGTTCGGGTTGGCGCCACCGGCAGCGCTTGCCGTTTCCATGGCGTTGGCACTCTCCTCGACCGCGCTTGTGATGAGGATCATCGCGGACCGTCGCGAGCTTCGCCGAATGCGCGGGCGCTTGGCTCTCTCGATTCTAGTGATTCAAGACATGATCGTCTTGGGAATGCTCGCAGCGATCCCCGCACTGGCCGCGTGGGCGGGCTCCGATGTGAAGCTGGTAGCGGATCCGGACGTTCGGTCGGCCGGTAACGGCGGTGCGCTGCAATTTGTCGTCGAGGCCCTATTGCGGGTCGGTGGTGTGGCCGCTCTCATCGTCCTTGGTCGGGTGATACTCCCGCAAGTTCTTCGCGAGTCATTCAAGGGGCGATCGCTGGAAGTGATGACCCTGGCCGGTGTGGCGGCAGCGCTTCTAGCCGCCGTTGTTGCGCAAGGCATAGGGTTCAGCCTGGAGATGGGCGCGTTCCTAGCTGGTTTCATGCTCGCAGGGACGCCATTTCGGCACCAACTCAGTGGTCAAATCGGTCCGCTACGCGACCTGTTCATCGCCGTGTTCTTCACCACCCTCGGCATGAAGCTGGATCCGAGTATCGTTGTCGAGTGGTGGTGGGTCATCATTGTGGGCGGAGCCCTGATGATGGTCCTCAAGGCCGCCCTGATCTCCGGCGTCTGTTGGACACTCGGCACCACCGCGAGCATCGCCATTGCGGTCGGATTCTCGCTTGCCCAAGCCGGGGAGTTCAGCCTTATCGTGCTCGACACCGCGCATGGCCGGGGAATCATCGACAATGCTACTATGGCGACCGCGATCGCAATCGTCGTAATCTCGTTGATCCTAACGCCGGCGTTGGTCGAGCTCGGCGGCCGTCTCGCTCGGGTGGCTTCCAGAATCGGGACCGCCCCGTGGGTCAAGTCATCGATCCTTCACGACCCAAGTCACACACAGCTACACCCTTCGAACCATGCGAAGCATGTCATCATTGCTGGATACGGTCCCATCGGGTGCCTCATTGCGGAGGAACTCGAACGTGCAGGCATCAACTACACGGTAGTCGAACTCAACCCGGCCACCGTGCAAGAACAGTCTCGTCGAGGCAGGACGGTCATCTTTGGCGATGTCGGCAACCTTGAAGTGCTTGAGTCAGCAGGAATCGGAAACGCGGACGCACTCATACTCACCATCCCAGACGAAGAGGCCGTTTTGCGCACCTGCGCGGTGGCACGACGGCGAGCACCGGACATTTTCATTGCCGCAAGAACCAGAGTTGTCAGCAAACGGGCGGGCCTCATGGAGGTCGGCGCCGATTCAGTCACGGTGGACGAGACGTCCGCGGCGTCGGAGATGCTGCGCGCGGTCATGGATCGCATCGGCATAAACATGGACAGCGAACGGGAGGGCGGGGAATCCGGTCCCGACGAACCCGCTGTCTCGACAGGCTGACCCAGCGAGTGTGGTACGGATGAATCTCAGATAACAACACGAAACGCGAGGGCTGCTTGCAATGGCCGACACGGTCTTCCTGATTACGGGAGGTCCGTCGTCAGGCAGCGCCGGAGGCACAACAGGGTATATTGGCCTGTTTCGCGTGGCGCCATAAGGGTTCGATTCCCCCCGTCTCGTGATACGTTCCATTGGTTCCTCCCTGCCCCGTCATTCGGCGAGCAGGTCGTTGGATCGGCGATTCCATGGAACATGCGTGGGGACTGGATCCCCCGTGGAGTCGATCCTGTCGCTGTGTGCCTTGTGCCTTTCCCAGGACGATCGATGGTCCCGCTACTGGAACACACGACCGGCCTACCAAAAGGCCGCCCAGACTGTCACGGGGCCATGGTTATACCAAGGACAGTTTGAAAGTGCCGATTCGTCGCATCCGATTTGCCGGCGTCTTCCTGCAGTTTCGCGTCCGCGCGGGCGCGGCAAAGCCGCCTTGCGGCAGCCCGCGGCTCGGTGGTGGGGAATCGGCATTCTTGAACTGGATCTGGTATTACTGGGTCAGCACGGTGGGCTTGGACGAAGGGAGGGCGCGGCAGTACATTTAAGAGCAAGAGAAGCTTGAGAGCGGCCAAGGCGGCTTGGACCTCAAGTAGACGTTCACAACGACCCCAACGGGGCCTTCCTGAACCCAATGCCCCCCTCTTGGGGTGGTTGATTACTCAACGGAGCGGATCACGTGGGATCAAGACGAAAGAGAACGACCACGAAGGCACATACCAAACAGCGAACCGCCCCAGAACGTGGACCCAAGCTCGACGGCCCGGCCCTTTGGGTCGCCATCGCCCTTCCCGTGCTTGTTACCGTTATCAGCTTTGTCGCCTTTTGGCCCGCGCTGGACGGTGAGTTTGTCAGTTACGATGACGACCGGCTGTTCGTTACCAACACCTCGTATCGTGGCTTTGCACCGGCGCACCTGTCATGGATGTTCACCACGACTTTCATGGGCCACTACCAGCCCCTGACGTGGCTCTCCTCCGCGCTGGACTACACGATCTCCGGCATGAACCCCGCGAGTTATCACCGGAATAACCTGATCCTACACGCGCTGAACAGTCTGCTGGTGTATTTCGTGGCACTGCGGCTGTTGACCGTAGCGTTTCGTTTGCAGCCAACTGAGCATCCGGCCGTGCTCAGGTTGGCATCGGCTGTCACCGCGCTGCTTTTTGCCGTTCATCCCCTTCGGGTTGAATCGGTGGCCTGGGCGTCGGAACGGCGGGATGTGTTGAGCGTCTTCTTTCTGTTGTTGGCACTTCTATCCTATTTACGGGCGTTCCGGGCGGAGGAGATGTCGGTTCGCTCCGGCGGCGCGTATGTTTGCTCCTGGGTTCTGCTGGGCCTGTCGCTACTCGCGAAGTCATGGGGAATGTCCTTCTTCCTGCTGCTGCTGATCCTCGACGTGTATCCGTTGCGGAGGCTCCCGGCGAGCGCGACTCAGTGGCTAGCCAATGGACGTTGGCACGTGTGGGCTCAGAAGATTCCCTACGTCATCCTCGGGCTGGCCGCTGCCGTCATGGCCGGGTATGCACAGCAATCCGCCCTGAGCACGATGCGAAGCCTCGAGGAGTGGAGTATCCTCAATCGTGTTGTCCAGGCATTCTACGGGCTGTCCTTTTACCTATGGAGAACGCTCTGGCCCGCGCATCTGACCGCATCCTATGAACTTCCCTACCATCTGAATCCACTTGCACTGCGCTATGTGCTGGCGTTTGTCGGAGTGCTTGTCGGTGTAGCGGCGGTAATCCTACTACGGCGACGTTGCCCGGCGCTGATGGCCGCGACTCTCGCCTATGTCATTATCCTCGCGCCGGTTCTCGGGTTTGTCCAAAGCGGCCCGCAGTTTGTGGCTGAGAAATACTCCTATGTAAGCTGCATCGGTTGGGCACTCCTTGCAGGCGGTGGACTGTTCATTCTGTGGCGCAGGGTCTCGCGCGGCTGGATCGCTACGAGTGGAGTGATTGTGGCGGCGATCGTGGTTCTACTTCTTATTTGCACGTGGCGACAGTCGGAGGTCTGGCACGATTCCAAGTCGCTTTGGCGCAACGCGATTGCCTCCGGCATTCCAAGCGCGCAAGCCCATGCGAACTATGGAATCCTCCTGCGCAAGGAGGGACGGTTGGACGACGCGATAGGACACTATCGCACCGCATTGGACATTCGCCCGGACGCGGGCAACGCCTGGTATGCTTTGGGCAACGTCTTTAAGGAGAAGCGTAACTACGTTGAGGCGGAGGAAGCATTCCACGAGGCTGTCAAGTTCATGACACAGAAGCACAGTGCGTATCTGAACCTTGGCAACATGTATTTCAACAACCTGAACCGCCGGGATGATGCCATCGCCGCATATCGGGCCGCCATCAAGCACATCGAGGCTCATCGCGGGAAGATGTTCACCCCAACGCCCTATCTGGCGTTGGGCATCGCTTTGCACGAGAAGGGTGAGGTTGGCGAGGCACGACGCATGTTCGAGGTAGCAAGGAAGTACCGCAAGACGCGCGAGCGCGCCGTCGAGGAACTGCGGAAGCTGGATCGTTCGGACTGATATTTGTCGACCAGGCGCACACGCGGGGGTGAAAGCTGTCGCGATGCACATCAGGAGCCTGCAGCGCGCGCAATGCAGGATCGATCAATCCGAGCACCTTCGGTGCGCAGAAACCGAGGCCGGCCTACATGAAGGCGCCGAGCAACATCAGGAACGCCGCGATGAGTATCGTGTTAAAGAAATTCGCACTGAAAAAGCTTGTGAAGTCCATTCTCGTCACTCCGTTAGATATCCTTGCACAAGTCGCGCCCAGGAGCAGTACCACATCCAGCACCATGCACACGAAGCCGCCTTGCCCACCCGGCGATACTCCCACCGAGACGGTTCACAAACCCGAAGGCCCTTCCCGCGGAATCCTATCACCGACCGCCGCGCACCGGAAGACATCATCCAGTCAATCCGAGACGCTTGTATGCTCCTCACTCGGGACGAACCCGCTACGGAGCGTGTTCTCCGTAATGCACCTGGCGTCCATGAAGTGCGTCAGGTACTCTGGGGAGCCGGCCTTGACGCCCGTCCCGCTGAACTTGTATCCGCCGAACGGTTGCGCATCGACCTGCGAGCCGGTGATGCGGCGGTTGATGTACAGGTTCCCGGCAGCGAACTCACGGCGCGCGCAGTCAATGTGGCTGGGGCTCCGAGAGAAGACGCCACCCGTCAGGGCATAGCGCGTGCTGTTGGCGATCTCGATCGCGTCATCAAAGTCCTTCGCCCGAAGCACCGTCAACACGGGGCCGAAAACCTCGTCCTGGGCGATTCGCGCATCGCGATCGACGTCCACAAAGATATACGGCGGGACGAAGAAACCATCCTGACACTCACGTGGCACCTTCCCCTCGACCAGCAGCCGCCCTTCTTTGCGACCGAGCGCGACGTACTCCAGAATCCTCTTCCGAGAGGCTTCGTCAATCACCGGACCGACCATGGTCGCGCGCTGTTCCGCCGGACCGATCGTGACACTCTCCGCGGCCTCGCGCAGTCGGTCGAGGAAGCTGTCGTATATGCCGTCGAGCACGATCAACCGGCTGCAACTGCTGCACTTCTGCCCGGCATAGGCAAATGCCGACTCGACCACGGCCTGGACCGCGCCGTCAAGGTCGGCATCATCATCGACGATGATGGCATTCTTGCCGCCCATCTCGACAATCATCTTCTTGATGAACGGTTGACCGGGATGCACGCGAGCCCCCGCGCGTATCACACTGCTTCCGACCTCCTCCGAGCCCGTAAAGGCAACGATGTTGACATCGTCGTGCTCGACCAGGTACGGACCGACCTTCTCACCCGGACCGGGAAGGTAGTTCAGCACGCCGGGCGGGAACCCAACGTCGTGGAAGATCTCCACGAGCTTTGCCGCGGTGACCGAAGAGGGTCGGGCCGGTTTGAGAACCACCGTGTTCCCGGCCGCCAGCGCCGCCGTCGTCATCCCCGTCAACAGTGCATACGGAAACGCCCAGGGTGATAGCACCGCGCACACACCCTTGGGTGAATAGGCCATCATGTTGTCCTCGCCGGGGACGTTCCGCAGTCTCGGTTCGGAGTTGATCAACACGATCCGCTCGGCGTAGTAACGCGCGTGGTCGACGGCTTCGGTTACATCGGCGTCCGCCTCGCGCCAGGGCTTACCGCATTCGAGGACGGCCGTGGCAGCCAGCTCGAACCGCCGTGCCTCCATGCGATCGGCCGCCTTTTTGAGAAGCTCGGCCCGCTCGACAGCCGACGTCTTCCGCCACATCTGGAACGCCCGACGTGCGGCCGCGATGGCACGATCCGCCTCGACCACCGTAGCCTGGGCGATCCTGCCCACGACCTCGGACGGTCTGGCCGGGTTCACCGACTCATACGCTTCATCGGTGGTCACCTGTTCGCCGCCGATGATCATAGGGTACGATCGGCCGAACTCACCACGAACGTATTGAATGGCCCCGTCCATCTTCCGACGGTTCTCGGCGGAGGCGAAAGACGTGTTCGAGGCGTTGGCGAACTTGGACATCGGTTCCTCCGGGTCGGTGTTTCGATAGTGTCGCGACGGCAGCGGGTCGCTCGGCGGTTGAACGACAGCCGGATCGACAAGGAATCGATCCCGCCCCGCGCGATCGGAGAAGCTCTGTTTCAGGAAACCCTCGTTCGAGGTGTTCTCGAGCAGTCGGCGAATGAGATAGCCCATGCCCGGCATCAGATCGCCGTAGGGACAGTACACGCGAAGACACTGGCCAAGCTGCACGACGGCGGTCTTGAGCGGATCACCCATCCCATACAGCATCTGCAGCTCGTAGTCCCTCGGTGACAGGCCAAGCTCCTCGGCCGTGGCGATGATAACCGCAAGCGATCGAACGTTGTGGGAAGCGAAGGCGGGCCTGATCAAGTCTGTGTTCTCGAGCATCACGCGCGTCATGCGCTCAAAACACGCGTCCGACTGCCACTTTTGCGTCCAGACCGGGGGCTCTGCGTAGTTGCGCACCGCCATGGCCGTCTCGGCGTCCCAATAAGCACCCTTTACCAGGCGAACCGCGAAACGATGCCCCCGCCTTCTGCCCCACTCGAGCAGGCCCTCGAGATCGCGCTCGCCATCCTTCAGATACGCCTGGACGGCAATACCGACATCGCAGAAGTCGCGGAACTCATCCTCGAACATCAGACGCTTGAACAGTTCGAGCGTCAGATCACGATGCTTGAAGGACTCCAAGTCGATGTTGAGGAAGGCGCCGGCCTGCCGCGCACGCCGCATCAGCGGTCGAAGTCGCTCGCCGACCTCGCGAATCGCACGCTCGGGATCGATGGCGTCGAAGTACGGATCGAGACCGGTCAGCTTGATCGAGAAGTTCAAACGCGGCATGGGACCGCCGGAGTCCTCGTCGATGAGGGGTACGGTCCGCCACTCTTTCGCCACAGGCTCCAGCTCGTCGATCAGCTTATGATAGACTTGGATGTAGCGGTCGGCCTGGGCGTAGCTGGTGGTCGACTCGCCGAGCCTGTCAAGCGTAAATGTCATGCCCGACCGTCGCAGACGCTCGATCGTCTTCATCACGCTCGGGGCGTCATAGCCGGTGATGAAGCGGCCGGCCATCTGTGTGGCGCCGAATTGAGCACCCCACCCGATGACGTCCTCGCGGAGACGCTGAAGCCGGCCCGGTGTCAATATCGCATGTGCGACCTTCGGCAATCGCACCACGGCGGGATCAAAGTACTCGCCAAGATGACGGAAGATGGCTGCGTGATCGCCAAGGGAGGGAAGACAATCAACGAACTGGAACGCACGCGCACGGAAGTGCTCGTCCGAGTCAACAAGCGCCGTCATCTGCTCCAACCACCACGCCTGCTGCCAGACGCGCGCGCGGGCCGCATCGGCAAGCTCGAAGATCTCCTGCCCGATTGTATGGGCGCGCCTATTCAACCGTTCGCTTTGGGCCATGGCAATTAAAGACCGTTTGTCCGGGTGATCCGTGCGTCAGGCGGTGAGTCTACACGACATCGCAAAGCCTGACCATCTGCCGCGCGGATAGAAAGACCAACCAGCAAGCGCAAACGGGACGGCGCCACAACCGCGACATCGCTCGGGCATAAACCGCCATTTGAGGCCGGTATCGCTCCGCACGCTGATCCACGCCGTCCGCCGTGACGCGGTCGGTCTTGAAATCCACGATCGCAACGCCCTCCTCAATGGGCAGTACGCCGTCCACGATCCCACGCACCAACACGTGATCGCCGGGTGTCGGCCCGACCGACTCGTCAAAGTAGGACGGCGGCTCGGTCGCAATGAACGAGAACTCACGGCGGTAAGCGTTGCCCGCCCGACGGATGGCGGCTGCCAGCGGTGTCGACACGAACCACTGAATGGAAGCGGTGTCCACAACCGCGCGATCGTCGAGCGCGATCACGCCCTCGCCCGTCATCCGCTGCAATTCCGATGCCACGCCCGCCGTATCCGCCGCAACGGCAAAGTCGAGATGCTGAAGAACGCGATGGGTGATCACGCCGCGATGGGCCGCTTGCTCCGCGTCCTTATGGCCGGGCGTGCGTATCGGCGCCGGGCGAAGGGGCGACTCCGCGGGCAGTTCGCTTCGCTCGTCGGGATCGCGTCCGAAATCATACGCTCGCTTCACCTCGCTGGCTCCGAGCACGGCACGGATCGATGAGACCGCCAGGCGGGGGTACACATGCTCGAACCGCGCCAGCACGTCCTCGACCTCCGGATCGTCGGGAGCGAGCGGTTCGTCCGGCGGCAACGCCTCGCCCCCGGCCACCGCACGGAGCGCGGCTTTGTGGGATGGCTGTCCCGCCCCCGCCACCGACCAGCTCGCCATGTCCTCCTGACCCCAGACGCTCGCATTGAAGACCGTGGTCCCGTCGGCTCGCTCACCTGAGCGATGTACGACGCCGTCCGGTAGCGACGACAGCGCGGGGATCAGCCAATCAAGCGGCGCTATGGCGCTGGTCAGGGACAGCAGGGATGGCCCAGGCGCCGCGCAACCGTCTCGCGCATCGAGCCGGTGCCTGTCAACGCCTCTGCCCGATCCGATCAGGACAAGCTTCTCCCGCGCCCGCGTCATGGCCACGTAGAGAATCCGCAGTTCTTCCTCGCGTGCGCTCCGCTCGATCTCGTCCGCCGCCAGTCGGTGGGAGGCCGAAGGATACTCGATCATCCGGTCCGAATCGATCGCGCGTAAGCCGATCCCGGCATGACGTTCGAAGATCGCACGACCGCTGCGATCACCGAGGTTGAACTGTGTTCCCAGCCCGGCCACGAACACGACCGGAAACTCAAGCCCCTTGGCCTGGTGGATGGACATGATCCGAACGACATCATCCGACTCGCCGATCGCCGGCGCGGTGGCGATCTCCCGTCGCCCCTCCTCCAGCGTCTCCACGAACCGAAGGAATCGATGCAACCCCTGCCGCCGGAACGTGCCGAACTTCCTTGCCAGTTCGTGCAGCTTCAGCAGGTTGGCCCGCCGCTGCGCACCGTTTGGGAGCCCGCCGACATACGCGAGATACCCCTGCTGCTCGTAGAGGCTCCAAAGCACCTCGGCAAGAGGCCGGCGACGGACCCGGTCGCGATAGCGGTCGATGCGGGCGAGGATCACGGCCAATCGCTCACGGACGGCCCCGCCCTCACCATGCTCCGCGTACGCCCGCACGGCGTCGTGGAACGGAATGTCACGGCTGTGGCACTTGATGCAGACCAGATCATCCTCGCTCAGCGGCTCGGAGAACATGCCGTTTCGCAGGGCGGCCGACAGAGGGATATCCTGCCGGGGGTTGTCCAGAACGCGCAGGGCGGCCATCACGTCGCGCACCTCGGTCGCGCCGAAGAGCGACCCACCGGTGTCGGCGTGGGCGGGGATGCCCATGGCCGTCAGCATCACAGCCATCCGCTCGGCGTTGACCCTGGCGGCTCGGAGCAGCAGGACCACGTCGCGGTAGGCAAGGGGCCTGCCGTCGATCACGGGGGCGGACTTCCCACCGGACATCCATTCACGGATGCACAATCCAATCAGATGGGCCTCTCGCTCGATCGGCGCCCAACGCGACGGGTCGTCCAGATCGGTCACGCCCTGCTCGATCGGCGCGTCGTCGTGATTTTCTTCCAATCGTTGCCACGAGCGCTCGAGCAAATGCACATCGACGGGAAGACGTGCGGCGTCGGGATCGATCTTACGTCCCGGATGCAACTCCGCTTCCTCATCGTAGACAACGTCCCCCGCGCCAACCGGCATCAGTTGACGGAACAGCAGGTTAACACCATCGATGATCTCGCCGCGGCTCCGGAAGTTTCGTTGCAGAGCAATGGCAGCGGCGTCTCCATCGGTGGAGCGAAAGGCACGAAGCCGATCCGTGAAGATGGCGGGCTCAGCCAGCCGGAAGCGATAGATACTCTGCTTGACGTCACCCACGACGAACAGGTTGTCCGATTGGTCGGGATCACTCTCACGACTGGCCAGCCGGATGATCGCCTGCTGAATCGGGTTGATATCCTGAAACTCATCCACGAGCACGTGGGCAAAGCGGCGGTGCAGCGTGCGAGCGACCTCGGACGGTCGTCGCGAATCGTCCTTCGAGCTGAGAAGCGCGTGGGCCAACCGCTCGAGATCGGAGAAATCAAGCACATCCGACCGTCGTTTCCGGGCTGCGTACGCGACGCCAAATGCGCGAACAAGCTCGACAAGCGTCGCCACGTACGGCCCCGTCGCCTCAAGCCCGTCAAGCCACTCCGCAACCGAGAACAGGCCGAACCGCTTCCTGAGACGACCCTGGAAGAGCCGCTTCTTTACGTCGTCGAAATGCGCGCGGGCGGCGTCACGGGCAGCCAGCAGCGCCGGGTCGGCATCCTTGCCCAGCCGTGGACCGGTCCGTCGGTCAAACTCGAAGGCGGCGATGCGCTCACGCACGGTATCGAACGCCGCCAGAGTCCCGTCGATTCCCACCTGTCCCGGGCCCGCGTCTCGCGAAGAGGGCAGATCGGATATCCACTCCTGCAGGCAATCGACGTACTCGCGAACCCGCGAAGCATGGAAATGGCCGATCGGATCGCCCGCTTCAACGGCGGCGGCGGCGTGGTCGCAATGGTCGATCTGCCAACGCAACTCGGTTCTCAAACCGGTCATCAACTCGAGGACTGTATGCTTGGCGCGACCGGCAGGTGCCTCACACGCTTCGTCAAGCCACCGGTCGGGATCGGGAAGGGAGCTCACAAACTCGAAGAGGCGAAGGACGAGCGCGACGATTCCGCGATCCTCGCCAAGACCGTATCGATCAACGAGTTCCGCAAAAGCGTGACCAAGCGTGCGCGGGGCACTGGCCGTGTCGGAATCCGCAGCCTGTCGTGGTTCGGTTGGCACCGTGCCCGGCGGTTCACCGGCACCGCCCTCCGACGCGTCTCCCAGCGGTCCGGTCGACTCATCATCGGCGGCGTCATCATAAAGCCGCGTGAACAGGGCATCGAGAACCTCCCGTTTCAGAAGCGAAGCTTCATCCGCGTCAAGAAGCACCGCGCCGGGATCGACCCCAAGCTCGCTGAACCAGCGGCGAATCAGCCACAAACAGAACGCATGAATGGTCGATATGCGAGCGGCGCCGACCAGCGCGGCCTGCTCCTGCAATCGCTCATCGCCGGGGCGGTCGCGAAGACGTGCTCGAATGGCCTCGACGATGCGCGACCGCATCTCAGCAGCGGCTGCATCGGTGAAGGTCAGCACGAGCAACTCGTCAACGTTGCACCGATGAGGATCCGGTGCGTCACACACGAGATAGGCACATCGCTCGGCGAGCACAGCCGTCTTACCCGACCCGGCCGCCGCCGAAACGATGACGCTTCGGCCGACCGTCCCGATCGCTTGACGCTGCTTGCGTGTGAAATCAATTCCGGCCATCGGACCTGGGATTATAGCCCCTTGCCCGTTCGTTGCACGGCGGGCGGCAAAGTTCACGCCCAAGAGATGAAGCCTCGAGGCGACGACGACATTCCTCGTGCGGCAAAGCCGATGGACGTACAAACGCCCCAAAGCAGGAAACGGTTCCGGTAAAACGCCACTCCCCGGACCATGGAAGAGATGCTCCATCCTCCGCGTGGGGACGGGCGGGAATCTGCCGGGACAGGTCCCGCCTTTTCCATGCGCCCCATCCGCACGACACCACGCCCGTATCGTACAGTAATTCTTGGAGGGGACAAAGAAGCACAGCAAGTCACGCAAGCCAGCCGTATCGAGGTGAGGGCTTCGTCCGGCCCAGCTTAGGACAGCCGGATAGGCAGTGACTTACGCAAGACCGGGCCATCGCCGCGCAAGGCGCTGATCCGGTTGGGGGAAAGCAGTCCGCATTCGCGGGAGGGGTAGAAGCTGTGCAAGTCCAAAAAAACGCGAGGGGGAAATCCGCGCGCCGGCCGATCCTGCTCGGTGCGCTGATCGTATGTGGCTGTGGCAACAACCCAGGCGCACCGGGCGACAATTCGCCGCGCCCGACGCTCAACCTGTCCACACTGGGGCTGAGCAGCGACTCCACATACTTCGAAACCTATGACAACAACCTGTTCGAGCAGGCCGAACTGGTCGAGGTCGGCTCCGACCCGCGCGTGATCCGTGGGAGGATCGGCGACGGAAACGACGTCGACGTCTACGATCTCGGTCCGATGTCTCCGGAAACCCGCGTCCTGGTCGAGATGACGGCGGCTGACACACTCGATGCCGCGATCTCGCTCTTTGATGAGTGGGGATCGACCTATCTGGTGAACGATCACCGGAACGTCTACCTGGGCCAGTCCGTACCGTTCATCGACGTGGTGGTCGCCCGCGATACCGAGGCCTGCTACGTGGCGATCGCCGCGACGCCGGGTTTCTCCGGGTACGGGGACTATGCGCTCCAGGCATCCGTCGAATACCCGGTACCCTTGCCAGGCCCGAGACCCGACACCGTGCTGCTCGTTTTCGACGGTGGGCGAAACGTCCGGATCGGCAACCGCCCGGTTGTCGATGTTCCCGCGTTCGACGCAGCCAACATCTCCGAGGAGTTTCAAGGTGATACCGATGAGATGATGCGGTTGATCGTGGAGGGCGTGCGTGAGGATTATGAGGGCTATGATGTGGTGATTCTCTCCACGAGCGAGGGGGCACGGTACGAAAGCTCCATGACCCGGCTTTTCTTCGGAACGTACGACCCCGCTCTGCTCGGTATCGCGGAGGGCATCGATGAGTTCAACGGGACCCAATCCCAGGAGGCGATCGTATTTACCGACACGTTTGCGGCGTTCATGCAGTTGGGTCCGACCATCGAGGAAATGGCTCAGGCCATCGCCAACGTCGCCAGCCATGAGGCCGGACACCTGTTCGGTTTGGTGCATACGAAGGACCCGCACGGGATCATGGATGTCACAGCCAGCCTGAACCAACTCCTCGTCGATCAGCACTTCAGGCGATCGCCCATCTACGTCGACGTCTTCCCGGTCGGGGCCCATGACGCCATACAGCTCCTGTTCGACACCCTTGGGGGTGATGAGGCCGTACTGCTCCAAAAGCAGTCGGAAGCCGAGACGGCCTTCCAAAAGCGTTCCGTGGAGGCAACCGGACCACCCGCCCGACAACGGTTCCATCTCAGTACGTGCGGACTCGAACATCCCAGGGAGTAGCCCGTCAGCCCGCCGGGGCCGGGTAGACGCCATGCCGACCCGTGACCCTCGTGCAGGATGGACTTGATCTTTTGCACGGTTTAGGAGAGCTTGATCAGACCCGTAGCCACCGCTTACGATAACAAGGAGGTATCGGCGGTATGCACCGCGCCGCGAGGAGGCACGGTCGCAGAGCCGGATTGTGGAGTGAACCCATGAGGAAGAATCAAGCTCTCATCAACCATTTCGGGATTGCCGTGAGCTGCGGCTGGCTTGCGGTATTCGTCGCCGCGCTGGGGATCGTGGGCGGCTGTGGCGGCGTGGTCGTACCTCCCGTGGACAACCCGCCGGTGGATGGCGATCCCGACGATGATCCGCCCGATGACAATCCGCCTGATGACGGCCCATCCGACAACATTCCCCCACCCGGCTCGGACGTGGAGGACGGTAACCGGGACGAGTCGCTCACCAGCCCGAGCGGCAAGACGTCCGGCGAACCCAACGACTCCTTCCAGGAACCCATCGTCGCAGTGTTCGATTCCTCGGGCGCTGCTTATCTCCAGGGAACGGTCACGATCGTAGGCGATATGGATATTTTCTTTCTCGGGACGTTCAGCAGCGGCGATCTTGTCATCATGGATACGGACACGACGGCGGTGGGCTCGGATCTGGACATCTCCGTTGCCGTCTTCGATTCCGCCGAGCGGCTGGTCTTCAACAACGATGACCGGACCGTGCGCGATCTGGACTCGTACGTCGACTGGACCGTGCGAACCACGGATACGTACTATCTCGTCGCGACGCACTCCGCCTTCGCTCCCACGGGTTGCTACACCGGAGCCTACGTCATTGATATCACCGTGACACCGGACACCGAGGTCCCCGAGCCCGCGGAGCAGATTCTCATGCTCGATTTCAACGGCGGCGAGATCAACTCGCCGACGCTCGGTTCGTTGACGATCTACCCCTTTGAGGCGGCGGCCATCTCGCCCGTCTATCGGGGGCAAGATGATGTCATCAAGGAGGGAATCCGCGACACGGTCGAACAGAACTACGAGCGTTTCAACGTAACCGTGATCACAAGCGATGACCCGTCTCCGGCACCGGGGGTCGAGTACTCGACGGTCTACTTCGGCGGGTTCAACGCAACCGCGTTCGGTATTGCCGAGGATGTCGACTTGTACAATGTCGACTTCTGCGACGATGCCATTATCTACACGGAATCGTTTGATCCGTCGGTCTTTTCCGTAACGCCGACGGCGAGCAAGCTTGCCATCGCCATCGGCAATATTGCCACCCACGAGGCCGGCCATCTTCTCGGCCTGAACCACGTGGACGATGACAATGCCATCATGGACGACCAGTCACCGGCGGACGCGTTCCTGGGGGACCAGGAGTTCATGGAGGCTCCGCTGTCCAGCGACATCATGGCGATCGGGACGCAGGACGCGGTCATGCTTCTGGACCTGATCGTCGGAATAAGCCCATAGGCGGGCGCCGCACGCTCACGAAGTGTGTGGCGGTGGAGCGGTAAGAGGCCAACGATACCCTCCACCCGGCGGACGGCATGCTCACGCGCGTAGCCCGCATGCTTGGACCGCCAAACCGGGGTGTTTTTGCACACATAGAGCATTCTCGAAAACCATGCAGCGCCCTCCTCTCGTCCCCCGCCGGCAAGGGGGGAAAGAGGGGATGTCCAGCGAGACACAAGGACCGAGACTGCTCCACAGCGTTTTCTGTTTTTCCGTAGCGAATCGTGGGCTTGAAGTTTGCGCGGATTTCCCAAGGAGAACGCGCTGTCAGCGGGCGATTGCGCCGCTGCACGTGAATTCAATGCAGAGTCCGTTTCTGCGTGGCGAGCCGCCGGCTTCAGCCGGCGCGGATTTCCGGAGAAATCGTGTGTTTCCGGTCCGGACGTTCCGCTGCACGAAATCGTAGTCTGCCATAGCAGGGGGATCGTCGGCCGGTGCGCCGAATCGGCCGGGGAGGGATTGCATATGATGCCGCTCTACGCGTGCTGTCCGCACTGTGAATTTCCGGTTGTGATACCGGCCGTTGAACGCGAGGTGCCTCGGCTTTGCCGCCAGTGCAGGCGGCAGTATGTACCCGAGCATCAGACAACACCAAGCAAGGTGCAGCCTGTCGCCGGGGACAATCCGCCGCAGAGACACCGACGCCGGGGCGGACTGCGATCGCTGTTGCACTTGCAGCCTCGCGCCCGGCGTGCCCGATAACGCGATTCGGTCTCCATCAAGATCGCGATGCCAAACCGGTTTTGCCCTCCACGCCGCGCAGCCTTAGGATCAGCAGTCCGCCATCGGTCTCGCGACCGGTTGAATAAGGGCGGGTGCCTCGTCCTTTTCGTTAGAAAATGGGGAACGGATTGAGCAGCCGGAGAAATCACGAACAACCGTCCATCCTCCACCATTCGCTCCGCGAAGGATGGGGCACCCATACAGCTGGGAGGTCTATCCCTCACGCCTGTTCGGCGGACTGATAGGGGACAAGCGAACTTGCCGGGCCGGATGACAATCCTTGGCACTTCCGTTGAGGGCCGGTCGATCGAGCTGTTTCGGCGGGGCTCGCCGCGCCACTCGACGGTCCTGGTGTTCGGCGGCTTTCACGGCGATGAGCCCAAAGGGGTTCACGTCGCGCGGAAGCTGATCGACCTTCTGCGTAACGAGCCAGGCGCGGGAGGTCGGACGCGTTGGATCGTCGTGCCCGTGGTCAATCCGGACGGCTATGCAAGGCGAAAAAGGCGCAACGCCAACCGTGTGGACATCAACCGCAACTTCCCCACGAAAAACTGGCAACCAACGCCGATCAGAAGCCGAATGTACGGCGGCGACAGGCCCGGTAGTGAGCCCGAGACTCAAACGGCCATCGCCGTCATTCGGCGATACCGACCGTCCATGATCATCACGATTCACTCGATCAACGAGCACCGGCACTGCAACAATTACGATGGGCCCGCCCGTTCCCTTGCCATGAAAATGAGCCGGCGGAACGGGTATCCGGTGCGTTCGTCCATTGGCTACTCCACGCCCGGAAGCTTCGGCACCTGGGCGGGCGAAGAGCGGCGTATCCCCACCATCACCCTCGAGCTTCCGTCGCACCACTCCCCAAAACGTTGCTGGGAGGAGAACCTCGCGGCCTTGCTCCAGTCCGGTTGAGGCGAACCCGGCGACGCGGATCGTAGCGGCTGCGCCCGGCTTGACTTTCGTCCTCGCTCTCGGTGTACTCGCCTGCTGGGATTCCCCGCGCACAACTTTCGTAACGCAGAGGGCGGAGCGACACCGCCTCGCGGGGCGGTCCGCGCAACGAAACGGACGGACTTCTCTTCATGGTGGTAGGTGGTAGCGACAACACGGTATTGCAGTCCCGCCGGGATCGCCGGGCCGAACTGCGGAATGTGATCGCGATGTCCATTCCGGCGGTCATCACGACCGGGTCTCGCGCCGTGATGGACGTGGCTGACTACGTGATGATCACGCAACTGCACGTGGACGCCGCCAAGGCGGCCATCCTGCCCGCCCAGATGTTCGTATGGACGTACATCATCATCGGAATGGGCATCGTATCGATGGTGAACACGTTCGCGGCTCAGTCACTCGGGCGGAAACGGTATCACGAGTGCAGCGCGTACGCCTGGCAAGGCCTGTACATCGCCGTGATCGTCGGTGTCATCGCCTTGGCGTTTGACCCGCTGCTTCCGGAGCTTGTCCGCGCGGTCGGCCACGAAGCGGATGTGCAGGCGCTGGAACTGGCCTACGGGCGTGTGGCCATGCTGACACCCGGACCGACGGTCGCCGCGCTCGGGCTCGGGTGGTTCTTCATCGGGGTTCATCGTCCCTGGATCACCGCATGGTCGGCCGTCGAGGCCAACATCGTGAACGTTGTGGTAAGCTTCGTGCTGATCTTCGGCCACCTCGGTTTCGAGCCGATGGGCATCGCCGGCGCGGCCTGGGGAACCCTGACGGGTGTCAGTTACCGCGCGGTCCGGCTCGCCCTGACGTTGGTCAGCCCCCCGATGGCAGAGGCGTTTGGCTCCCGCCGCACATGGCGCCCGTCGTGGGACAAGCTCAAGAGGCTGCTGCGAACGGGCATCCCCTGCGGTGTGCACTGGGTGTCGGAGCTGGTCGTGTGGACGCTCTTTGTGACCGTGCTGGTTGGAAGGAAGTTCGGAACGGAGCACCTGGTGGCCACCAACACCGCCTGGCAGTACATGCGGATTGCGTTCGTACCGACCATCGGCATCGGCCAGGCCCTGACCGCCCTGGTCGGGAAGTCCATCGGCTCGGGGCACCCGCTCAGGGCGGTGCGGGAGGCGCGAATCATAGCGGTGATCACGCTCGTCTACATTGGCTCCCTATCGCTGGTGTACGTGCTGTTCGGGCGGGGGCTGATCGGTTTGTTCAACGACGAGCCGCTCGTCGTGACGGTCGGCGGGCACATCATGATCTGCCTGGCTGTATTCCAGGTGTTCGATACTCTGGGGATCATCTACAACTCGGCCCTTCGAGGCGCCGGCGACACGTTCGTCCCCTCGGTCTTCATCGTCGTCACCAACTGGATCGTCCTCGTCGGGATCGGCTGGTGGGTGGCGGAGACGTGTCCCGAGCTGGGCAGCCTTGGACCTTGGATGGTGGCTTCGGTGTTGCTCATGTTCACCGGCGTATTCCTCTGGTGGCGGTGGCATGGCCAAGCCTGGATGAGGATCGACCTGTTCACAGGTACTCGTCCGCCGAAACCCGCCGCCGGGAAGAGCGAAGAACCGACAGCCACAACGGTCTCCAATCCGTAGAGCGGTTCTGGTGGTAACGTAGCGAGCCGCGGACTGCCGCAAGGCGGCTTTGCCGCGTCCGCGCGGGTGTCCCGTGTGCTACAGCCATTCCCCAGCCTGAAACCGCTACACGAACGCCGAAACTGCTCCAGTAGCCCGTTGAAGAATGTAGCGCCGCCCCTTGTGGGCGACGAGCAACCGTACTGGGCGCCACCCACAAGGGGTAGCGCTACACCGGAGCGATCCGACACGAGCTCTTCAACAGGCTGCCAGACGACCGTGGATGACGGACTCCCTTGCGTATCAGGGAAGTACAGGTCAATATGCCCACCGGTGAATTGGTCGCGCGGAAGTCCCGCGAGGGTCAATACTTCGGATCCCTTGAAGCGATACCATGCCAAGACCACCCTTGCGACTCGCGGTCCTGCTCTCCGGCGGCGGCCGCACGCTGGTCAATCTGCAAAGGCATATTACTGACGGCAAGCTGAATGCACGCATCGACATGGTGGTCAGTAGCCGTAGCGATGTGAAAGGCGTAGGCAGGTCGCGCGACCTGGGGCTGCCTACCGTCATCATCGAGAGAAAGAGCCTTACGCACGACGCGTTTGAGCAAGCGATCACCGAGACCGTCGGTAATGCCGACCTGGTCTGCATGGCCGGGTTTCTGTCACTGTGGCACATTCCGGACCGGCTCGCGGGACGCGTCATCAATATCCACCCGGCGCTGCTCCCGGAATTCGGCGGCAAGGGGATGTACGGTCACCACGTACACGAAGCCGTTCTCGCCGCGGGCCGGACCGAGAGCGGTTGTACCGTTCACTTCTGCGATAACCAGTATGACCACGGCCCCATCATCCTCCAGCGTAAGGTGCCGGTGAGACCGGATGACACCGCGGACGACCTGGCTGCCAGGGTTTTCGAGCAGGAGTGCATCGCCTATCCGGAGGCGGTACGACTGTTCTGTGAGGACCGCATCCGGCTTGTGGATGGACACGTAATCATCTCGGACTGAACGCGCCGACCGATTCTTCTCAAAACGCGATGTCGAAGGTCGTGAACTCCCCCGTGGCGGGCGCGGTCTCGACGTCGGTGTCGGAGATGTAACCACTCATCCGGTCCTGGACGGCTCGGACGAAACGATCGATCTCATCCGCAGCGCCCTCGGCAACCATCTTGACGCGGCCGTCGCGCAGGTTCCTGACATGCCCGGTCACCTCGAAGCCGGACGCTACGTGGTGCGTGGTATAGCGAAACCCGACACCTTGCACCGTACCCGTGAAGTGCATGGTTCGCCTGACCGTTCTGGAGAGCGTCTCACTCATGACGATCCGCCGCTCGGGTTGCGATACTTGACCAGATAGACCTCGCAACCGTGATCACGATACCGGACCTCGTCCATGTACGCGCACATGAGCATGATCCCACGCCCGCTCGGCAGCGGCAGGCGGTCGGGCGATGTCGGATCAGGAACGGTGTCGGGACGAAACCCACAACCTTCATCGCGGATGATGATGACAGCCCGCTCGTCGTTGACGTGGTAGCGTACGGCGATGTTCTTTGAGCAGTCGCACTTGTTGCCGTGCTTAACTGCGTTACTCAGGGCTTCTTCGAGGGCCAGCTTGACGGCGAAAACCGACTCCTCACTGAACCGGAAACGCGCGAGTTCATCGAGGACAGCCTGCTTGGGGACGTCAATCTGCTCCGGTTCGCTTGGTATGACGCAAACCTTGAAGTTCTTCGCCTCGTTGTCCGGATCGACCTGAGTCATGTCGCCCCCGGGTGATTCGCCGACCGGGGCAGCATCCCTGATGGTTCAGCCGGATCGGCACGTCCGGCGTATCGCGGCCCGGGCGGTAAAGAACAACCTAAAAGGCCGCCAGCGCCGCCTTCCTCGTTTCATGAATGTCAAACAGCTTGTTCAGCCGCGTGATCTTAAAAACCTCGTAGATTTGCGGCGTGATGTCCGACAGTCTGAGCGTCCCCTTCGTTTCCTTGACCTTGTTATTCAGCTTTATCAACATACTCAGAGCTGCACTGGAAAGATGCTCTACATTGGAGAAGCTCAGGAGCATCTTGATCTCCGGAGTCTCGTGGATCAGCCGTACCAGCTCTTCGGTGATCTCGGCAATCGATAGCTCCTCCAGAATCTTGCGGTCGGCAAACTCGATGGTGGTTACGCCGCCGGACTCGATCACGGTCAGGTGTGGTTGTGCTGATTCTGTCATGGGGCGTTGCTCCTGCCAGAGGCTCAAACCAGGCGGACGTAGCTCTCGACGTTCCGCCGGCAACCAAAGAGCAGCTTACGCTTGGCGGGGTGGGTGTCAAGGTTGAACGAACGGCGCGCGGCGTGATCCGACGCGCCTTGCGGGCGAGCCCAGCCGGCGCTATAAGGGTCACCGGGCCGGCGGCTCCGGGCTCGCAGCGAGGCTGTCACCGGTTCCCGTTCCGGACGAAGCATCCAATGCGACAACGATTCCATGTGATACTGATCGCGGCTGTCGTCGTGCTCGCCGCGCCCGATCTTGCCCTGGCGTGGGGTCCGGCAGTTCATGTAGGGCTCGGCAGCACGATGCTGGAACACCTATCCCTCCTGCCCGCCGCTGTCGCGGCCATCCTCGCCCGGCACCGCATCGCCTACCTCTACGGCAACATCGCAGCCGACATCGTCTTTGCCAAGCGTCTAAGCCGGATCAAGCAGTTCTGCCATCACTGGTCGACGGCGTTCCGGCTGCTCGATAGCGCTCGCGACGACCAGGCCAAAGCGTTCGCCCAAGGTTATCTTTCACATCTCGCGGCAGACAGCGTGGCGCACGGCAAGTACGTGCCGCGGCAGATTGTGATGAGTGGTTGCTCGGTCAACTTCGGCCATTTCTACTGGGAGCTTCGCGCGGACACGGCTGAACATGCGAGCACATGGGATCTGCTGGAACGCGTGCTCGATGAGCGACACGGTCATCATCACCTGGAGCTGGAACACCATATGACCGATACGCTGCTGCCTTACGATCTGAACCGTCTGCTGTTCGACCGTATGCACAGCCTGACCATGCGTAAAAGCATCCGCAGGACCATGCACCTGTGGAACCGGTGCTCGCGCCGGGACTTGTCGGCGGGGATGCTGGAAAGTTATCGTCGGGAATGTCTCGAACGCATGGTGGCGGTCCTGTCACAGGGGCGGCGGGCACAGGTGCTCAGGGAGGACCCGAACGGAACCTCGTCGTTGATGCAACTGCGTGTGCGACGGCGAGAGATGCGGCGGCTCAAGCGGCGCGGTCTGCCCGTTAGACAAAGGCTGCACGAAGCATCAAACTCGCTCAACCCCAGTCCGACGCGCGAATCGCCTCACGACGTGGACGCGGTTCGTGAGGGCTCGAGATGAACGTCGCGCTGATCGGCGCTGTCAGTTCCAGCTATCACGCGCTCGACGCCCTGATTGCTGCGGGCGGCGTTGAAATGACCGGCGTCCTTGGGCTGGATCGATCACAGGCTGATCGCGCGAACGATTATCACGATCTGGAACCGCTCGCTCGGTCGGCGCGTATTCCGTTCCAATCCTTCGTCAACGTCAATGAGCCGGCGGTTAGCGGGTTTCTGCGAGCAAGAGCGCCGGATCTGCTATGGGTTATCGGCTTGTCGCAACTTGTCCCCGACAGCCTCATCTCGATCGCCGGGAGCGGCGGGATCGGATTTCACCCGACCATGCTCCCACGCGGACGCGGGCGGGCTCCGGTCGCTTGGACAATCATCCTCGGCGAGCGGGCGGCGGTCAGCCTGTTCTTCCTCTCCGACCTGGCGGATAGCGGCGATATCATCCTGCAACGCGAGGTTTCCACCCTTCCCGATGACTACTCCTGCGACCTGATCGCGCGAACGAACGATACGCTTCGCGCCGCGATCGCGGAACTCGCCCCGAGGATCAAGGCGGGCAACCTCCCCAGAACGCCGCAGGACCACGACAAAGCCACGCACTACGCGAAACGCACGCCCGCGGACGGGCTGATCCACTGGTCGTGGACGACGGACAGGATTTACCGCTTGATCCGGGCAGCCGGTCGGCCCTACCCGGGTGCGTTCACGTTCCACGGCGGGCGTAAGGTAACGGTCTGGCGCGGTCGACCCGCGCGTAACGATGAGATGGATCAAGGGTCGCTGAGCGCCGAGGCGGGCACAATCGTGAAGACCGATCCGGGGTGCGGAGTCCTGGTGCGTACCGGCGATGCCGGACTCCGGCTGACCGCGGTGGAAGGGATTCGCCTGGACGAGCTTCGCCCGGGAGTCAGACTGACCGTCCAGCCGGAAACGATGGGAGGTTGAGGAATGGCTGATGTTCTTGTCGTGGCACCGCACCCCGATGACGAAGTGCTCGGGGTCGGCGGATCCATTCTCAGACACCTCGACCGCGGCGATGCGGTCCATGTGGTGATCTGCACGCGCGGCGAGGACTCGCGCTTCGGCGCCGAGCAGGTCGAGCGCGTTCAGGCGGAAGCGAGGCAGGTGCACACGTTCCTCGGCGTCACCGGGTCGCACTTCCTCGACCTGCCGGCAGCCCGCCTCGACACAATCCCCATCTGCGACGTCAACGACGCCTTGAAGGGCGTGTTCGAACAGGTCAAGCCCGAGATCGTCTACGTCCCACACATGGGTGACCTGCACCGTGATCATCAGGTCATCTTCGAGGCCGCGATGGTCTGTGCCCGACCGACGGGTGGCAACGGCCCCAAACGCATCCTCGCCTGTGAGACCGTGTCCGAAACGGATTGGCATGCCGCGCCCGTGACACCACCGTTTGTGCCAAACATTTACGTGGACATCTCCGAACACATCGAGAGAAAGCTCGAAGCCTGCGCGATGTACGCGTCGCAGATTCGGCCCGCTCCGCAGCAACGCTCGATCGAGGCGATTCGAGCCCTGAGCGTCACCCGCGGCCACACCGTGGGTTTGGGCCACGCCGAAGCGTTCACACTTATACGGGAAATCGCTGTGTGAACCGCACATCGGGAGGGCGGCGGGTGCCCCATTCTTTTCGTTAGAAAAGGGTGGGGAATGGATTGAGCAAGTAGGGTGGGCACCGCCCACCAAAAACATCGCCGCGCGGGTGCCCCGTCCTTTTCGTTAGAAAAGGGTGGGGAACAGATCGAGCAGCCGAAAACATCTCGAACAGCTGCCCGTCCCCCACCCTTCGCTTCGCGAAGAATGGGACACCAATGCGTTCGTCCCCCACCCTTCGCTTCGCGAAGGACGGGGCACCAATGCGTTGTGAGAAACCACAGCCAGGACACGAGTCAGCCCGATAACACAGGGGTTTACGCGCTTTCACTCGCTGCGCCGACGCCTGTGAAATTTGCCGCGCCAGGCTGCGTCCACCGTCACCGGGCTCCCTTCCACCTCCACACGTAGAAACCGAAAGGCCGGCTGACAGTGTGCCGATAATCCATCGGTAGCGGTACTCATGTTGCAGAGGGCGCGATCGGCCTATAATATAGAAGAGGTTTCATGGTGGGTTCGATGCGCTTTGGCATATCGAGCAATCAAGGAGGAAAGTGTCGTGACACAAAGCACTGAGTGGAGCACACGGCCGCAAACCGCAGCCTTGCCGCTGTTCACATCGGAATCGGTTTCGATGGGGCATCCGGACAAAGTGGCGGACCAGATATCCGATGCGCTGCTCGACAGCCTTCTCGAACACGATCCTCTCGCGCGAACCGCCATCGAGACGCTCGTGACGACCGGTCTGGTCGTGGTCGCCGGAGAGGTGACGGTCCACAACGAAGCCGCCGCCGACGCGCTCGGGCGGGCCGAGGACACCATCCGTGAAACCATCCGAAGAATCGGATATACCGACCCCAACGCGGGGTTCGACTTCCGAAGCTGCGGCGTGTTGCGCGCCATCCATCGGCAGTCACCCGACATCAGTCAGGGTGTGACGGTCGGCGAGGGGCTGCACAACGAACAGGGCGCCGGCGACCAGGGCATGATGTTCGGGTATGCTTGCGACGAAACCAAGTCCTTCATGCCGCTCCCGATCGAACTGTCGCACCGGATCGTTGAGCGCCTTGCCAAGTTGCGCGAGTCCGGCGCGATCGGTTGGCTTCGCCCAGACGCAAAGTCCCAGGTCACGGTCGAGTATGACAATAACGGAAAGCCATCGGGCCTTCATACGATCATCGTCTCCACACAGCACACCGAGGAGGTTACCGACTCTGATACGGGCGGCAGGCTGATGAGCAAGGACGCCCAGACCCAGATTCGCGAGCAGGTCATCAAACCGGTGATCGAGCGGGAGTGCCCCCAGTTCTGGTCGGACGACATTACGATCCACATCAACCCGACCGGACGTTTCGTCATCGGCGGTCCACACGGCGACACGGGCCTGACCGGGCGCAAGATCATCGTGGACACCTACGGCGGGCGAGGACGCCACGGCGGCGGGGCGTTTTCCGGCAAGGACCCGACCAAGGTGGATCGTTCCGCCACCTACATGGCCAGGCACATTGCCAAGAACATCGTCGCCGCCGGACTGGCGAGGGAGTGCGAGGTGCAGCTCGCCTACGCCATCGGCATCGCCGAACCGGTCAGTGTCAACATCAACACCTTCGGAACCAGCGAGGTCGACACAGCCCAGCTCGAACGGATCGTCCGAGAGATCTTCCCGCTCAAACCCGGCGAGATCATCGTCTATCTCGACATGCGCCAACCGATCTACTTCGAGACCGCACGTCACGGGCACTTCGGACGAGAGAACATGGGCTTTGCCTGGGAGAAGGTCAACCAGGTGAAAGCACTTCAGTCAGCCGTCAAGGTGGCTGAGGTCGTGTAGACACGGGCGCACCGCATACGGGAAGGCCGTCGGCGAGACATGGAACGCTCACGGCGCACGGTTTGCCCCGCTTGCAGATGGTACGTGCCCGGTGCCCCGCGCATGGTAGGCGTATCGACGACCACCTGCCGATTACTTCCCGGTCAGGCATTTGACGGCTTCTCGATATTTGGCGGCTGTGTTCTCGACAATCTCCCGCGGGAGCTCCGGTCCGGGCGGGGTCTTGTTCCACTTGCCGGCTTCGATCAGTGTGGTGAGATAGTTGCGGACGTACTGCTTGTCGAAGCTCTCCTGGTCCCGTCCGGGCTCATAGGAACCAACCGGCCAGAACCGCGAGGAGTCGGGTGTCAGCACCTCGTCAATCAGCAGATACTCGCCGTCGCACACACCCCACTCGAACTTCGTGTCGGCGATAATCAGACCACGGTCGATGGCATACTCCGCCGCCTTGTTGTACAGCTCGATGCTGCGGTCGCGCAGGGTCTTCATGCAGCTCTCGCCGGCGAGCTCGCACGCCCGTTCGAACGAGATGTTCTCGTCATGGCCCACATCCGCCTTGGTGGCCGGAGTGAAAATCGGCGATGGAAGCTTATCGCATTGCGCAAGCCCACCCGGCAGCTCGACACCGCAGACCGATCCCGTTCGCTGGTAATCCTTCCAGCCGGACCCGGCGAGGTATCCGCGCACGACAAACTCGATGGGGATCACCTGCGTCTTGCGGCAGCGCATGGTCCGACGGCGAAGCAGAGGGAGATACTCGTCCAAACCCGACGGCGCCTTGGCACAGACCACTTCGATCAGATGATGCGGAACGCGATCGGCAAAGAAGTCGAACCAGAACCTCGATATCTCCGTCAGCATCACTCCTTTGCCCGGAATCGGCGTAGGCAGAATGATGTCGTATGCGCTGATGCGGTCGGTGGCCACCAGCAGCACCTCGCTACCGAGGTCGTACACGTCGCGTACCTTTCCCCGTCGGACGGGGTAGGTGGGAATATGAGTCGTAGTCACGATGTCGGCAACGTCCAGGGACATGCTCTCTCTCACGCGCGCGGCGCTCCATTACAGTGTTGCAACCACGGCGGCACGTTCCGGCTGCGTGGCTGCCAAATCCTCCGCTCCTAGAGCGTACAACGATCACCTGTAGCGGCTACGCGCCTGGCATCCCCCCTTACCAAGGGGGGAAAGAGGGTGGTCGCGCGATACACCTGACCGTTAACTGCTATAGCCTACCCGAGCCCCCCCTCGACACGCAAGTCGAGAGCCCTGGGAACGGCGGCTGCCGGGGTTCCGGGCGTAGCCTGATCCTTGATCCGCCCCCCAAAACTCACACGGCAGATGCTTGGGCACACCGCTTAGGCGTGCCGAATCATGGGGACGGGTACGGACACATCTCAGCGTCGCGGGTCCCGATTGCAGCCGGCCGCGCGAAAAAAGCGGCCGTCGGCGACTCGACGAACCGTGGTTTCGCGGCCATAATGATTCCGATCGGCACCGACGCCGGTGGGCAAGGTGTGCGACGAAAAGAGGTGTCTCGGGGACCAGGCGACGGTCGCGGAAGCGATTTGGCCTTATATGTAAGTTATACTCGCGTTATACGCTGGACCTGCCATGCTCTCCTTCGCCGCGTACACCAAAGGTCAACCCGCCAAGAGGGTCACCCTAGCCGGCGCTTACGTGATCGGCAGTGATGATGTACCGCTGCGCGCGGAGATCACGTTCAAAGACGGTGTGATTCACTGCAAGAAGCGTGCACCGGGGCCGGCCGGGCTCGTGCTGCTCTGGCCGGTGGCCGACGTGGGCGAGATCCTCACGGAAACGGTCCGCCTTCTGGACCGCTCGAAACCTTACAATCTCTCCGTCGAGCTTGCACGCGGTCGGCTCCTGCGTGTCTCACAGAAGATCGAGGATTGGGGTCTGCTCGACTACGAGGGGACCGAATCGATCAATGAGCAGGTCAGGGAATCGCGAGAGCTGCTGATCAAGGCCCTCCAGGCCGACACGCCGGGGGACACGGCGACACTCGGCGAACAATCGCTCACGGCGGCCGTCCAGGCCAGCGAGGCCCTCGCCCGCTTCCATGCGACTGTTTTCCTGACACGACGCAGGCAGGCCGGCGGTCTGCCTCGTCGGATCTTCGGCTGCTCGATCGATCTCGACAAACCAACCGAGATGGCACACAAACGGCTTGTAGAGGCGTTCGACTTCGCCACGGTCCCGATCATCTGGCGGGACATCGAACCGACCGAGCAGACGTTCAACTGGAAACCGCTCAACGCCTGGGTGGACGCGCTGGCGAAGCAGCGATTCCCGATCAAGGGATCGGCGCTGCTCTCCTTCCATGAGAGCAACGTCCCGGACTGGCTCTACATCTGGGAACATGATTTCGACACGATCAGGGACCTGGCATTTGAGCACGTAAGACGGGTGCTCAACCGTTACGGGCAGTACATCCAGATGTGGGACGTCATCAGCGGCATCCACGCCATGAACTGCTTCACGTTCAACTTCGAGCAGCTTATGGAACTGACCCGGATGGCTGCGGCGCTGACCAAACAAGCATCACCGCGAAGCGTGGTCATCGTCAACCTCGCCGCGCCATGGGGTGAGTATTACGCCAGGAACCAGCGCACGATCCCGCCTCTTCTTTATGCGGACATGGTCGTTCAGAGTGGTGTTGACTTCGATGCCTTCGGGCTTCAGTTTTACTTCGGCCCGGCTGTCGACGGCATGTTCGTACGCGACATGTTCCAGATATCGTCGTTGATCGACCAGTTCGCCAAGCTCGGCAAACCGCTGCACATCACCGCTGTTCAGGTTCCATCCGCGACCACGGGCGGCGGTAATGAAGGCCAGACCGAAGAGGGAAGCAACATGGGAGGCGGGGTGTGGCACGGGCCGTGGAATGAAGAGGTGCAGTCGGAGTGGCTCGCTCAATTCCTCGATCTGGCGTTGAGCAAACCGTTCGTCGAGACCGTCTCATGGCGCGGGTTGACCGACCAGAGGCATCATCCCGTGCCCCACGGCGGTCTGCTCAGCTCCGGGTTTGTCCCGAAAGCCGCCTACAAGCGAATCGTGCAGATCCGGTCCGAGATCAGGCGGCGCCCGAAGAGCGAAACCGAAGCCAAGGCATGACACGGCAAGCCGCGTTGTGAACGCATCCCCCTCACCCATCGCACGCGAGGACCCACCCGCCACGGAAGACGTGCCGGCCCATGGCTCGATGACGCGTGCGCCATGTTTGAGGCTTGTTATCCTACTCTGGTTGGTCGCGGGTACGGCGGCCTGGAACATGGCAGGTTCTGCGAACCCTGTTCCGCCTCGCCCCGCCGCACAATCGAGGATCGACCCGAATACCGCGCCCTGGTTCGAGTTGACGGTGCTTCCGCGGATCGGGGAGGAGATGGCCCGACGGATCGTCGGATACCGCACCTCTGCCTCGCATGATCAGACCGGCGGCGAGAAGGTGGTTGCCTTTGCGTCTCCCGCCGACCTTCAAGGCGTCCGCGGGATCGGGCCCAAGACCGTAAGACGCATCGCACCCGAGTTGCGGTTCGACCTGGGCCTATAGCGCTTTCAGGGGTCCCGAAGCGTTCGACAACCCTTTTCTCCTTGTCGCCCTTCGCGCCGGCGAACGATCCTTGAGGCGGCTTTGATCACCGGTTTGCGACAGCGTTTGCAGGAGTTGTTCCCGCTCGCACGAGGGCAGGTCGGAGAATCGGGCGTGGACGATTTCCTGGATGTCACCGGGCGACATCTCCAACAGGACATCGAGCATTCCTGCCCGGTCCGTAGCGTCGGGATCGTGGAGGCGTCGAACGAATTCCCGCGCGGCGGCCCGCTGCAGTCGGCATTCCAGCTCGTCGTCGATCGGCCTACCGGTGCCCGAAGGATGGGATCGGCTGCTTCGCCGCAGCTCGATGAACTCCGGATCGGCTGTGAGTACCTTGCGAACCGCGTCGGCAAGCTGCCCGTCACACTGTGCCACCCGTGCATACGAGGAGTCCGTATCCCGCGCGATCTGGCGCAGTGGCCGCTTGGCTTCGTCATGCGGCACGAGAAACCGCTCCTCCTCGAGGATCCGGACGAGTTTGTCACGGTCTCCACGAGCGGTTGCCTTTCCGCACAGGGCCTGCCCGGCTCGCCGGACCGCTCGCTCGTACTTCCCACGAAGCCGCTGACCAACCGTCTCGCCGCCGGCATCGTCGGGATCGGATCGATCCCTGTCCGCCAAACGTGCGGCAGCCTCTTCGGTGAGCGAGTACGTTCTCGGTCGGATACCGTCTTCACGCAATCCCTCCGACGTAGAACCTGCGGTTGGCGGACGGGCCCGCTTCGGCGGCACGTAGACGGTAGCGAACTTGCGTTGGAGCGCCCGGCTGACGGCGTTGTGGATGCGTGGTAGTGCGTACGACGCGAACGGGATGCCGCGTTCCTCGCGAAAACTCATCGCCGCCCGGATCAAGCCCAAGCACCCCTCCTGAAACAGGTCCTCCCACTCCCGATCCCGCCTCGGGACCGCGAGGTTGAACACGTAACGCCGCAGGTGTACGACGATCAGCCCGATGTTCTCCCCCACCAGGCGTCTCTGCTCAGGTGTGAGCGCGTGTTTGGTCTTCAACTCCACAGCCGCCTTCGTACGGCCCGAACGTACGTCTCCCCCATTGATTTGAGATTCCTCGCGCATGTCCTATTCGAACCCCCAGTGCATGTGATGGGCGCGCCACGACCGCGCCGAGACCCACCCTGCCTCAGCCCCACAACCTAACATATACCGAATCTCCATTGGCTGTCAAGGGATTTTTCTCGGCCCTTAACGGTGTGCGACCGGAGTCCGGCGGTCGGCATCCCGACCAGCGGAACGCAGCGCGAATCACAGCGTACCGGTGCCTGTCTGTAATACCAAGGGCAGTTTGATAGTGCCGATTCGTCGCATCAGGTTTGCTGGCGTCTTCCCGCAGTTTCGGGTCCGCGCGGGCGCGGCAGAGCCGCCTTGCGGCAGCCTGCGGCTCGCTGGCGGGGAGTCGGCACTCTGGAACTGGATCTTGTATAAGTACCGGCTTTGCGAGGACTTGCACTCCGCGCATGGGCCACAAGCGGCGAGGACAAGTCAAATGGGAGAATCCCGGAATCGTTTCTCGATGGATGCGGACTTCAGCCACGGGAGATTCTGGTGCGATCGTGCGTTACGTTATCATGATGTGGTTCTGCTCGTGCTCTCGGAGGCGTCAATCGGGCACGGCGGACGTGCCGCGCATACGACCGTGCTTCTTGCTTGCACAACCGGGGAAACCCTGTATGCTTCCCAGCGTTAACAGGGCTGCCCGGACGCGAGGTGGCCGGCGGGCATTCGACCGATCTGGAAAGGAAAAAATTATGGGTCACGGCGTACAGTATTTGTGGTTCCTTGCATTGGCGGCGGTCCTGTAGGGCTGGGGATTTGGCTGGTGGGCCTAAGCCCTGCCATGCTTTCGGGCGCATAATACAGCAAAAACGGCGTTTCCGATAGCGCTAAGGCCGATTCCGGCTTTCCGTGAAACCGCCCGGTGACGGGTGGGCTCCTTTGGGGTCCGTTGGGTTCCGGGCGGGCGGAATCTGGGCGGAAGTTTTTTGATTAATGGGTTGCCCTGTCGTAGGGACGACTCTATATTACGCCGTCGTGAAAGAGGCTGTTCCGGCGCGGGACAGCCACTAGCGCGGTAGTTTTGGTTTTCAGGAAAGGATAACTTATGACTTGGTGGTGGATTCTTGGAATTGGTGGTCTGGTGGCAGCGTACTTCTTCGGATGGTTTACGTTCTAAGCCGCTCGAACCTGTCCGGGTATTCCGGACTGATGCATTAGACATCGCAATCGGGCAGTACCTGCCCTTCTCCTCTGTTACGGGGATTGGCGGCAGGTGCTGCCCGGTCTGTACCTGTAGCGCGTCGTTACCCGTGCGGTGAAGTGGTCTCGCGCATACGTACGAAGTGATCTTGCCGCGACTCCTCGGTTACGAATCGTCACGGTAGCTCTTGGAAGAAGCGCCCCCACCGCGGCAAGTAGTAGCGATCCGGATCAAACGAAATGGCGATCGCCGTGGCCCGGCCGGCGATGACCTTGCGTGGTACTGAACCGAACCAACGCGAATCGCGGCTCCTATCCCGGTTGTCCCCCATTACGAAGTAGTGCCCCTCGGGAACCGTAATGGTCTTGAATGTCTGGTGCTGAGTCTTGATGCGACGCGTCGGGCTGATGGTCATGATCGGATGGCCCTTGTCGCCAATCTTCTCCAGGGCGAAACGGTTCCAACGCTGCAAGTGCTGTTCGAACTGCTCGGTGTATTTCCGATCCAGAGTCCCATACTCCGCACGCTCGCCGTTGACGTAGAGGCGATTGTTGCGTAGTGCGATTCGATCGCCGGGAGCCCCGACCACCCGCTTGACCAACCGCTCGCCGCTCTCCGGTGAGAAAAAGACGATGACATCACCGCGCTGCGGACCTTCCCACTCAAACAGGCACCAATTCGTGAACGGGACCTTCAGATCATACGCAAGCTTGTTCACGAAGATGCGGTCGCCTTCAAGGATGGTCGGCTTCATCGACCCTGTGGGCACGTCGTTCCAATCCGCGACAGCCGATCGCAAGGACCCGACCACGACGACGATCACAAGGAGGGGTCTGACCCATTCCCGCAAGAACCTCAGCAGCTTGAGTTTTACGTGCTTTCGCATATCGGATATCGCCCCAACCCGCCGGATCGGCCAAGTCCTCCCATCCTGACAATACAGACAACGGAAAATCCTAGCCTTGGATTCGAGAACTGTACACCCATATTCGTTGCGCGGGCAGGCCTTGCGGCCCCGCGGCACTGCGATTCAGCCCCCGCATCGCCGGAGGCTACCGCCCCACCCATGATTATACGACTATCGACAAGCCTACCTTGTGATACCAAGAACAGTTTGAAAGTGCCGATTCGTCGCATCAGATTTACCGGCGTCTTCCTGCAGTTTCGCGTCCGCGCGGGCGCGGCAAAGCCGCCTTGCGGCAGCCCGCGGCTCGGTGGTGGGGAATCGGCATTCTGGAACTGGATCTGATATGTGTTGGTGATCCGTTCAAGTCCGCAGCTCGCTACGTCACCACCAGAACCGCTCTAAGCAGGGAATCCGCCCAGCGCGTTCCAGACGAGCGTCTTGAGGTTGAAGGCTGCGTGGATCACGATGGGTGGTAACAGCGAGCCCGTCCGCTCGTAGGCATACCCCATCATCATCGCAAGAAGAATCAGCGCCGGGATGTGGTGCGGGTTGCTCACGTGCGCCAAACCGAAGAAGACTCCAGCCACCACGATCGCGGCCCATCGCCTCTTGAGAAGGGTCACCAGATACGTCTGGAGCAAGCCCCGGAAGAAAAGCTCCTCGGCAACCGGCGCGATCACGGCCGCCCCGATCCAGAGTGCGGTCAACACGCCCAGCGGCTGATCCCCGTCCTGCATGGCCTGTATCGTCGGATGAGACTCAAACACATAATTCGGGGCGTAGTATTGAACCACCGCGACGGTTGCCTGAAGCACAATCGGGCAAAGACCAATGGACAACAGAATCAGCAACAGGGTCAAGCCCGAGGCAACACACGAACCGCTGTCGACCGCGCCGATCAGGTACTGTTTTGTTCCACCGGTGAATCGACCGGCTGCCACGATCAGACAGGCGATCAATCCGCTTGCCTGCGCACCGGTCCCGACGACGATCGAAGCAACCGCGCTCGTCCGATCGATGGCCAGCAAGTCCACAAGTCCGGACAGCACGAGCATCGCAGCCAGGTAGATCATGACCGCCAACACCAACCCATCTTCCCGCAGGTGATTGGGACGCTGCGGCACCGCTCGCAGTGGATCCCGGCGCGATCGAGCAAGCCACCACGCGACCACAACCGCCAGAACAAGTCCCGCCACCGCGCTCGTTGCGAAGTCGATTTCAATCAGCGCGTACTGCACGGGCGTTATGGTAGAATCAGCGGCGGTCTGCTCAGCCGCCCGCACCGGTCGATCGACCGACGCGGAGACCGGCACGTGAGCCAACTGGAGCAATGCGAGCCTGGCGGTCCCGGAGATCATCGATGGCGACTATATTGGATCGGATCGTCGAGACCAAACGGAAAGAGGTGGAAATCGCCCGACAGCGCTGCCCGACGGCCGAGCTGCGGACGGCCATCCGCCGCACGGCCAATCCTCGCAACTTTCTGGCCGCCGCAACCGCCAAGGCACCGGATGGAATCAATCTGATTGCCGAGATCAAGAAGAGATCACCTTCCGCCGGTCTGATCGTGCCCGACTTCGACTTGGTCCGGATCGCTCGGACATACCAGGCTCACGGAGCCGCCGCCCTGAGCGTTCTGACCGACGAAACGTACTTCGGCGGCAGGCTCGATTTCATCGGAATCGTCAAGCGAGTCGTGGATCTTCCCGTTCTGCGGAAGGACTTCATTGTCGACGAGTATCAGATACACGAATCACGGGCAGCCGATGCGGACGCGGTGCTCCTTATCGCCGAGGTGCTCGGTGCAGAGCGAATCGCCGAGCTGCTGCCACTTGTCGACAACCTCGATATGACGGCGCTCGTCGAGGTCCACTCCGAAGAGAATCTCGAGGCGATTCTCGACGCGCTCGGCGCGCCGGGCGATACGTATCTTCTCGGGATCAACAATCGTGATCTCTCGGCTCAGCGCACCGACGTCGGCACCACGGCAAAGCTGGCTGGCGTACTGCCGCACGGCGCTGCGTTCGTGGCTGAGAGTGGGATCGCCACGCGAGCCGATGTATTGACCGTCCAGCGCGCCGGTGCCTGCGCGATCCTCGTCGGCGAGTCGCTGCTCAAAGCCGATGACCTCGGAGCGAAAATCGACGAGCTGCTTGGAAAGTAGCGACCTACTCCGCAGTGATTTGATTTGTCCTCCGCATGCCGTAGAATCCGCCGTGCGGATCGTCTTCAGGAATCAAGGAGAAGTACTATGAGACCGGGGATGAAGGTTGTTGCGTCAGGCGTGCTGATCCTCTCCATCGCTTTGCTGTCGAGTTGCGTTATCGCGAGAGTCGAAACCGCAGACACACCGAAGCACAAGGCCGTCGAAGTGGGGGAAGCTGGTTGTGACCGGGAGCTGGCCAGATTGCTGGTCAAGCTCGAACTCAGAACACGTGGCGTCATCGCGGGACACTATGTCAAAGCCGACGAGGATCACCGCAAGTGGATGGCCGAGAACCTGCTGCTTCCGGCGGCCGTGGCGGACAACGTGTTTCACGAGGTCGTGCCCGACGTTACAGGGGGACGTGCCTGGGTCAAGATGGTCGTCGACGAGCCTCGCAACGAGAATAACAAGGGTGATGCCACCGCGCTTGCACTGCTTCAGCAAATCCAAAAGGGCAAGTGCTGCGCCGAGCAATCGACCCGCGAGGCCTGCTACTACGCTGAACCCATCAAGGCGGCTAAGACGTGTCTGCTATGCCACGGGGCGCCGAGAGGCGAACCCGATCCGTTCTTCCCCCAGTACAAGAAGAATGGTTGGCGGGAAGATGAGATTATCGGCGCCGTTGTCGCCCGAGTGGGGACTCGTTCGGGAAGCTAGAGCCTAGTGCGATTTCGTGTGGCGTGTCCCCTTGCGGGTGACGGACGATCCACGGTGGCGGCACCTGCGCCAGGTTGTCCGACTTGACCGAACGGCCGTCCTGCCCTCCAATACACATCGACCGATCGCAGACCGGCGAGGACGGCGCCATGGACCCGAGCGAGCCAACCAACGGCGAGGAGTTCCCGCTCACGCCTGAACATCGAATGCTCATCCAGATGCGGGACACGCTGTATGAGGGAAGCTGGGAGGACTTCACGGAGGACCTGCGTGCTCGCGCGGAGGATCGACCGCACGTCTTTGAAACCGTTTCCCGTTCTCCAGAGATGAAAGGCACGATCACGACGCACCTCAAGATGATCGAGGCCATGCGCGAGTGGGAGACGCAGCGTAACCGGACGCTCAAAGCGCATTCCCCACCCTTGCCGCGCAAGAATGGGGCACCCGCCAACGACCGCGAGTGAGGCATCGCCCACGCCTGCTACGCAAGAATGATTCTATGAAAGAGGGGCACGCGCGCGCGTGGGCGAAACGGTATCATCCGGCCGGCTTTGTCACGCCGGTCCCGTCGCGCTTGGTGTCGGTGTGTGGTCGCCGGTCTTGCATACGCTTGTCCGCGGTTTGTCGTTGTGTTCGTATTCAGGCACGAGCAACTTCAGCTCGGTCTGAATCTGCTCCGCGGATGCCGTATCCGCCATTGCGAGAAGGCGTTCGATACCACGGTGCATGGCTTCCCAGTCCTCGGTCCGGTGCTTCCAGATACCGATTTTGGGGTGCGCTGTGTCGCCGATGTGCTCGCCTTCGCTGGACAGCTCCTCATAGAGCTTCTCGCCCGGACGAATACCCGAGAAGACGATGTCGATGTCGACGCCCGGTCGCAGGCCGCTCAATGTGATCATGTCGCGTGCGAGATCAACGATCTTGACCGGGTCACCCATGTGCAACACGTAGATCTCGCCACCTTTTCCCATCGTTCCGGCCTGAAGAACGAGCTGCGATGCTTCGGGAATCGTCATGAAGAAACGCACCATATCCGGATGCGTCACCGTCACGGGCCCGCCGGCCAGAATCTGCTCCTTGAAAACCGGCACGACACTCCCGCTGCTTCCGAGCACATTGCCGAACCGGACGGTGATGAAGTTCGTGGGACCGACACCGGTCAGACTCTGCACGTACATCTCGGCGACGCGTTTGGTGCATCCCATGACACTGGTGGGGTTGACGGCTTTGTCGGTTGAGATCATGACCATCGTCTCGACCCCGGCCGCCAACGCCATGTCGGCCACGGCGATCGAACCACCGATGTTGTTCTTGATTGCCTCGCCGGGGTTGATCTCCATCATGGGGACGTGCTTGTGGGCGGCGGCGTGAAACACGACGGAGGGCTTCTCGACGTCGAGGACTCTTTTGAATCGCGGCCGGTCGGAGATGTCGGCCACGTAGGGAACCGTGTCGAGCTTCGGGTAGGACCGGCGTAGCTCGCGGTCGATCTCAAAGAGGCCGTTCTCGGCCCGTTCGAGCAGGACAAGTCTCTGGGGATCGAACGCGGCGATCTGGCGGCACATCTCCGACCCGATGCTCCCGCCCGCACCGGTCACCAATACGCGCCGGTCGCGCAGCTGCTCACCGATCTGCTCGATCTCCAACCGCACGGGTTCACGCCCGAGCAGGTCGGCGATGTCGACGTCTCGTATCTGGCTGACCTGGACGCGTCCCTCCATCACATCGGAGATGGCCGGGATCGTCCTGAACAACACACCGGTTCCCTCACATTGCTCGACGAGTCCCCGAATGACTTTGGGAGTTGCATGCGGCAGCGCGATCAATACCTCCTGCACGTCCCGCTCGACACAGATGTCACGGATTTGTGCGGTCCGACCGAGCACCTCCACGCCGTGGATCGGGCTGTGCAACTGCGCCGCGTCGTCGAGGAACCCGACGCACTCGCGTCTGTCGTGACGCATTCGAAGCAGCTCACGAACCACACTCTCCCCCACATCGCCCGCGCCGATGATCAGGACGCGGCCGGGGCTCGCCGAGCGTGCCGGAAGGATGTCCTCATAGTAGAACCGGACCAGAATCCGGGCGGCTGATACGAACGCAATCGTGCAGGCCCAATCGAGTGAGAAGACCGTCGATTGTCGTAGCGAACGAAGTGGCGAATGGTCAATCAAAGGATGCCCGAATCGAAGCTGCCAGACATTCTCCAGTGCGAAGTAAACAAGTAGAAACAGGAACGTCCCGATAAGCGACGCACTGATGACACCGAACAGATCGCGCAACCCGACATAACGCCACGACCCTCGATACTGCCGCGTCGAGAGAAACACGAGCAGCTTGATCGGAAGAGCGATCACCAGCAGGGGCACGTACAGATCAAGGAACCAGTGATGGACCTCACCCCGCAGACGGAAGGAGAAGTGGAAGTTGTAGGCCAGCAGGAACGCAACCAGCAGGGCCAGTGCAAACAAGACAACGTGCGCACCGACGACGAGCGGCATGCGATTGCGCACGACGATCTCCGGAAGCGGTTCCTCTTGACTGAACGGTTCGTCACTCACTCGTCGTTACACCACAGACAGCCGCACACAACATGACGATCGCCCCGCCATAGCGGTGGCATCCATCGAACAAGCACCGTCAACAACGGCGCCCCAATCGGTGGCTAGGGTTGATCGATCTCGCCGCTCCGCGCCGCCGGGGCCTCGCGAATCCTCACAGGCCAGTCGCCAAAGGCGGTTCCGGTCAGCTCGCGCGAAGAGCTCGTGGCAAGCAGGATCGCCTCGTCCCGCTCATCGAGGTGCCAAAGCACGAAGATGCGTAACGCCTCGGCCAGCACAACATCACTGTTCCTCCGCGCAAAAAGCTGAACCGCCAGGCGCATCTCACGGAGGTCGTCGCCGTCCGGATAGCGGTCCGCCAGCCTGACGTCGTGGGCGAATGGGTTCGGGTCCCGCCTGGCCAACTGCTCGACAAGCGAGGCTGCGGTTCTCATCGCACTGAGGGACAATTGACAGAAGATTTCGCCGATCCGCGCCTCGTAATCCTCCGAGTCCAGCAGAATCGCGGCCTCGAATGTCCGCGAGGCCAGGCGATACTCCCCCTCGGCAAGCAGATTCCACGCGCGATCCCGGTTCCACTCGTGCGATCGGACGACACCCTCGTGCAACGCTTCCGTCATGGTCGTTGTTGGCTCGAACGGCTTGACTTCTTCCTCAGGCTCAAGAGGCACGTCATCCCCGGGCCGCTCGATAATCGCTGCGGCCACGAGCTGCCATTGGGCCCGGCGAACCGGTGCGTTTTGGGCCGTGGCCAGAAGCAAGGTGCCGCGTCGACTGAGAACGGCGGCCATACTACCCGCATCCCGCTCCGGCGCACGCCGTGCGAATCCGCCGTAGTGCCGAAATGCTTGTCGCTGCCAGGGGGAAATGATGGGCGTGGGCAGGACGTCAGTGACCTCGGGAATACCGGTGAACCTTCCCGGGCCAGGCCGCCACGATCGGTCGCGCGGCAGGGCAAACGGAATCAGACCACCACGACGACCGGCCCGCCGTCCGCTCATCTGGTACCCACGAACCGCGTCGCGTTGCGCCCGGTTCTGGAAAGTCCCCATTGCCCGGCGAAGCCTTGAAGTGGGCTGGGCATTGCCGTAAGCGTCGGTGCGCGACAGCGGGCTGTAGCGGCTTGTCATATCCTGCCCCAAGGCGGGGCACGCAGCCAACCCGAACCATAGACCCGCGGCGACCCACGTACGGCTCACCAATCGGGGCACCCTCCCTGTGTATGCCATCTGCGCGCGCTCCAACCGGACAACCGAAGCCGAAACTGACTTATCGGTATGCCTTTACAATCGGCATATCGTAGAGGTCCACATAGCTGAAATCAAGGTGGCAGGAGAGTTGCACGCCGCACCGCTTCAGTCGCAACCTTCGGCGAGGCCGACAGTTACGACTCACCACGAGCGCGTTGCGCGGACGTGGGGATGGCGTCAAGCCGCTCCAGAAGCTCCCGGAACATTCCCCGAATCGGCTCATAGGCTTCATGGCGGGCTCGGTGGCCGGGCTCAATCGCTTCGAACTCATCCACATGAGCTCGGACGTAGGCCTTCGCCCGCTCGAGAAGCTCGTCGTGGATGGACTCCGCAGCGACCATCTGCCCCACATCCAGATCGTACCGCTTTCTGAAGTGGAGCACGTAGGCATACCAGGTGAGCGGTTTATGGGCTTGCCATCGTGGGAGCTTCTTCGCGCGGGCTTCTCCACCCGGGCCCAGCCGCCCCGGCGCGTCCGGGTCTTCACCGTCCAGGGCGTCCAGTGTGGCGGCTTGGATCGGATCATCCTGCAACCCCCAGTCGCTCGGCTGCCATTGCCCCTGGATCCAGCTCTCGGTCATCTCGTCGAAGCGCTTCATGCGTTTCCTATGTGCGGTGGCATCCTGTTCGAGCAGGCGTCGCCCGGGCTTCCCAAGCATTGGCTTTAGCTGCTTCAGCAGGCGATCGTAGGCCAGATCGGCCTCGGCCCGTAGCGGTGCACTCTGCTTGATCCACTCGGCAATCTGCTCCGCCGTGTAGGGCTCGCCGTGGGCTCGAGCGCTCAATGCCTCGGAAGCACCCTCGAACAACGCGCTCGCATTGCGCGCGAGGATGCCTCCGATCTCGCCTACGATCATGCCCTTGAACCGGGCAGTATTCTGGTCGCCCATTCCGTAACGGTCAGCCAATCGCTCGGTGAGAAGGTCGAGACGTTTCGTGAATTTCCAGGGCGGAATGGCTGACACTTCGCGCACGACGTTGTACGCGAACTGATCCGACGCGGTGCTCCAACCGTTCTGACGCCAGATGTTCCGCAGGGCACGCTCGATGTGGGGATACTCGCGGTCCCAGTCAAACCCCCCGGCCGCTTGCTGGAGCGTGCGGAAACGATCGGCCACATCATCCTCGGTCTGCTCAGATGGCTGCCCCACTGCTACCGATCCGACAGTATGGATAAGGACCACAATCAACGGCACCGCCGGAACACGACGTCGGCTGAGAGCGTATGGCCGTGATGCGTACATGTGCGTCCTCCCGCCGAACCGCCGCACCCCAAGGTCAACGCCAATCCGGGAGCGGTTCAGGGACCCCGACTCGATCCGCCCAACATTATACACGTTGCGGCGTGGACTCAGCGCCCCGATTGTTGCCACGGCCCCGGAATGGTAGCCGGGAATGAACGCGTCACCCCGACGATTCGGCACATGGGGCTCGGCAACTGGACGATGAAACTCTCGCCGAAGCGGGGACACAGCCGATCTAGGAGTACGGGGCGGTTCGATCGGGCCTGCGGAACGGGCAATCGAACCGCATCAGAGGATGGGCCGGCCTTGGTGGATGAACGCCTTCCGCCAACGCGTATTGACCTGTGCACGGAGACACAAAGACGCGCGACCACGACACGCCGGATCGCGTCTCGCTCATTTGTCAGAGGAGAAGGACATGTTCGCGTATCGATTTCGCACGCCGTTATTGCTTGCAGCGGGAATCTGTTGTCTGCCCGGTTGCGGCATACTCCCCTTTCTCGGCGGTGGCGACGAGGGGTTCTTCGCCGTGGGCCTGAACGACCTACTCAGCGGCGTGGAGGTCCAGGCTGACTCGTACGCCACGCAATCGAAGGAGATCTCGTTTCCGGAGGACCTGTTGGACGATGCGCCCGATGAGATCACGGTCGTGCTCAACGCGGACGACGTAACGGTCACGACCGACACGGACCAGGACGATCCGCTCATCTCGCCCGCCGGCGAGGTCGAGCATCATGCCAGCATCACGTTCCTCATCGCACCGCGCGGCCACGGATCGTGCGATTCCGGCGTGGAAATCGGCCCGTTCGATGTGACCATCATCGGCAATGTCGTGACGCTCACGGATGAATCGATATCACTGGTAGAGGAGGCCCGGTCCGTCGTGCGCGGCGGCCAGTTCGACATCTGCGCCGAAACGTGGGCCGACTTCGACGGCATGATCTCCGTTGACACCGTGTGGTTCGAGTTCGGTCGCAGGCGCAGTAACGAGCAGAGCGTGGAGCTTTGTCACATTCCGCCCGAAAACCCCGACAACGCACATACGATCATCGTGGGTGAATCGGCCGTCGACGCCCACCTTGCTCACGGCGATTATCTCGGCGCGTGCGTGGCAAGTGGAACACCGACCTGCAACGGAACGTTCCCCGACGCATCCGGATGGAGCACGTATGATCCGGGAGCCAACGGCATCGGCAACGACGCGGACGGATACTCGGGCGCGGTGTTCGACGGCCGGTACGTCTACTTCGTTCCCAATCACAACGGGACCGAACCGCACGGCGAGGTGCTGCGTTTCGACACCACCGCGAGCTTTTCCGACATCGCCTCCTGGACCACGTACGACGCCGGTGACAATGGCGTCGGCACGGATCCCGACGGATACTTCGGCGGTGTCTTTGACGGGCGGTACATCTACTTTGCCCCACACAGCAACGGTTCCGGCCGCCACGGTGAGGTGCTCCGTCTTGACACGACCGGCGACTTCTCGGATGCGTCCTCCTGGAGCACCTTTGACGCCGGCGACAATGGGGTGGGGGTTGATCCGGACGGGTATTACGGTGCCGTCTTCGACGACCGCTACGTTTACTTCGTGCCCTACCACAACGGCTCCGGACGACACGGGGAAGTGCTACGCTATGACACTTCGGGGGACTTTCAGGATGTATCCTCCTGGACCGCCTACGACCCAGGCGCCGACGGCGTTGGCACCACTCCTGATGGGTATGTCGGCGCCGCCTTTGACGGACGGTACATCTACTTCGCACCGTTGTACAACGGCAGTATGCATCACGGCGAAGTGCTACGCTATGACACTACCGGGGACTTCGCCAGCGCGTCGTCATGGGCAACGTATGACGCCGGCGAAAACGGTGTCGGTACCGATCCCGACGGCTACTATGGAGCCACGTTTGACGGACAATACGTCTACTTCACACCGGCTTACAACGGTTCCGAAAGGCATGGCGAGGTGCTGCGTTATGACACGAACGGCCACTTCTCCGACACCGCTTCCTGGACAACCTTCGACCCCGGCGAAAACGGACTCGGCAACGATCCGGACGGGTATTACGGCGTTATCTTCGACGGTCGGTTCGTCTACTTCACGCCTTACGAGAATGGTACGGGGCGCCACGGGGAGGTACTGCGATTCGACACGGTCGGCGATTTCTTCAGCGAATCATGTTGGGGTACGTATGACCCCGGCGATTACGGCGTGGGTGAGGACCCAGACGGCTATATCGGCGCCGCCTTCGACGGTCGGTATATCTACTTTGTCCCATTCAACAACGGTACCGACGCGCACGGCGAGGTGCTGCGATACGATACGACAGCCGGTTGAGACCCCACGACGCGAGCCATTGCACGAACGTGGAACGGCAGGTTCCGTCGCACGCACGATGGACGCTTATAGCCAGGCGAAACGACCGAACCGCCGCACGCCGATCAGAAGCGTCGCTCGACGATGAACGAAGCCATGGCCGAAAGCGATGTCTTGGAATCGGAGGGGGCCAGTCGTTCGAGCTGTTCCAGCGCGTCCGCCACGTACCGTCGAGCGGTGGAGACGGCGTACTCGATGCTGCCGGTTTGTTCGAGCCTCCCGCGAAGATCATCGCGCTGTTCGGGCGTCCCGCCTGTCAGCGCGGATCGGACAACCGAGGTGGTCGTAGCGTCGCCGTTGTTGAGGCAATGGATGGTGGGGAGTGTCGGCTTGCCGAGGCTCGCGTCCCGCCCCAGCGTCTTGCCGACGGTGGACCGATCGCCGACCACGTCGAGCACGTCATCGATGATCTGAAAGGCGATACCGGCTGCCATGCCGTACGATCGCATGGATTCCACGAGTTCCGCCTCGGCGCCGGCGAAGTGCGCGCCGAGCTCACAGGCAACAGCCGTCAAGGCCCCGGTCTTGCGCCGAATGATCTCGAAATACTGCGACTCACTCAGGTCGAAACATCCGCGCAGGTGATTCTGCCACAGCTCGCCCTCACAGACCGTGTTCGTCGTGGCCCCGATCCGCCGCGAGGCGTATTGATGATCGAGCCCGCTGCACAGGTGGAACGCATGGCTGATCAGGTAATCACCGAGCAGAACAGCCGCCACGTTTCCCGTGATGTTGTTGACCGTGGGTTGACGGCGGCGTTCGTCCGCCTCGTCCAGCACGTCGTCATGGACCAGTGTGGCCATGTGCACGATCTCGACGACAGCCGCCAGGGTGTGATGGGCGGGCTTGACCTCGCCGGTCGCTCGTGCGGTCAACAGCAGAAGCGCGGGGCGAAGCAGCTTGCCCCGATAGGCGCGAACCGTCTCGCACAGATCAGTCACAAAGGGAAGCTCGCCCGCAAGCTCCTCGTCGAAGACGCGTTCGGCAAGGGCCAGGTCTTCTTGTACCGGTCCGTAAAGCTCCCTCAGCAGTTGCGTGCTGTCCGTTGCAGGCGGCATGGCGCTCGTGCCCCCGTCGCCCCGCGCGGTTCCGCGTAAAGAAACCACCCGAGCGAACACGAACTATCCTACCGATCCGACCCCTCGCTTCCAATCGTTTTCAAATGTTTTGAAACCACGGATGGCGACATCAAGCATGGTGTTGGCTACGAAAACCCCGGCCATGGACGCCACACGCTCACACGATCAGCGTCATTCTCGGTGAACAAGAGGGCGATGATGTACGCTCAAGACCATGCCCACGCATCTTCGCAGGTATGACGAACCGGGCGATTCTCACTTCTTGACGATCTCCTGCCGACGCCGTCTGACGTTCTTTCACGACGACGGCCTGAAACAAATCGTAGCGGAGGGCTTGCGTGTGCTGCAGGAACGATTCGGCGTCTGCCTGATCGGGTACACCATCATGCCAGAGCACGTGCACCTGATCGTCTACCCCCACGCTCGTGGGGGTGATCAGCCGATTCCGGTGACGTAGGCGTTGCCCGAGTCGTCTACGGCGATGCCTCGCGGCGATCCAAGCATGTTTGGGCCGGAGATGATCTGCGTGACCGTCCTGGCGCCGGCCGTTGTCGGGAAACAGGCAAGAACCAGAAGAACGAACAACCTCAAGTCACGTGCTCGCAACATGGGTATTTCCCTCCCTCTGTCTGTCATCATAACGGATTGCACTCACAGCCGACAAGCACCGATTGGAGGAACTCCGGATCGTCCTAGATGAATAGCTGGCTAACACTCTAGCCGTCGGAGACCGGGGTGACGTGCACCGCCAGTCCCCCCTCGACCGCCTCGACACGGACCGTACGCCGGCCGGCCAGCACCTCATCGAGCATCCTACCGACCGTTCGCCCGCGCCAACCCCTCAGTAGCTCGACGTTTTCCTCCTCCGCGGGCTTGCCGGCGGTACGGTGCCGTACCAGTTCCCGGATCGTTCGTTGCGTTGCCACCAGACTGTACGCCAGATCGTGTTCCATGCAATAAGTTCGCACGACGGCTGTCGCCAGCGCCGCAAGGACGGCTTCCCGAGGTGTTTCCACGTCACGGGGTTTCGGTGACGGCCAGTCCTCCGGCGGAAGATCCATCGCGCGCTGAACGACCTGTGCGAGTTGCCGCACATCCGAGCCTCGAAGATTGATCCCACGCAGATCACGAATCTCATTAACCGTCCTGATCCCGTGCCGCGCAATTTCGACCAGCAGATGGTCTTTCAGGACGGCCCGGATCGGCCGGTTGTACTTGGCGGCGAGGTCGTCTCGCCAGGTCAATAACTCTCGCACCACGGCCAGTTGCTGACGCGACAATCCGCCCGCTCCCTTCACTCGTGCCAGCCTGTCCTCCTCCGCCCGGATGTACAGCGACATCTCCTCGAAGCGGCAGAACTCCTCCCGCGCCCACGCAAGACGATCCAGCTCTTGCAGGCGGGCAAGCTGCATATCGTGGATGGCCAGAAGATGCTGGACATCCTCCGCGCCGTATTGAATCTGAGCCTCGGTCAACGGCCGCTTCCGCCAGTCGGTCAGCGTCTTCGACTTGTGCATGCGAACGTGGAGCGTGCTCTGGACGAGCCGCTGAAGGCTCAGGGGGTACTCGTACCCGACCAGACCGGCCGCGATCTGTACGTCGAATATCCGCCTGGGTACCCGCGAGGTGTGTTGCACGGCCAGTGCCAGGTCCTCCTGCCCGGCATGTACGACGGTCTCGATATCGCCGTCGTCGACCATACCCCATACCGGTCTCAGGTCGAGGTCCAGGAAGGGGTCGATCACGGCTACGGACTGCTCCGTGGCGATCTGGATTAGACAGACTTCGGACGCGTACCGGTCCTCCATCACGAACTCGGTATCGAGCGCGAAGCGTCCCTCCGCCCGGCAGCGGTCGCAGAGCCCCAAAAGCTGCTCCTGTCGGTTGACCAGCGTGGCTTTGGGTTGAGGATGACCGCGACGCACGGAGACGGCTCCCGGGCTGCCGTGGCTTGTCTCGGACCATCCGGGCGGCGGGGGTTGCGAGGCGCCGCAGCCTTGGGGCAGCTGCCAGTTCCATTGTCGGGCTCGGTGGGCTCGCTACAATAACCTTTTTCCAAACGCCGTTTTGGCGTAAGGCGGGTTTCCCGGCCCAGCGAGGAACACCAATGACACAAGCTTCCGAGACATGCGAGGAAAAGGTCGTAGACCGGCCGCTCATCGATGAGATGCAGGACTCCTACCTGACGTACTCGATGAGCGTGATCATGTCGCGCGCCCTTCCGGACGTGCGGGACGGACTCAAGCCCTCGCAACGCCGCATCCTGGTCGCCATGAACGACCTGAACCTCGGCCCGCGAGCCCAGACCAAGAAGTGCTCCAAGATCAGCGGCGATACGAGTGGCAACTATCATCCCCACGGCGACTCGGTCATCTACCCGACGCTGGTTCGCCTTGCCCAGGCATGGAACATGCGCCAGCGGCTGATCGACGGGCAGGGCAACTTCGGATCGGTTGACGGCGATCCGCCGGCTGCCATGCGATATACCGAGGCACGGATGACCAGGGCGGCAACCGCCCTACTGGACGACATCGAGGCTGACACCGTCGACTTCGTGCCCAACTACGACAGCTCCCGGGAGGAACCCACCGTCCTTCCCGCGAAGTTCCCCAACCTGCTGGTCAATGGTGGGACGGGCATCGCCGTCGGGATGGCCACCAACCTCCCGCCGCACAACGTGGCTGAGGTCTGCGACGCGCTTCTGGCCTATCTCGATAACCCTCACATCGAGCTCGCCCAGATCATGAAGGTGCTACCGGGGCCCGATTTCCCGACGGGCGGGCAGATTTGCGGTCGGCGCGGAATCCTTGATGCCTACACCACCGGACGCGGTAGCATCACGCTTCGCGGCAAGTGCCACGTCGAAGAGGGGCGAGGCGGCAAGACAACCATCATTATCAACGAGTTGCCTTACGGCGTACTCCGCAGCACGATCACCGAGAAGATCGCCGATGGGGTCAAATCCGGGCTGATCAAGGAGGTGGCAGCCGTCAACGACGCTTCGGATCGCAAGCACGATGTCTGGATCGAGATCGACCTGAAACGCGGCGCCAACGAAGACGTCGCGATAAACCAACTCTTTCAGTATACGCCGCTGCAGTCGAACTTCCACATCATGAACATCGCGCTGGTCGGTCGCCAGCCCCGCACGTTGACACTCAAGCGGATGCTCGAACTCTACGTGGATCATCGCAAGGACGTGATCAGGCGACGAACGTCCTTCCGCCTGCGCAAGGCCAAGCAGCGGGCGCACATCCTCGAAGGGTTGATCCTCGCCGTTGGCGACATCGACGAGATCATCAATCTGATTAGGGCATCGTCCGACCCGGCCGCGGCGAAGGCGGACCTGATGGCCAGACCATTGCGACTTGGTGAACACGCCACCCTGCGCCGTCTGCTCCCCGCTACGTTCATCGAGCGTTTCGGTACCGCCGACTACCGTCTGACAGCGGTCCAGGCCGGTGCCATCCTGTCCATGCAGCTTCAACGCCTGACCGGGCTCGAGCTGGAGAAGCTCGCCGCCGAGTATGGCAACCTGGTCATCGAGATCGAGGGGTATGAGGCCATCCTACGCGAGGAGGCCCGCGTCCTCGATATCATTCGTGAGGATCTCCACGAACTGAAGGGGAAGTTCCCCGACAAACGCCGAACCGAGATTGTCGAGGCGATCGGCGAGTTCCGGATGGAGGAGCTCATCCCCGACGAGCAGGTCGTCGTAACCATCTCCCATCAGGGCTACATCAAGCGCACCGATATGGACTCCTACCGAAAGCAGGGACGCGGCGGCAAGGGCGTGCGCGGAAGCGGCACGAAGCAGGGCGATTTCCTCGAATACCTGTTCGTCGTATCGACCCATGACTACCTGCTGTTCTTCACCGATCGGGGCCGGATATATTGGGCTCGCGTCTATGATCTGCCCGTGATGAGCCGGACGTCGAGGGGGCGCTCGATCGCCAACCTTCTGAAGATGCAGGCGGGCGAGTCGCCTCGCGCTGTCCTTCCGATCAGGGAGTTCGAGGAATCGTTCGTCTTCTTCGCCACCGCCAAGGGAACCGTAAAGAAGTGCCCCATGACTGCCTTCAGTCGCCCTCGTCCCAGCGGAATCATCGCCATCACGCTCGATGCCGACGACGAGCTGATCAACGTCAAGCGAACAAGCGGCCATGATGAGATCGTGCTTGGAACGCGAAAGGGCATGGCCGTCCGGTTCCACGAGAACGATGTCCGCGCGATGGGGCGCAGCGCACGGGGTGTGCGAGGCATGACACTTTCCGGCGACGACACCGTCGTATCCATGGTGGCCATCGAACCGGGGGCGTCCGTTCTCACTGTCTGCGAGAACGGTTTCGGGAAACGTACCGCCATTGAGGAATACCGAAAGACCCGCCGCGGCGGAAAAGGTGTGATCAACGTCAAGACCACGCCGCGCAACGGCGATGTCATCACCATCAAGGCCGTCGGCGACGACGACCAGTTGATGCTCATCACCGCCGCCGGCATGATGCTCCGGACCGACCTTTCGGCCGTTCGGGAGATCGGCCGGGCAACACAGGGCGTCTCACTGATTCGCCTCCGCCCGGGCGACAAAGTCGTCGCCGTCGCAAGCATCGCATCCGAACAGCAGGAGCAGGCCCAAGCCGATGCTTCGGACGCCGATGCCTCCGGCGCGGCCGATGACCTCACCGGAAACGCCGGTCCCGACGCATCACCTCCTACGTCTGACGCCTCCGTTCCCGAGGAGCCGGGCGACTGAGTGCTGTAGCCGCTCATCGCCGGAGGGCATCCGTGCGCTCATTCTGGGGTAAAAGGTGTGGGGTGGCACCGCTTTTTCGCGTTGATTGGCCATCCGAGTGCCGAATAATGAGAAATGAGGGGGTCTTTGGGGCTCCGCATGACCTGAGTAACGGACTGAGCCGGGAGCACGAACGTGAGCAAGTCAAAACGTAGGTGCGTGGGTTCTATCGCGCTGGCGGTTCTCGTTGCCGTCGGCCCGGGCACTTTGGCGCAGGAGTACAACGTCGCCGGACGCACGGCGTCGGAGAATGCGACGGCGGCCTCCTCGGACGGGCGGGCGCCTGGAAACATGGTCCGGGCAGGCGTCTTCCGGGCTGGCATGGCGGTCGTCTTCCGCCCGGGCTTTGACCACATCACGCAGACGGAACGGGCGAGTTCGTGGCAGGCGGAGTACATGGACGATGCGATCCAGATCGTGATTGGACAGCTCACCTGGGCCATCAACCTCTTCACGGACCTCCTCCTGCTGCGATCCGGTGGCTCGGCAAGCATCAATCCGACCGACTGGCTGATGCCGACGTCGCCTCCGTCAACCGATGGTGGTTCCGCCACCGATGCCATCGTGCGTCCGCCGCCGGGCGGCGTCCGGAGGTGATTTCGCGGCTTATCGGGCCATGACTATCCAGCCTGTGTGCCCTTTCCTGCGGCCCTCCGGCGGGAATTCCCTGGGATCTGGGGGCGACCAGGTAGTCCCGGTGGATTTCTTCCGCGGAATCGCTTGACTTTATCGGAGTATCGTGTATGATTTGATTGGAAAACTGAATACGGCGGTTAGATGAGCGGGTAAGACGAATATCCATTATATAGTGCTGAAGTCGTTTTATCCTGTTTGATCCATAGCCTTTCGATCCGCAATCTTCACTGCTCCTAGCCCACCTCGTCCATCAGAACCGCCATTCCCTGTTTGTGTTTAAGGCCCTTTGCGCAGGTACTCGTTTTGTACTGTCATGCGCGGGCAGGTTTTGTGTCGTGCCGGTCGTATTGCTGTTGGCGTCACACTAATAGCAACATTGTGTCGGAACTCGATCGGCGCGGTTACGGCGCTATCGCCGGTTTCCCTGTGGAAACCGGCTTTGACGGGAAGCCGTAGTGCGTGGGTGTGTTTGGGAGCCGGGCCGGGGGCTCGGCGCATGATCCGGAGCAGGCAGGTTGGCGGAATGCTTCTTGAAGATCCCAGTTTTTTCGCCGGCCTGGTGAGTTGGTGTCATTCTAAAGGGGAGATTGCTGGCTGTGAGCCCATGCCTCTATGGCGAGGTGACCAACTGCAAACGCCTGGCCAATATCAGGTTTCGGGGCTGGCCTTGGGGGTTAGTGCTTCCCGTCGCGCTCCGGTGACGGTTATGGCCGGAATGACGCCCGCTTACGATTGAAGAAGTATTCGACCGCGGCCGCACTGGTGACTCCTTCGCTCTCAGAGTCACCAGTGCGAGCACCGGTCGGAGCCACACCTCGCGGTTCTCCACTTCGGACTGATTGATCCGGACATGAAACCCTTCGTCCCTCGCGCTGCTCCCGTGTTTGCCCGTCGATGCACTTCGTCGTATCCTTTCAGAACCATTTGAAAGGATTGGTAATGGCGCTGGCAGGTCTTGATGGTGCCCGGAACATGTTCATCAGGCGTTGGGGCGAGATGGCTGCCACCTGGGGCATCAGTCGAACCATGGCGGAGATTCACGCCCTTCTCTACCTCGCGCCCGAACCGCTCTGTACCGATGACGTCATGGACCACCTCGCCGTCTCGCGCGGAAGCGCGAGCATGAACCTTCGCGAGCTTGTCAAGTGGGGTCTGGTTCAGCGCAGCCACAGGAGGGGCGATCGGAAAGAGTACTTCGAAGGCGAGAAGGACGCCTGGACCATGTTCGAGACGATCATGCGCGAGCGCCGCCGCCGTGAGGTTCAGCCGATCGTCGAGACCATCGAGCGGTGCCTCACCATGATTGACGAAGGCAAAGGCTCCGGAACGCCGGAGGTGCGAAAAGAGTCCGCGGCGTGCCGCAAACGGTTCCAGGATGTCCTCGAATTCTGCGAGTTTATGAACACGTTGTTTAACCTGATGAGCAAAGCCGGCCGAACCGGTGTAAGACCATTGGCCAAGACCATCGGCAAGCTTGTCGGATGATGTGTCGCCACGCGGCGGTCCGACCGATCCCACGGGACCTTTGGGATACGTCACGTCGTGTGCAACGAGCGCCGCCCCCGTTCACAAGGGAGATGTAACCTCTCTGGTGCCGATGGACCGGATCCTGTGAGATCATCAGGTTTGAAAAAGTCGGCGCTCGGGTTGATAATGGCCGATCATGGCATCGGCTTCAGGCGAGCGACAAAACGATCTTTGGGTGTACAAGAGCCCCATCACACACGAGGGCATGTCCGCCATCATCCGTCGCCACTCCACGAACAAGGCCGACATACGCGATGTGGCCCTTGACGATCTTGATCTTTCGGAGGCACACAGCGTCCTCGATCTCGGATGCGGGTTCGGGTTCATGGCTGAGGCCGTCGCCGATCGTGTCGCCTCCGATGCGCGGTTCGTGGGCGTGGACGCCTGGCGGGACAACGGGGAATCGTTCTGTGAGAAGGTCATCAACACCGGTCGCCGGGCCGAGTTCGTTTGCATGGACGTGAACTCGGAGCTTCCCTGGCCCGATCGAGGCTTCGACCTGGTGATCTGCTCCTACGCGCTCTACTTCTTCCCGGACATTCTCTCGGAGATAGCACGGGTCCTCGCCCCGCACGGAATGTTCCTGGCGATCACGCACTGCGAGGAAGGGATGGTCGGCGATCTCCCTGAGGCCGGTTTCGAGGACGCGGTGGAGGGTCTGCTCGCGTTGATCCGCCGGTTCTGCGCCGAGAACGGCCGGGATCAACTGTGCACATGGTTCGGCGACGTCACCCGGATCAACTACCTCAACGCGCTCCAGTTCAAAGCCGACGATGTTGACGAGCTGTTCGCCTATCTGCGCTTCAAGATGCCGTTTCTGGTCCCCGGTTCCCAACCGGGTGACAAACTGCCGGAGAACCTTGCGCAATTCGCCCGAGACTTGGCTGTCCGTGAGGGCGAGGTCGTGATTGACAAGAATGACGCCGTGTTCAGGTGTCGGAGGCCCTTATGTCATTAGATGCTCGATACTGCGCCCACTGCGGCGGGGACATTGTCACGAAGGTCGTAGACGGTCGGTCGCGGGAGGTCTGCTCGAAGTGCGAGAAGATCTTCTACAAGAACCCTCTCCCCGTTGCCTCGTGCGTCGTGCTCAACCGTGATCGCGAGGTGCTTCTGGTCAAGCGGAAGAACGAGCCGCACAAGGGCAAGTGGTGCCTCCCGATCGGGTTTGCCGAGATGGGTGAGACCATCGCCGACGCTGCCAAGCGCGAGCTGATGGAGGAAACAGGCGTGGACGCCCTTGTGATGGGGCTGCTCGATGCGGATTCGTATGAGAGCGACTTCTACGGTGATCTTCTCATCGTGACTTTCGAGATGAAGAAGGTCGGCGGCGAGGAGTGCCCGGGCGATGATGCCCAGGACGTGTCCTACTTCGCTCTGAATTGGGTCCCGCCGCTGGCGTTCAGCTCGAACGAGAAGGCGCTTAAGGCCTGCATGGCGTCGCACAAGGAAGAGTGGGCCATTCAGGACTCGTTCAAGCGCCTGCAAGCCGGCGAGGACGAGGAAATGCTCTCCGACGCGCTGATCGCCCTGATCCGGGATCACGCCGAAGAGATCACGCGCCTGTGGCTTGCGGACATTCGAACGAACCCGACGACTCCTTCTTATCGAGGCATGAACCTGGACGCTCTCGCCGAGCGCGGGGTCACGGCGATCGCTCATTTCGGTCGTTGGCTCGAAGGCGGCGAGGTCGACGCGAAGGTGAGGGCCTTCTGTCTTGCCATTGGCGAGGAGCGCAAGAAGCAAGGGTTTGCCCTGCACGAGGTCCTGAGTTCCGTAACCCTGCTACGGAAGCACCTGTGGACCTTCACGCGCTCGCGCGGCGTGTGGGAAAAACCGATCGACGTATACCGCGTGCTCGAACTCAACCGGCGGATCGCGGTTTTCTTCGACAAGGTGCTCTACTATACCGCTCGGGCTTTCGAGGGTGACGCCAAGCGCTGACACCTTCGTCAATATGGCACCTTCACACGACTCATCGACAGTTGGCGAACGCCCCACGAGCACATCAAGACCAGGATCACCATCATCATCGACAACGATGCACCACCGCGGGCAATTGACGCCCGCTGACGGGTCCGTGACATTTGCGGCGGCTTCAGCGCCATACGCTGATACAGCCTGAAAGGCTGTCCTACAGTAGCCGTGGGCGGCGTCCTCCGGGGGCGGCGCTACGCTTGCCCCCGGCTATGACAGAGCAGGCCTTCAGCCTGCGAACGCACTGATCGAAAGAAGCTGCACTCGGCCCGTCATCACGCGAACATCTCGCTTTCGATCAGTTTCATGTACTTGTTCGCGTAGAAGAGATCGGGCTCCTGCTTTCGTGGTCGGACGCGAATGCTGAAATCGGGGTCACTCGGATTCGTCGAATCGAACAGGATCAACCCGATGCCGAAAACTTGACAGAGCGAATCCAGGCGCGCGATTTCGTCCTGCGGCGATTGCGCGGGCACAACCAGGTACGACTTGTGACTAAAGAGACAGTACGCACATGCTTGCCCAAACGCGGTTACTAACTGGCCGACCTCGGATTTTATCTCGACAGAGACAATCTCCACGGGAGCCTGAATGATGTCACTCCGTTTTGACTCCCGTTTGCCGATGACATCCGGCGTTCCCCACTTGTCGCGAAACTTGTTCCCTCCCAGCGGGATTGCCTTTGTACATTCCTCCATGTCGTTCTGCAGCCAGTCAGCGAAAGGCTCGTAGAAGTCCTCTTCGCGGATCGTCTTTTTCGGCTTGACAACCAGCTCATCTTTCAACTGGTCTGTGTCTGGGTCGCGATACTCGACCAAACGGAACAGCCCACGGGACGGCTTGTATACTTTGCGGGGTAACTTCTGATCGAGGCCCCATACGTTACCGTGGATTGTGTTTGTCTTGAGCGCACCGTCGGACGCGGCGATCTGGCGCACCAACTCAGCGTAGCGAATCCCCGCTGGAGTTTCCCGCAGCAACTCAAGCGCCTTCTTTGTGATGCGATCGCCGATCTTGGCCATGATGCCATCCTTGTTGCATCGAGACCCCCCGGTGCCCTGTCCAAGGCTCGGGGGAACACGCTCCACTTGCGCAGGATACCGCGCCGACGAGGTTCGTGCCATCCTTCAGGCGGAACTCGACAGCTTCGGTAATCGCATGTGCGGACTGCGCCGCCGGGGCTGTGTTTTCCTGCGCATACCGGAGAATCTCACAGGCATCGAATCCCCTGCGGACATGGGTCGGCAAACAATGCGTCAGGTTAACGGTAGCACTGAATGATGGGCGTGGTATAGTCGGTGCTCGGATTGCACGGTTACGCACATGGAGGGCTTCGTATGTCACGGAAGACAAAACCACGTCGCGCCACCCTATCCCGTCGCGCTTCATCGCCGCGTCATTGGAGCGTCACCGACACGCCCCGCGTCGAAAAACCTCTGTCGCTGGTCTGCGGTGCGTGCGGTGCGTCGGGGAGATACAACGTCGGTACGGTGACGCTCGACCCAACGATCGCCAAGTCGCCCGACCGGGACGCCATAGAAAAAGCGGTGGGTTTCACCGGGTATTTTCGGTGCCGAGAGTGTGACGCTGGTGGACCGTGGGAACTTCCGGATGAAACCGTCATGTACGTCATTGCGCTGGCGGTCACAGCCATGTCCGAAATGGAGGATGTACCGCTCGTCTTCGGATGCACTGCGACATTCGACAAACATATCTTCCGGTACGCAACGGATTGTGAGGCCCATCTCAAGCGGTTGATCGACGACGAGCCCGAGCGGGCGTTTCTGTGGGTCCGGCTGGGGAATCTCTACAGCCATTCCGGCCAAGACGAGCGTGCCGAGACGGCCTACGAACGTGCGATCGAACTCGATCCCAAGGACATCGAAGCACACAGCATGCTCGGACAACTACTCATCAAGGCGGGCCGACCATTGGAAGCCGTGCCCCACTTTCACGCCGTACTCAAGCACGTCCGCGACGCGCGGCGGGTAAACAAAGAGCTTCGGCGGAATCTCGTGCGCGAGGCGATTGAGTGTTTGCTCGAGGCCCATGCCCGATCTAAGGGACAGATCAATCTTCTGCCCACGATGGACCCGGGCGACTTGGAGAAGGGTAGAGGAGACGAACCCGTCGTGCTCGAGCTGCGTGAGTTTGACCTGGGTAGTGAAGAGGGCTTAGACAATCTTTGCGACATCTTCCTGGAACCGCCACGTCGCAGTGGGCGAGACCTGTTCCGGCGCCGAGAGAAGCGGATACCCGATGCGCCTGCAAAGGTAGCTTGCTGTCCGGATGACGGGTTCGCGGCACCAATACGCCGCGAGGCGCTCACGGTTGGCCGTAACGACCCATGCCCGTGCGGAAGTGGCCGCAAGTACAAGAAGTGCTGCGGCCGGTGACCAAACTGACGTTTCGGCGGCTCGTGCCAGCGCTGTGCGCCCGGCTTCGCGGGAACCGCCACACGGAATCAAAGTCTGCTCTACTGCTGCAGGTCGATGGCGAAGATCTCGACCCGGCGGTTTCGCGCACGGTTTGAGGCGGAGTTCGGCGCTACGGGCCGATGCTCGCCACACCCACAGGCCACCAGCCGCGATGACGAAACGCCGTGACCCGCCAGGTGTCGAACCACAGCCAGAGACCGCTCCGTGCTCAGCTGCCAGTTGTCCTGCCAACCGCTCTTGACGATCGGCTGATTGTCGGTGTGGCCGAAGACAAGGATGTCTTTGTCGGCGTATTCACCCTGAACCGTGCTGATGATCGCACCCAACGCCCGGACGGCCTGGTCGCGCAACGTAACCTTGCCCGGTGAGAACAGGACACTGCCTTCGATGGCGATCATGGCTCCACCCGGTACAGCCGTCCAACCCGGCGCGGCTTCCTCCGGGATAGGCATGTTGGCCAGTTCCTCGCGCAGCCTGTCGATCTCCTGTTGCGAAGCCAGGAGTTGCCCGCTGAGCCCATCGCGATCCTCACCCGACATGGCGAGTTCGGTCATCGCGCCGTTGAGGCGAGCGGTCAGATCTCTGTTGGTGTCCTCCAGCAGAGACAGTCTTTCCTGCGTCTTCTTGTCCACACACCCACCCGCGCAGAGCGCGAACACAAGGATGAGTAACGATCCGGTCCGTAGAATTGTCTGCCTTGACATGATGCTCCTCCCATTTTGCGCGGACGGGCAAAATCGCCCGCTAGTTCCCGGGGCCCTCCCCTTCCGTAATCGCCCGTTTCAGCTTCTCGTCGATGCGCCGATCGCGTTCGTTCAGCTCCGCCTCTCGCTTCGACAGGTCCTCTCCAGCCTGTTCGACGGCCCGCTTGCGCTTCACCTCGCGCATATCGCGCCACAGACCCCAACCAAACAAGAACGCCCACCAGCAAATCAGCGTGCCGGCGGCGGTGCAGAGCATCAGCCAGACAACGTTGATCGGCTTGGTCGCATCGGTCAGCCAGAAGAACCAGAATGCCACCTCATTGGCACGGTTCTTCCACAGGACCGAACCGATCGCGACCACTGCCAGCACGATCAGCACGACGCGAACATAGACCGTCAAGCGTTTTGATGCAAGGCTCATGAGAATATCCCCGAAGTCCCAAGCTGTGAATTGTTGAAAAACAACATGGTGGCTGCGTCGATCGTCCGGGCGACGATCGGCCACTGCAAAATCGTGTCGTAGAACACGACCACCGTCAGAAACGACAGGGACAGCCACGGCCCGAGCGGAATCGCCCGCGACCGCTTGAACGGGAGCAACAGGACCCACCCCAGAAGCGCCACCCCGCATGTCAGAAAGAAGCCCAGCAGGACCACGGGCCAACCCGCCACGCAACCGGCCGCCGCCATCAGGTGGATGTCCCCTGTTCCGAACGCCTCCTTCCCGAACACGAGCGTGAACACGATGCGCACCGCCCACCCGATCCCTCCGGCGATCACGAACCCCGTCGCAGCCGTCGCCAGCCCCATCAGAGGTGACCAGCTTCGCATCAGCGACAGGCCCCAGATTCGTGTGCTGCCGTGCAAGGTCTCATCCACCCGGCCGGCCAGATCCGCCGACGATCCCATCACCCAAAGCCCGACCAGCGCCAGCAGGATCGCCGGGAGCAGCAGCGCAAATTCGGTCAGGACCATCTTGCGGGCCGTGTGACGCTCTTCATCAATCGCCTCGACGATCTCGTGGTCGGAAGAGCGGCGTACCGCGCTCGCGGAGAGAATCAACAGAAACAGAAAGACCAGCGGAAGCAGGGCACGCGGCGTGTGAGCGAGCGACGGGATGTCCAGCTCATCGAAGAACGTGCCAATCAGCAATAGCAGGATCAACCCCCCAGCGACCCAGCCGGCCAAACGTGATCCCGCTTCCAGTGGCGGACGCACCGGTCCCTCGAAGACCGCCGGCGGGCCCTGTTCTTCCTCGAGCGGCTCGGACTCGCCGAAATCCTCCGGGTCCTCGTGCGGCTGACAGATCAGGAAAAGCCATGTGATCCCCAATCCGACCAACGCACAAACGCACACCACCGCCGTCGCACCGAACGGCCGAACCCACTCGCTCGAGTGGCTTGGCGTCCAGATCATGTGCAGAAGGAACCCCGCAATCGTCGCCATACTGGTGAACCGCACATCGACCCAGTAATGCTCAAGGTCGATGGCGGACATCGAGAACAGGCAGGCAAACAGAACGATATGGGCCAGGAAGATCGGCCAGTCATAACACAGCCGATCGTTGAGGCCCACTGCGCTGTCGCTAAGCCCCGCCCGTGTTTGCCCAATGAAGAACGCATCGAGAAGCATGAGCACGACGATCGCCATTCCGATCTCGACGACCACGTAACGCGTGGCGATTGGAGCACGGCAATCACGGCATTGACCGCGAAGGAAGAGGAAGCTGATCACGGGGACATTGTCATACCAACGAATGCGATGGCGGCAATAGGGGCAGAAGGACCACAGCGGCGAGCCCAGTGACTCTCCGCGCGGCAATCGATAGATCACGGCGTTGAGGAAGCTGCCCACACACAGCCCAACGGCTGTCCAGAATAGCAACCACCAAATCACCACCAAGGTCAACAACGCTCGCTCATCCTTATATTCGCTACTGCGAGAAAGCCTTCACGACCACCGCCGAACCGAGTCCGATCATGATCTTACAGTTCCTCCACGTTCTGCGCGAACTCGGAAATAATCCATTCCGGCGTTGACGCACCGGCTGTGATCCCGGCCACCCTCTTCCCCTCGACCATCGACGGGTCGAACTGTTCCCACGACTCCAGATGATGCGTTGGGCAACCCACCTCCTCGCACTGACGGGCCATCTCCCTCGTGTTGGCGGAGTGCAACCCACCGAGCACGAACATCACATCCACCTCACCGCACAACGCCACAGCCGCCTTCTGCCGCCGCGTCACCTCCAAACAGAGCGTGTTAACGATCTTCACTTCCCGGTAGGGCCTCTTGACAATCCGCGCGATCATCTCCGCCACGTGCTCGGGTGAGTGCGTCGTCTGTGCCACGATGCCGATTTTCAGCCTGCGCGGAAGGGCCTCTTCGATGTCCGTATCTAGGTTGATCACGGTGACATTCGGAGCATAACCGATCACACCACGCACCTCCGGGTGGTTAGGGTCGCCGATCATCACGACGTGGTAGCCCTCCTCGTGGAGTTGTCTTACCACTTTCTGAGCCCGCTTCACCAACACGCAGGTCGCGTCGACGACGTTCACACCGCGCTGCGTAAGCCGGCTCATCGTTTCGGGTGAGGCACCGTGTGAGCGGATCAACACCGTTTTTGACGGATCGACGGTCTCCACGTCGCCGGATTGATCCAGTCCGGCCTGCTCGAGCCTGTTGACCACCTGCCTGTTGTGAATGACCGGTCCCAGCGACACGACGCGGCCCGGTCCGTGCTCCTTGATGGCAGCCTCAGCCAACTCAATGGCGTCCTCGACGCCGTGGCAAAACCCTCGAGATGAAGCCAACTTCACCTGCATCAGCAACCAGCCCCACGACCGCGCGCCGATCCCCTTCAAAACAGTGTGGGCTGCCCACGGGCCCCACCGTCCGACCGTTCCACAAAGGGCAGACCCAGGTGCTCGTGTGCATCGCGCGTGGTTTGCCTGCCCTGCCTCGTGCGGATTACAAAACCGATCTGCAACAGGTACGGCTCGACCATGTCCTCCAGCGTGTCTCGCTCCTGCCCCATGGTGGCGGCAATCGCCTCGATTCCGGCGGGCCCTCCGTTGTAGACCTTAATCAGCGCCATCAGGAACGCCCGGTCCAGCTCATCCAGCCCGAGCGCGTCGACTTGCTGAATCTCGAGTCCTTGCTCGACGACTTGACGAGTCAAAATCCCGTCGGCCCGAACCTGCGCATAGTCACGGACTCGCTTCAGCAGCCGGTTGGCCACACGCGGCGTCCCCCTGCTTCTGGCGGCGATGAGCTCCAGCGCGCCCGTCTCCGTCTTCAGGTTCATCTTCCCGGATGATCGGTGCAGGATCGTCGCCAGGTCGTCCGTCGAGTAGAAATCGAGGTGATACCGATGCCCGAACCGATCACGCAGCGCACCGCTGAGCAATCCAACGCGGGTCGTGGCGCCGATCAACGTGAAACGCCGCAGCGCGAAGTTGACTACGCGGCCGCCCAACCCGCCCTCGATCGTGAAATCAACACGGAAGTCCTCCATGGCCGGGTAGAGAAACTCCTCGACCACGGTCGGAAGCCGATGGATCTCGTCGATGAACAACACATCGCCCCGCTCGAGGTTCGTCAGCAGTGCCATCAGATCCGCCTGCTTCGCCAGCGACGGGCCCGACGCGATGCGTGGCGGCGTGTCGGTCATCTCCCTCGCAATAACGTTGGCCAAAGTCGTCTTGCCCAGGCCCGGCGGACCGTCCAGAAGAATATGCTCAAGAGGTTCAGCGCGCTTGCGGGCGGCTTCCATGGCGATATCGAGCTTATCGAGGACACGTCTTTGCCCGACCATCTCATCGAGCACCTGCGGGCGCAGTGTCACGTCGACCGACTCATCGCCCGCGCGAGCGTCCCCGGAAATCAATCGATCTCGTGCCATACGTTGTTCAACCGCCACGCCGGCCCCAAGCCCGCCACGGACAGGCAACGGGCTTCACGAACCGGTCAGTCAACGCCGCCCGTCCTATCCCTCCACACCGGTTTTGACGCGGTACGCCGCCCGCACCCATTCATCCGGGGACTGCAAGTCCGGACTCAGTTGCCCGGCCCGCTCCAACCAGCGCTCCGCATCGTTGCGAGAATCGCCCCACGCCACCAGGACTTCAAGCGCGTCTCGCTGGGCCTGGGAGAATACGGAGGCTGCCTCCGGTCCGGCCTCGCCTGACGGAAGCGCCAGATCCTCCACCTTCCCCTTGAGCGACGCAACCACGAGTTCGGCGGCACGTTGGCCAATCCCCGGCAAACGCGTGATCGCCTTCACATCGCTCGATTCGATCCAGGACGCGATCCGCCGTACCGGCTCGGTCAGCGCCTTCAACGCCTTGCGCGGGCCGATCCCCTTCACATTCACGAACCGCTGGAAAAACAACCGATCCTCGACGTGCAGGAACCCGAGCATGCGCGGCGTCAGATGCCCCACCGCCGGATTTCCCTCGAAGAACTCCATCGTGTAGAGCGTGACGACTTTCCCGCGGCAAGCAGCCAGCTCACCAATGGCAAACTGAGGCACGAGCACCTCACGGGCAACGCCCTCCCGATCGATCACGACGGAGTCCTCGTTGACCTCAATCAGCGTGCCCGACAACCGCACGATCATGACGTCACCTCCGCTCGTTCGGAAGTGAGAGGCCCACCGCAACGATTCTCTCCCCCGCTTCGGTGAGGTTCCGGTCCGTCCCTATCACACCGCCGCAAATCGGCGATGCAGCAAAGGGCGATCGCCAGGGCGTCCGCCACGTCCGACGGTTCCGGAAGCGTCGCAAGCTCCAGGGTGGTCTGCACAGCCCGCTGCATCTGAACCTTCGTCGCTCGACCGTTGCCCGTCAGATAGCGCTTGATCTGCGTGGCTGAGTAGCTTCGAACCTCACACCCCGCCCGCGCAGCCGCCAGCAGGATCACGCCTCGCGCGTGCCCCATAAGGATGGCCGTCCTCGGATGCTTGTAGTGCGAATAGAGTTGTTCCACCGCCACGACGGAGGGACGATGCTCTTGGAGAATCGATACGATGTCACGCTCGACGGCGATCAGTCGCTCGGCAAGTGGGGGTTTGACGTCGAATCGACAGACCCCGGCGTCGGCCACGGTGATCGTCTCACGATCCCTGTGAAGCACGGAATACCCCGTCGTGCCCAGCCCCGGATCGATCCCGCATACGATCAGCGATCCCGGTGGGGGATGCGTTGTCTTGGATGTATCCGTCGCCTCCATACGACCCCGCAATCCCTTGTCGAACCGCTTCTGCCGCTGCACCGAAACACCCGGCTGGACCGCCGCAGCTAATTGATGTTATCGCCGGCAGGCCCAAAACGCCAGAGAGGCTTCCAAGCAACCGAGTGAATCCGAGCCGCTCCCCAAGGTGTGTACAACGGGGCTTCCACTTCCGGAGTCTCCTGCCTATCATCCCCTCTTACACTACGCAGATACGCGGACCACCGCCCCATCGAGATCGGACGACGGACGTAGGTCGGCGCGATAAGCCCGGCGATTCGGTGCGTACCCATTCTTCGGGATAGAGGGGCGGGTGGTATTAGAGCAGTTACCGTTTTCGTGTAGCGTCACCCCTTGTGGGTGACGAACGGTTTCCCCGGCGCCGCCCACAAGGGACGGCGCTACAACCGCTACACGAATTCGGAAATGCTCTAAACAGGTGCATCAGCGTCGCGGTGTGCTACGGTTTGCTCTTCGCCTTCTTCTTTTGGTTCTCCTCCCAAAAAGTTACTGACGTAACCCCTTGAAAGACAAGGACAT
>CBDUZO010000003.1:0-99602 GCA_965371725.1 uncultured Phycisphaerales bacterium
CATCCCGGGTCGCTTTCGCTAACCGGTTAGCAGCGTCAGGTCATGACGCTGCGCGCCATGCCTGACGCACCAACAGAAACCCAGCAATAAATTGCTGGGCTATTATCAGTCGTCCCTCCGGGACGAGTGAAGCGTCAACAGACGCATCAACTACCCTGGCCGCATACAGCAAGTCCAAGAACATTACGCACCGCTACGAGCGACGTGGTTGCTGCTGCGCGAATGCCACAGCGATCGAAGTCCAAGGGCCACACATACCACAGTCAGCAAAGCGGCAACAGCGGTGACAGCCTCAGGACTGATCGGCCACCACGTCCCGTCCACCAACAGTGTGTCCATTCCGAGTCTCCAGGGCAAAACTCTGCGATAAGTCAGCCATGTAACGCAATCACACGCTTCACGCCCCAGCCTCTCGTGCGATCAGCGCCGCGCCGTAAGCGCCGGTGTATTGGGGATAATCCGGGACAAGCACATCGCGGCCGAGGGCTTCGGACAATAGCTCGACGATGATCGGGTTATGAGCCACGACGCCGCCCGTCATGACCGCTTGCCCGGCCAGCGGGTCCATCTCCAAAACCCGTTTGACCACCGAGCGGAAGGCGGCCTTGACGATCTCGGGCAGCGGCGTCCCCTGGGTGATCAGCCTTAGTAACTCAGTTTTGGCAAAGACCGTGCAGAACGATCCGAGTTCCACATTGCCGGTCGCCTTGCGCGCCAGTCCGTCAAGCGAGGAAAGCGGCGTGTCCAGCGAATTGGCAATCTCCTCGAGAAACGCACCTGTCCCGGCAGCGCACTTGCGGTTCATCTTGAAGCTACGCCGATCGCCGTCGTCTTCCAAGACAATGACCTTGTTGTCCTGCCCGCCGATGTCGACGATCGTGATCGAGCGCAGAAAGTTCGCATGACACCCGCGTGCGTGGCAGGTGATCTCGGTAACCGTTTTCGTAGCGAACGCGACATTACGGCGACCATAACCGGTGGCCACGACGCGCTTCACGCGGTCCGGATCGATCCCGGCGGCTTCGGTAATCTCATCCAAGCACGCGCTGGCAGCCCCGGCGAAGTCAGCCCCCGACCTGCGCAGTGACCGAGCACGCACCTCGTCACCGTGCAACAACACGGCCTTGGTGGCTGAGGCACCGACGTCCAATCCTAATGACCACTGATCCGCCATTGGAAACCACCTCCGCGCGTGACTACGTCAGCGACCGCACGGGCAGGATTCGCCTGCGTACGTGCTACACCTGCCGGAGCAGTCCGAGGGAACTCCCCTCCTTACCAAGGAGGGGGCGGGGGAGGTTTCAGTTAACGTCTACCCCCTCAATCCCCACTTAGTAAGGGGGGAAGCTAAGCACTCCCGCATTCGCCTATCCCACGACTGCAACTCGCCCGCGACCGTAACCTACCCACGACTGCGACCCACCTGTGACTGTAACCCGCCAGCGAGCGTAACCAATCTGCGACCGTCAACCGCTCGTCCGCATTTCGCCCTTTCACGAGTGGCCTTGATGCCCTGCCCTACCGGTCCGGAACAAGTTCTGTTTTGATGCAGCGTCCGAATCCCGAAGCCTCCCGAAGATTCTTCGCCATCGGACGCTTGCGAGATCACTGAAAGCGTTCCAGCTGTTCCACGAAAGCTTCGATCTGCGTCTTGGCCTGCTCGTCCGAGTAGCATCGAAGATCGTTCAGGTCACCGGCGATCGTGATCGACGGGACCCCAAGCCGCTCGGAAATCCGCTCCGGCATCCCGTGTTGGCAGTTCGTGTTGGTCGGGCACGTCTTCGCGTCGTGGAAGATAATCCCATCCACGCTGAACGTGTTGATCATCTCCTCGATATACTGCTCCTTGGCCGGGTCCGATCGCACGATGAAGAGCTCGGTATACGCCCTGGCCATCGAGTTGAAAGGGTCATCCGGATCGAGCGACGTGAAGATCCACGAATTCGCATAGGTGCTCGCCACCACGCACGTCCGAAGATCGAGGAACAAGGTCGCCAGATCACGCAACCGTCCCCAGATCGGCATGCCCTCCCAATAAAGCCGCAACCGCTCACCGTCGACGGCTGCCACGCCGTCGGCGACGCGAGCCTTCAGCTCCGGCAGCAACTCGTTATAATAGTCGATGGCTGACTGCGTCCCGCGCATCACAACAGCAGGAGCCATGTGGATCGTGCTGTCAAAGTAAGTCAGCGGCGACGGCCGGACCGCGGCGGTCTCCAACACGTCCTTCCAGAGATCCGAGCACTGGCGCGAAAGACGCACCGCCTCGCGCAACCGATCGATATCGAACTTGACGCCGGACACCTCTTCGAGGGTGGGAACCAGTGCTTCGATCTGCCCGGCAATCCCCGCCACGTGCACGTCCGTCACATCACCGACGCTGCGATAACATTCGATCCCGATGACAGGACGTGACCAGTGCTTCCCATACCAGGCCAACCAGTCCTGCACGTCACGACACTGGTTCGTGTTGTAGACCAGCACGTCGGGCTTCGGGACAGACGCGATCCCCTCATAGGCATCGCTGAGCGGTGTGCGTCCCTGGACGAATGCGCCGATGTCACTGGTTAGATAGGAACAGATATCCGGCGAATAACCGATCGCGTTGGCAGCCGGAATCGTCTCGCCGGCCATTCGCGTCGCACCGAGCATGGCTCCGTGGTTCTCGGGAAAATAGACGAGAAACCCCATCGCCCGAAGAAGCTCAGCCGGACCGACACTCGTACACCAGGCTACTTTCGGATGCCCTTCCTTGACGGCCCGATCCAACTCGTAGAAGTGATCGGCCATCAGCTTCCGCATCGTCCCGGAAGCCGCGATCTTCTTGATCCCGCTGTCACCTTTCTTCGCCTCGGCCATCGACAAACCTCCTGTCGCCTTCAGCGGGCACTGCCTACCAGGTCCCCACGTGAGCCGCCGACAATCGCCTGCGCGGAACCGCGCGTCGCATGAACACAGCCCACTGATGTGATGTCATGATACACGCAAACGGGAGATGCCGCATCCAACGCCGGTACGGATTTCCTCCGGGCCGCCGATCTCAATGTGAAACAGGAATCGGTCCTTCGACGGCTTTGCGATACTCCGCCCGCCGGACGGATATCAGCTCAGCCGCGATGCTCACCGCGATCTCCTCGACCGTGACGGCCTTGATGTCAAGACCAATCGGCGTGTGAACGTGATCGAGCCCACGTTGACTCACTCCCTCGCGCCGCAGATTGTCGAAGATGATCTCGATCTTCCGCTGACTCCCGATCATGCCTACGTACTTGGCCCGTGAGTTGACCACCGCGCCCAACGCCTGCTCGTCGTGCTTGTGACCTCGGGTCACGATGACGATATAGGTGTTCGCGTCGATCGGCTGACTTCGCAGTGTCTCGGGAATGTCACCCACGATCGGGTTGATCGGCGGCGGGAAGCGGTCTGTGCCGGCGAAATCACATCGATCGTCAATCACGCGCACATAAAACCCGAGCGGCACCATCAACTCAGCCAGCACTTTGCCGATGTGCCCGCCGCCGGCGATGATGAGCTTGGGCGGTGCTTCGACGTGGATGCGATACTCCATCAGCCCGTCGGGTGTCTGAACCCGAGCGGGCAACATCGCAGACTCACCGGCGCGCATGCGCTGGACCGCCTCACGAATCGGGCCCGCGTCATCGGGCGACGCGATCACGCTGATCGCAACGTCCATGTGCCCGCCGCAGATCAGACCATTCTCATGTGCGAAGTCGGCGTCAAGATCGAACCCACACACCCGGGCAACCGCAGCCCCCTCATCACCGGCTGACAACCGTTGATGAGCCGTCCGGCGAATCTCCGCCTCGACGCACCCGCCCCCGAGCGTACCGGTGATCCGAGCGTCCTGATCAACACAGAGCATGGCTCCAGCGTGTTGCGGTACGGACCCCCGCGTGCCCACAATTACACACAACGCCACCGCCCGCCCGGCGTCAACGTGACCAATCACTGTATCGAGAATGTGCGTCGAATCACTCATCGCGGCGATACGCCTCAAAAGCCGTTCCCTATCATTACCTCGGAATCTGCTCAACCGGCTGTGCGCTTCTCCCTCAGGGCCTTCATGATCTTCTCCGGCGTGATGGGGAGATCCTTGATCCAGACGCCGGTGGCGTTGGCGATGGCGTGGGCGACCGCGCCGAGAACGGGAAGCGTGCTGCCCTCGCCGATCTCCTTGGCACCGAAGGGGCCTCGCGGTTCGTAGGAATCCACGATGCCGCTGAAGATATCCGGCGCGTCCTTGATCGTCATGATCAGATAACCGTGCAGGTTCGGGTTGAGGATCTGCCCGGTCTCATCGAACTGGACGTCCTCCATGATCGTCTCACTCGCGCCCATCACGATCGCCCCTTCCACCTGGCCGTGCACCGCGCGAGGGTTGATCGGCGTACCGCAGTCGTGGTAATCGGTGAAGCGATCGATCTTGACCTTCCCGGTTTCGAGATCAACGGAGAGCTCGCACACCGACGTCCCAAACGAGTACGCCGGACTGGTTCCCACGGTCGCACCCTTGTAACTGCCACCCAGCCCATCCGGCGGCTTGTAACAGCCCGTCCCGACCAGCGGGCCGTTATCGTTGAAGTACTTCCGGGCGACCTCCTCCCAAGCGACGGAGCGCGACTCGTCTATCGGTCCCGCATCGCCATAGTCTCCGCGCGGACTCAAGTCCACGGATCGTTTCACGGGATCTGCATCTCCGCGCGGGCTGAAGCCCGCGAATCGTTTCACGGGATCTGCATCTCCGCGCGGACTCCCGACAACGTCGGGACAGGTTCCGTCCGCGGCTCGCGCGGCGGAATCGGAATCTCCGCGCGGGCTGAAGCCCGCGGCTCGTCTGACGAACATCCTGGCATTGCGGGCAACGACATCGGACTCCTTGCAGCCGAGCATCTTGGCTGCGTAGGGCTTCATCTTGTCCACGACAGCCACCCCCGCCCGTGACACCGCATGGCCGCCCATGAGCGTCACACGAGAGGAGTAGGCACCGAGATCGAGCGGCGAGATGTCGCTATCCTCACTCCGAATGCGCATGCGCGAGACCGGAATCCCAAGCGACTGTGCGCACATCTGCGTCAACACCGTGTCACTACCCTGCCCGATCTCAGCCGCCCCGATCATCAACACCGCCGCCATCCCGTCCTCGCTGATCTTCACGACGGCGTTGGCGTGCGGGAAGATGGACTTCTTTTGGAAGTGCTCCGGCCCCTTCTCGTGCGAGAGCTGCACCTGCCCGCGATAGATGCAATACCCCGCGCCGGAAACAAACCCGCCGCACCCGACGCCGATCCCCTTGCCCTTCGGCAGCTTCCCATACTTCTCGTCCCATCTGCTCTTGTCACAGGCTGCGTCGAGTGTCGCGCGGAACTCGCAACTTCCGATGTCCATCTCGTTGATGGTCATCGTGTTCGGCGTCATGGCGTTGCGACGGCGGATTTCGATCGGATCGATCCCGAGATCATCCGCGATCATATTGAACAGACACTCGAAGGCGAATCGCGGCTGCGGTACGCCGTGCCCTCGCATGGCACCGCATGCCGGCTTGTTCGTCATGATGCGATAGCCCTTGTACTTGTAGGCGGGGAAGTGATACAGGGTGGGAACGACACTGCCCGCGTAATACGCCGTGGCCACGCCGAAAGACGAATACGCCCCACCGTCAAGGTAGATCTCGCTGCTGAAGGCCTTGATCTTCCCATCCCGATCAACGCCGAGCTTGAACTTCATGTGCTGCTTATGCCGACCGCGTCCGTAGTGGAACATCTCCTCGCGCGAGTAGACCATCCTGACGGGGCGCCCCGTCTTCCTGCTGAGGATGGCCGCGCACAGATCCAGCGGTGAGGTCGCAGCCTTCCCGCCGAAGCCGCCCCCGACCGTCGGGCGAATCACCCGAATCTGTCCGAGCGGGATGTGCAGCACATGCGCCATCATATACTGCACGTAATGCGGAACCTGCGTCGCGCTGTAGAGCACGAGCGTGCCGTCCGAATCCCACGTGGCGATCGAGGCATGCGGCTCGAGCGGAGACTGATAAACATGGTTGCCGACGAACGATTCCTCCCGCACAAGATGGGATTCGGCAAACCCCTTCTCGACATCGCCGAATTCGTGATCGACAACGGTGTTGATGTTGTTCCTGTATCGCTCATGGAGCTGCGCCGCGCCGTCCGCCACGGCTGCCATCGGATCGAAGACGGCCGGTAGCTCCTCATACTCAACGTCGATCTGCTTGAGCGCCTCCTCGGCCGTTCGCTCATCGATGGCTGCGACGGCCGCCACCTCGTCACCCACGTGCCGCACCTTCTCCTTCGCGAGCACGTACTCGTCGTACCGGGCGGGCGACACGCCGTACATCGTGTCGGGAACGTCCTCACCCGTGATGACCGCAATCACACCGGGCAGCGCCTTGGCCTTCGATACATCGATCCGCTTGATCCGCCCATGCGCGATCGGCGAACCGAGAATCTTTCCGTGGATCATGTTCGGCAACGAGATGTCGGCTGTGTACTGTGCTCGACCGGTAGCCTTGTCGACCGCATCAACACGAGGGATCGAAACGCCCACGCCGCCGAACTCCGACCCCTGAGCCGCGGGCTTTAGCCCGCGCGGATCCCCACATTGCGAAACATCCCCATCATCCGTGCCCGCGCGCGGATCCTCAGAGCGCGGAACACCAACGCCATTCGCATCTCCGCGCGGGCTGAAGCCCGCGGCTCGTTTCGCGGAATTCGCATCTTCGCGCGGACTCTCGGCAATGTCGGGACAGGTTGGGTCCCCGGTTCGAGCGTCCTCGCGGTATTCCTTGCAGCGACGCATGGCGCGAAGGATGCCCGTATACCCGGTGCAGCGGCACAGGTTGCCGGAGAGCGCCTCCTTGATCTCGTCGACACTGGGGTCGGGATTCTTGCTCAAAAGTGCGGTGGCCGACATCACCATCCCGGGGGTGCAGAACCCGCACTGGATTCCGCCCTCGTGCACGAACGCCTTTTGGATGGGCGCGAGCTCTCCGTCCTTGGCAAGCCCTTCGACCGTGGTGATGGCTTTGCCTTCCATCTCGCAGGCGAGCAGCAGGCAACTGTTCATCGCCTCCCCATCCACCAGGATCGTACACGCTCCACAATCGCCGACGTTGCAGCCCTTCTTCGTCCCGGTCAGATGAAGCTTCTCTCGGAGAACGTCGAGCAATGTCTCGCCCGGTTCGACGGCGACGGTATACGCGCTGCCATTGACCGTAAGCCTGCATGCAACAGCCATCACCGGTTCTCCTGAGCACGTTGAAGGGCTGTAACCAGTGCGCGTTCGGTGAGCACGCCGACCAGCTCGCGCCGGAATTCGGCTGATCCGCGAACGTCGGCGATCGGTTCCGTCTCGGCCATGGCAATCTCAGCCGCCTTGCGAAAGGCACTCTCGCCGGGCACCTGGCCGACCAGCGCCGCGCCGGCCGACTTGACCAGCTTGGGAATCGGCGCGACAGCACCAAGAATCACACGCGCATCCTTGATCTTCTTGCCGCCACCAAGCAGCAAGCTCGCCGCGACGGCCGCCACGGCAATTGTGTTGCCGTCTCTTTGACCGAACCTGGCGTATGCCGCACCGAATCTCGCTCGAAGCCCCGGTATGACGACCGCCATCAATACCTCATCGCTGCGCAGAACCGTCTCGCGCGGCCCCACGAAGAACTCTTCCAACACCACCTCACGCTTGCCCTTCGCCGACCAGAGAACAACCGATGCGTTCATGGCTGTCAGGATCGGCGGAAGATCGGCACAGGGCACCGCACTAGCGATGTTCCCCCCCACCGTGGCCACATTCCGAATCTGTGGGTTAGCCATCTTGCCCGTCGCGTCGCGTAGCGCGATGAAGCGCTCCTTCACAATCGGTGATCGGTCCAATTGCGCGACCGTGGTGAGCGATCCGATCCGCAAACCGCTGTCCGTTTCGGACAGACCGCGCAACGGCTGGATTCGGTTGATCGAAACCACGTGGTCAATGGAAACCCTGCCCGTCTTCAGATCGACGAGCAGATCGGTTCCCCCCGCAAGCATACGGGCGTTGGGTGCGTGACGCTGCATCATTCCGGCCGCCTCCTCAAGCGTGGCCGCTTCGTGCAACTCTATCGCAGGCACATACACGTTTTCACTCCTGACTCGGCCATACGCTGCCCCGTCAAACCGATCGAGCGGCGGGCTTTACGTCGCGCGGATCCTCAGAGCGCGGGCCACCAACGCCATTCGTATCTCCGCGCGGACTCCCGACAACGTCGGGACAGGTTCCGTCCGCGGCTCGTCTCACGGACTCCGCCCGCTACGGTCCCCGATTCACACCCATAACACCGTGAAGAAACTGTGATGCAATCTGGTTCGCCACGGTCGTCGGCGAGCACCCCCTCCTCGGAGCGTACCAACTGTACAGCCAGTTCAGCGTGCCGAACAAGGACATGGTGGCCACGTGCCGGTCGAGCCCCTTCTCCGTCACATGCCTCTCGAAGATACGATCCACGATCCCGCGTGCCAGCTCGTAGTACTGACGGCACAGTTGGCGCGTCTCCTCATACGCATCACCGGTCATCGCGTAGAACTCGTGCGAGCACACCTTCAAGGCGGCCATGTTCGCCGCGAAGTAATCCACATGAGCCCGAACCATGATCTGCAGTTGCTCGATCGGATCGGCCACTCCGTGCAACTTCTCCTGGAGCCCGTTGATGAGCGAGTTGAAGGCGCGGAATTGGATCAGGAACAGGATTCTCTCTTTGCCGTCGAAGTAGTGGTACAGCCCGGCCAGGCTCACGCCCGCGGCCTTCGCCACAGCCCTCATCGTCGCCTTTTCGTATCCGACCTCGGCAATGACATCCGTCGCCACGCGGAGGACATGGTTGAGCCGCTCGTCGTAAGTTCCGCGTGCGTCGGTACTTCGGTTTCCCGTCGCAGGTTCCGTTCCGTGTTCGAACGCTCGTTCTGGTGGCTGTGGTAACATGGGCAAGGATCGCTGTTGCTTTGGCGGACGCTCGCTTGCACACACTATGCCCCGTCCATCGGCCCATGTCAAGGCGAAACCCCGATAACCTGCTTGACGCAATACTGGGATGTGCGATAATCCGTATTGTGCCCGATTCGGCAAGGGCGGTGACGGGGAAGGTGTAGCAGGTCTCTCGCCGCTTTTCCCGATCGAACGTACGTTCGGTTTTTGGTTCCGTCGCCCGTGCCGGTCCGCGCGCGGCTTGGACAGGTGGTTTGTCATTCACAGGAGCTCGCCATGAGTCTGTTTCCCCCACGCGAGGCTACGTCCTTCGATTTCAAGGAAGTCCAATACGAAAAGCATGATTGGGTGGCCCGCATCACGATCAACCGCCCCCACAACTACAACGCCTACAGCACCCCCGCCCTCCAGGAGCTTGCAGCCGCCTTCGAGGACGCCTCCTGGGACGATAGTGTGGCCGTCGTCGTCTACACGGGAAGCGGCGACCGCGCCTTCTGCACCGGTGGTGACGTCAAGGAGTATCAGGAGAGCTACACAAAGCGCCCGCGGGACTATTGGAAGTATATGTGTTGCTTCAAGGGTTACATCGAGTCCATCCTCAATTGCTCCAAGCCTGTGATCGCGCGGCTCAATGGGATGGCTGTCGGCGGTGGCAATGAGAGCCAGCTTGCCTGCGACCTCGGCATCATGGGCGAGAACGCGTTCATCGCCCAGGTGGGCACTGGCGTCGGCTCGGTCGCGTGCGGCGGATCGACGCAGTGGTTGCCCTTGCACACGGGTGATCGCACGGCGCGCGGCATTCTCTTCCTGAACCAGCGTTACGCGGCGTTTACCTCCCTGGCCATGGGGCTCGTGAACGCCGTCGTCCCGACGGTCAAGGGACCCGACGGGAAATACGTGACGCAATTCAATGGTGGACGCACGTTCCTGGCTGACTGGAACACCGACCCTTGGGACAACCCCTTCGAGCGCCGCGCCACGCCGCAGGAAATCTCGAAGGCACAGAAGGGTAAAGACGGTTATGCGATCGACTTCACACTGCTCGATGAGGTCCTGGCTGACGTTTGCGATCAGGTCGTCAACAAGTTCTTCGAGTGCACGCGTTACACCAAGGCCCAGGTGAACTTCTGGAAGGAACTCTCGTGGCACGCCACGGCCGGGCACGCGCGGGATTGGTTGTCGACCCATTACACCTGCCTCGAACCGCACGAGGGCATGACAGCTTTTGTCGAGAAACGTAAGGTCGATTTCCTGGGCATGCGTAAGCGGGCAGCCGATCCGAACGGTTCGAGCGAGTTTCTCTGGGGTCCGTACTCCGGGACTTGTCCTACGTGCGAGGCCAAAGGTATTCCGGCGTTCTTCGAGTTCTGCGGCAAGTGCGGCGCGAAGTTGGGATAGGCGCTTAGGAACCTGTTTAGGACAAAGCTATGACACTTAAAGGTAAGAGAGCTATCGTCACGGGTGGTAGTCTGGGCATCGGGGCCGCCATCGCGCGAGAGTTTGGGCGGCAAGGCGCGAGTGTCGCCATCAACTACCGCAAACACGATACCGAAGCGAACCAGGTGGCGGCCGATATCGACGCTGGCGGCGGCAAGGGGCTGGCCGTCAAGGCGGACGTGGCCAGTTTCGCCGACGCCGAGCGCATGGTCGCCAAGGTGAGGGAGGCCTTCGGCGGGCTCGATATCCTCGTCAACAACGCCGGTATCAACCGCGATGCCATGATCTGGAAGATGACGGAGGAGCAGTGGGACCAGGTCATCGACATCAACCTGAAGGGCTATTTCAACTATATCCACGCCGTCGTCCCCGGTTTCCGGGAGCAGAAATCGGGGAAGATCATCAACGTCACCTCGATCAATGGGCTTCGCGGCAAGCTCGGCCAGACGAACTACTCCGCCTCGAAGGCGGGAATCATCGGTTTGACCAAGGCACTGGCCCGCGAGCTGGGCCGCGCGAGCGTGAATGTCAATGCGGTGGCACCCGGCTTGATCGAGACGGACATGATGAAAGACGCTCCGGAGAAGGTGCTTGAAGCCGCCCTTGCGGAGATCGTGCTCGGGCGCTTGGGCAAACCGGAGGAGGTGGCATCGGTCGTGACGTTCCTGTGCACCGAGGCCGCCAGGCACATCACCGGCCAGGTGATCCAGGTCGACGGGGGACAGTACATCTGACGTGGGGATCGGCGGGCCCGGTTTTGCCGGCCCGCGGGTGAACAGACGATCCGGATAAGCGATTCGTGATAGCGGGAGCAAAGGCTCGCCGCATGGAGAATACTGTGGAACTCAACGACATAGTTGCAATCAGCGCAGTGCGGACGCCGATGGGGCGTTTCGGTGGAACACTCAAGGACACGGCCTCCTACGACCTCGGAGCCGCCGCCATCAAAGCGGCGATGGAGCGAGCGGGCGTGTCGGGGGACGGCATTGACGACGTGATCTTCGGCAGTTGTCGCCAGGCGGGCAACGGACCGAACCCTGCCAGAACGGCTTCGGTGCGCGGCGGCGTACCGGCCAACGTTCCGGTCCAGACCGTCAACATGGCCTGTCCCTCCGGCATGCGTTGCATCGCCCTTGCCTCACAGGCCATCCGCCTCGGCGACAGCAAGACCCTCGTCGTCGGAGGAATGGACAGCATGAGCACGATCCCCTACCTGCTGAAGGACTGCCGCTGGAGCGGTTTCAAGATGGGCGATCGTACGTTGCTGGACGGCTGGGCGGACAGCATCGACCCACTCTGCGGCGTGGGGATGGGCGTCACGGCTGAGAACCTCTTCGACAAGTACAAGATCTCGCGCGAGCAGCAGGACAAGTTTGCCGTCGAGAGCCACCAAAAGGCAGCCAAGGCCCAGTCCAGCGGCTGGTTCGACGAGGAGATCACTCCGGTCGAGATACCGGCCAAGGGCAAACAGCCCGCCATTGTATTCGACAAGGACGAGACCATCCGCGCGGACACCACCGTCGAGAAAATGGCCAAGCTGAAACCCGTGTTCCGGAAGGGCGGCACGGTGACGGCTGCCAATGCCTGCGGCATGTCGGACGGCGCCACCGCCCTTGTCATCACATCGCGCGAGCACGCCAAAACGTTGGGGGCTACGCCGCTGTTTTCGCTTGTGGCTTATTCCAATGTCGCCGTTGAACCTGGCACGATGGGTGAGGGACCGGGCATCGCAATCCCGGCGGCACTCGAGCGGGCCGGAATGACGCTCCATCAGATGGACCTGATCGAGGTGAACGAAGCGTTTGCGATTCAGGTGCTGGCCAATGAGCACGTGCTGAAGTGGGATCGCAGCAAGCTGAACGTCCACGGCGGCGCCATCGCCCTCGGACATCCGACGGGCATCAGCGGCGCCCGCATCGTCGTGACGCTGTACCACGCTCTGAAGCGAACCGGTGGTGAGCACGGCGTGGCCGGTATCTGCGGGGGCGGCGGGGTAAGTATGGCACTGGTCATCAAGCGAGAGCAGTAAAAGCCATGAGCGACTACGAATTCCTGAAGCTGGACACGACGGACGGGATCGCCACGATCACGCTGAACCGCCCACCGCTCAACGTGATGCACAACCCGATGATGGGTGAGTTCAACACGCTGTTGGAATCCCTGCTTCCCGACTCCAACCTGTCAGCCCTGGTCCTGCGGGCCGACGGAAGGGCCTTTAGCGCCGGGGTCGATGTGAGCGATCACACGGACGAGAAAGTCGGCGAGATGATCGAGCGATTTCACGGGATCTTCCGGAAGCTGGCCGCGACGGACGCGCTGACGATTGCCGTCGTCAACGGCGCGGCGTTGGGCGGCGGGTGTGAGCTGGCCTGCTTCTGTGACATCGTCCTGGCATCGGAGCGGGCCAAGTTCGGTCAGCCCGAGGTGCAGGTCGGCGTGCTGCCGCCCGTGGCGGCGTGCATCCTCCCGCTGCAGATCGGGATCAAGAAGGCCATCGAGCTGTGTGCCGTCGGTATGACGATTGGCGCGAAGGAAGCAGGTGCGATGGGACTCGTCAATCACGTGTACCCGACGGATGAGTTCGAGGAGCGTGTCGACGCCTACCTCGGGCAGTTGCGTACGCTGTCGCGGCCGGTGGTTCGGATGGCCAAACGGGCGACGACCCTGATCGCCAGGGAACAGATCCTCGCCCATCTCGAGCGCATCGAGCAGTTGTACCTCGATGACCTCATGAAGCTCTCGGACGCCCATGAGGGCATCGCGGCGTTCATGGAGAAGCGTCAGGCAAACTGGAAACACGCATGACACGTGTCGCACCGCGGACGTCGGTGCGTGGTGCAAAGCTCAATAAGGATCCACGAAATGAAAGCGGTGGTATTTCACGGTAGTGAAAAGGGACTGAAGATCGAGGACATTCCCGTTCCGCAGATCAGCGAGGATCAGATCCTGGTCAAGGTGGCGGCGTGTGGCGTTTGTCATACCGACCTGCACTATATCGACCACGGCGTACCGACCTTCAAGAAACCTCCGATCGTTCTGGGGCACGAGGCCTCGGGCATCGTCGAGAAGGCGGGCCGAGCCGTCACGAACGTAAAGGAAGGTCAACGCGTGCTGATCCCGGCCGTCCTGACGTGCGGGCGGTGCTCTGCGTGCAGACTGGGTCGCGAGAACATCTGCAGCGATATGAGAATGCTCGGCAATCACTTCGACGGTGCGTATGCGGAATACGTGGCCGTCCCGGCCAAGGACGTGCTCGATCTTCCCGAGTCCGTTCCGCTCGAGGAGGCTTCGATCATCGCCGACGCGATCTCGACGCCGTACCACGCGGTCAAGAACCGCGCCAAAGTGCAACCGGGTGACACGGTCGTGATCTTCGGCTGCGGCGGTGTGGGGATCAACGCCGTACTGCTTTCCTCGGCCGTCGGCGCCTATGTTATCGCGGTTGACATTAACGAGCGCAAGCTCGAATGGGCGAAGGAATTCGGGGCCGCCCACACGATCAACGCTTCCAAGGTCGAGCGTGTTTCGAAGGAGGTCAAGAAGCTGACCGGCGGCGGGGCCGACATCGCCATGGAGGTCATCGGTAACCCGCGGACGATTGAGGAAGCGCTCGACTGTGTGCGTGTCGGCGGTCGCCTCTGCGTCGTGGGCTATACGCACGAAAAAATAAATGTCGTGGCCGGCAAAATCATGTTCAAGGAGCTCGATATCGTCGGATCGCTGGGTTGTCGCCCCGTTGACTACATCCCGCTGGTCCGCATGGTCGAGCAAGGCAAGATCGACCTGAAGCGCCTGGTCACGCACCGGTTCAGCCTTGACGAGATCGGCAAGGCCTTCGAGGTGATGAAAGAAGGCGCGTCGCTTCGTTCGATTGTCGTACCGTAGGAGTGTTCCTGAGTATGCTGCACGAGGGTGAGCTTGGGGTTCATCCGCCCGGCGCGCTGGGCGTGGCGTTCTTCATCCACGCCGGCGCGGAGTGTCTCATTGGAATGGGCGGCGACGGTATCACACAACCGCTCAAAGAGGCGGGCGGGCTGAACCTCGACGACCAGGGTACGCTTCGCTCCATTCCGCTGCGCGACCGCATATTCGCCAATCTCCTGGAAGTCGACGCCCTCGACCACATGCCGGAGCTCTTGCTGGTCTGCTGCAACCCCAATCAGCTCGGCCTGTTCACCGGCGAACTGACGCGGTATATCGAGAACCTTTCCGATCGCGGGAGGTTGCGGTCGTGCGACGACATCCGCGGCGAGGTCCCGATTCTCCTGATGCTCCCCAACGGAATCCTGTCGGAGCAAACCCTTCAGACCTACGAGGAGCAGCTCCGTGAATCGCTTCTCATGCAGCGCCTCCCCGACGTCACGGAGGAAATGGTTCACCTGCTGCTTGATCGAATCGTTCGGGGCGTCTCTCTTCAGGCGGGAGGCAGACGCGGCAGCGGTGCAGGCACGATCTACGTGCTCGAGCGCAAGGGGGCTGTCGTCTTTGCCGGCGGTGGTGAGCTGGAGCGCCGGCGCATCGAAGCCATCCTGACCGCCCACGCCTACCCCTACACTCACGCAGTCGGTGTTCCGGGCACGCGGGTCGAGTTTGACAAGGCCATGATCTCGATCGTGCTTAACGTCGGCGGGCTGATCCACACAGTCAAGTCGGACGGTAGGCTGATCGACCTGCGCATGGGCGATCTCTGCAAGGACCCCGACAAGAGCGAATTCGTTGGGAAGATCACGCGGGCCGTCTTTGACGTGGGCCAGGCCGTCGGCGCCTATCCTCACGACACCACCTACAAAGACATCTGGGCCAAGCACCGGGCCACAATCCTGGCACACGCCGGGCACGTCACGAGTTCGCTGAAGACGTTCCGTGACGCGTTGGCCGACGGGCTTCACAGTGTCAGCCTCTTTTCCAATGAGGAATGGATACTACCGCCGCTGTGTCGCTACGCAGCCAATGCCGGACTCAAGGAGGAAGAGGCCTTATTCAAATCCCTGAAGCGCCGGGTCCAGGAATCGATGGCCAAGGCGATCCACCATCGAGATGAAGACCCCGGCACCGATGGTTCGAGGACAGGTAGAATGAAACTCACCGCACAACGCAATTTCGGTATTGAACTGTATGACACCGGCCCGGATGAGATGGTCCTGATCGGCACCGTGCTCGATAACGATCATCTGATCAAGCTCGAACTGACGGTCTTTCTGCCTGACGAACAGATCACGCGCAGCAAGCTCGATATGGTTCGTGTCCCCTTTCCAGTTTGCCGAGAGATCGAATCCGCGGCGGACAGCCTGGTCGGGTTGCGGATCGAGCAGGGTGTGGTCAACAAGATCGCCAGCCGCGTCGGCGGGCATCTTGGCTGCTCGCACGTCAAGGCACTCGCAACGAATCTTGTCTACTTCGCGGCCTCAAACCTGGTCGGACGGCGTCTGGGCCTCGACTCCATGGTGAACGACCTCCACTACAAATCACCGGAGGAACGTTTCGCGCTAAGCAAGGAACTGCTCAGCAACTCCTGCCTCGCCTACTGCCAGACAACGGCGATGGGCCTCGATGAGCACATTGGAATCAAGAGGATCGGTGAGGAGCATACGCATCCGGTACCGCTGGGCGAGCTCGAGCCTTCCTTCGGTGTGTTGCTCGAGGATCGCGCCGAGCGCTGGAGCGACAAAGTCTACCTCCGCTGGCGCGGGAAGGAAAAGGATATCGCCCTTACCTGGAAGGAGTTTGTGGGCCGGATCTTCCAGATTGCCCGCCACCTCATGGATAGGGGCGTTTGCGCCGGCGACCGGATGGGGATCATCTCGGAGAACCGTGCCGAGATGTACATGCTCGAGATGGCCGCGATGTCGATTGGCGCGGTCACCGTACCCGTCTTTGCCGGCTACCAACCTCAACAGATCGCCTACGTGCTCACCAACGCCAAACCTCGTTTCCTGGCCGTCTCCGGGAATCATCAACTCGAGAAGATCGAGCGGGGCGAGCATCCGTGGACCGAGACGTATTGCTGCATGGACTTCGACAAGTCCTCGCGGAAGTTCGGCGCGATCGACTTCGCAACGCTCACGGCCGACGGTGGCGCCTCGGACGCTGATCTTCACGCCAGGATCGAGGCCGTCAAACCGGATGATCTCTGCCTGATCATGTACACGTCCGGTACGACCGGAGCACCCAAGGGCGTCCGCCTGTGTCATGAGCATCTGATCTCGCAGCAGAAGGCCATGTCGCTCATGTGGGACGTGAATGAGAACGACGTCTACATGAACTACCTGCCGTGGCACCACAGCTTCGGCGGGCTGTTCGAGCGGCTCATGAGCCTTTACAACGGGGCGGAACTCTGCCTCGACGATTCCCGCGGCAAGGACATCGACCGTCTCATCGAAAACTGGAAGGCCTTCAGGCCAACCGTCTTCTTCAGCGTGCCGCGCGTGCATGACCTGCTCATGGAGAGATGCCGGAAGAATCCCGAGATTGCAAAGCTCGTGCTGGGTGATCGTCTGCGTTTCGTTCTATCGGCCGGCGCCGCCCTGCCGGCGCATATCGAGGAGGCGTATCGCGAGCATGGGATTCCGCTGCTCGAAGCCTGGGGTCTGACGGAAACGTCACCCTGTGTCACCGCTACCACCAAGGACATGAAGTGGAGCAGCGGATATGTGGGTATCCCCCTTCCAGGCGTCAAGATCCGCATCGACAGCGAGGAGGAAATCCTCGTCAAGGGACCGAACGTCATGGAGGGCTACCTCAACGACGAGGAAAACACCGCGCACGTGATCTCGAAAGACGGCTGGTTCCACACGGGCGACCTGGGCGAGTTCACGGAGGACGGCCTGCGCGTCTTCGGCAGAAAGGACGGAACGTTCAAGTTGACCACGGGCGAAAAGGTGCATCCCCAGCGCGTCGAGTCGGTCCTGGTCAATGAGTCCCCCTATATCAGCGTGGTCGTGGTTGTGGGAGGCGGCAAGGACTATGTCGGCGCCTTGATCTACCCGAGCCTTGCGGACCTGCGTTTGTGGGCGGCGGACCAGGGCGTCCCCGAGGACAGCCTGCTCACCCATCAGGGCGTCCTGGATCTCTATGCGTCGGAGCTCGCCCGCGTGAACCCGCTAATCGAGGTGAAGTATCAGCGTGTCAGGCGAGCGGTGCTGGCCGACCACGAGCCCACGTTGGACAACGGCGAGCTGACCCCGTCGGGCAAGCTCATGCGCAAGGCCGCCTTGAACAACTCCAAGGGCAAGCTCGACACGCTGTTCGCTTCGCAGGCGCCGGCAAACGTCATTCAGGTACCACCAGATGTGCAAAGGACGGTTACAAGTGAAATCTGACGACTTCCCCCATGTGGTGATCTCAGGAGCGGCCCGTACACCGGTTGGCGTCAAGCGCGGTACGCTGAGCAACTTCGCGCCGGAAGACCTTGGCGTCCTCGCCGCCGAGGAGGCCATTCGTCGCGCCGGCGTCGCCAAAGAGAAGATCGACGCATCCATCGGTGCCAATGTCTATCAGTTCACGGCCCCCGGCTGCCAGGACATTTACTTCGCCCGCAACGTCGCGTTGCGGTGTCATCTCAATATCGAAACGCCGGGACTGCTGGTGCAGCGCATCTGCGGGTCCGGGTTTCAGACGGTGATCAGCGCGTTTCAGAACATCGCCATGCCCGATGCCGTCGACGACACGAAGATCGTACTCTGCGTAGGGGCTGAGATCATGTCGCGCTGCCCGCAGATCATCCGATCGCCGCGACGATCGGGCGCCGCCTTCTGGGAGTTCGTGGAAGGTGGGAAGGTCGAGGACACGATGTTGACCGGGCTCAACCATGATCTTGTGAACACGGCCATGATGCTGACGGCCGACGAATACGGCTCGCAGATGGGCGTGACCCGACAGGAATGTGATGAGCTCGCCGACACCTCACACCGTCGCGCACGCGCCGCCTATCGAAACAGCCATTTTAACGGTGGTGATGCGCTGCGCGGCATATTCGCCGTGGACGCGAAGGACCTCGACGGGCGCCCCGTCTATCTGGCCCGCGATGAGTGCGTGCGCAATACGTCGCTGGACGTGCTCGCGAAGCTGCCCGGCTTCACGCCGAACGGGCTCGTCTCTCCGGGCAATGCGAGTGAGATCAGTGACGGGGCGGCGGCAGCGATCGTCGTCGACCGCTCCGTGGCCGAAAAGGAAGGTCTCCCGACGCGTTACGAGATCATGGGCTACGGCGTGGCCGGTGTCGAGCCGCGCGTCATGGGGCGCGGTCCCGTCGCCGCCATTCAAAGAGCGCTCGATCGGACAGGCCTGAAGCAGAAGGACATCGGACTTTGGGAGATCAACGAAGCCTTCGCGGCCCAATATCTCGGCGTCGAGAAGGAAATGAACCTGGACCGCGAGATCACGAACGTCAACGGCGGCGCCGTGGCCATTGGGCATCCGCTGGCCGCCACGGGCCTGCGATTGCTCGTGGACTTGATCTATGAGATGGAACGGCACGACGTGCCCATCGGCTGCGCATCGGCATGCATCGGCGGCGGTCAGGGGGCTGCCCTGATCATCCGTGATACGGAGAAGACGTAAGATACCGGATCGGGCCGCGGGCTCGGAAACCCGCGCGGATCTCAGGAATCCGCCGCAGTTCATCAAGCTGTGGCACGACGCGGGCTGAAGCCTGCGGCTCTAAGCGACGCTCATAAGAGGACAAGCTGGTATGAAACGTGCGTTTTCGTGTGGTGACAAATCAATCGAACCGGTTGTCAAACGGATCAACGAGGTCCACTCCGTGGCGATCATCGGCGCGGGAACCATGGGCCAGGGCATCGCCATCGACTTATTGAACAAGACCGACTACGAGGTCGTGTTCCTTGACGTGCAACCCGACGCCCTCAAACGGGCCAAGGCGAAGCTCGGCGCGCTGTGGCAGCGGCAGGTCAAGACCATGCAAATCCGTCCGGAAGATGCCAAGGCACTCGAGGCCCGCACAAAGTACACACAGACGTACGACGACCTCAAGGGCATTGACATCATCTGGGAAGTCGCCACGGAACGCGGCGAGATCAAGGCCAAGATCTTCGAGACCATCGAGAAGACGGCCGACCCGGAAAAGCTTGCCGCCATCTTCTCGAACACCTCATCACACACGACCGAGGAACTCGCCGTGTTGTTCAAGTCTGAGGCGTTTCGGGAGAAGTTCCTCACCGTACACGGGTACTTCCCCTTCGAGGCGAACCGGCTTATCGATGTGATGAAGGGCAAGTATGCGTCGAACGAGACTTTCGCGTTCGGCGTCGTGTTCGCCGACCAGATCCTCGAAAAGACCGTGATCTCGCTTCCGGTGGATCATCACGGCTACCTCACCGACCCGATCTTCCAGGCCATGGGGGCGATCCTCTCATGGGACATCAAGACGGGGCAGGACATCGTCCAGCTCGGAGGCCTGTGGGATCTGTTTACGGCCAACCCCTTCACCGTGCTCGACCAGACGGGCCACATGCCCTACACGGAATCGTCAAGACATCTTGGACAGGCCCTTCCCGAGCACGACCGGTTGCGCAGCCTCTACAAGCGCGATGGCAAGCACTATCCCGACTGGATCGCCAAGTTGGAGAAAAACGGCGATACGGGAACCAGCTCAAAGTCGGGCAAGGGGTTCTTTGAATGGAGCGACGACCGCCGACCGAGCCCCAAGCAGGTCCTCGACCCTGCCACCGGCAAGTACGTTCCGATCGGCGCGATATCCCGGAAGGACTTCTGGTCCTTCTTCGAGGCCACGGAGCAAGACCGTCGGGCCGGCAGGATCAAAAGCGCTGCGTCGCTCATCCACGTAGCCTGCGCCGACGACGCCGGCGGCCGTGCGTTTCGGCGATACGCTTTGCCCATCTGCCTCTATGGATTGGACATGGTTCAGGATCGCGTCGCAACGCCCGGGCAGATCAACATCTCGACGCGTGCCGGACTTCGCTTCAAGGTAGGGCTTATCGAAGTGGTCGACGCATTGATCGCCCACCTGACGATCGACGGTGTGCTCGAGCTCGTTCGCCGTGGGCGTGATGAGAACGCCGACGATCCGTACATGGTCGAGATGCTCGATGTCGACGGCGAAACCGGTCCGCGAAAGGGCCGCCCCTGCCTGCTGCACGAGATGAAGAAGCGAAACATCAATCGCCTGCTCGGGTACGGCAAGTATTTCCGCACACCGGTGGCGGAGTTCGATCTGGACACGGGCGAGTACAAGGGCTGCTATCTCGATCTGAAATTCTTCGAGCCGGCGTCACGCGACCGGGTTGTCAGCATCCTGTTCAACAACCCGCTTCGCGGAAACGTATGGAACCGCGCCGCCCTTGACCAACTCGCCCACGCCTACGACAGGGTTCTCACGCTTCACCGCGAGGGCCGTTGTGGGGCTGTGCTGTTCAGCGCAGCCGGTAGCGGAATGCGCATGCTCGGCGCGGACGCACGCGAGTTCAACCGCGGCTGGTTCGAGCGCCGGAAGGGCTACGTCCCGCTCCCGGAAACGCAGGCCGCCGCCTTCACGCGTTGCGGTATGCAGCTGTTCCGCACAATCCAACAAAGCCCGGTCGCCACGGTCGGCGTGTTCGGTGAGAAATGGGGCGGCGGGGCCGAGTTCAACTACTTCCTCGATCTTCGATACGACGTGCGGGCTGAGGGCTTTGTCTTCGACTCGCTCGAACGTACCACCACCTGGCAGCCCAAGAACACGTACAACCAGCCCGAACTCGACTACGCCATTCTGGGCGGGTTCGGCGCGGCCGGCGAGCTCAAGCGGCTGGGGATGGGCGATTCCGTCATCATCGAGATGTTCGATCAGGGAATGACGGCCGACCGGGCCTATCAGGTCGGGTTGAGCAACGGTGTATTCGACGAGGAGTTGGAGGCCTTGCGCCGAGGGTACGAGCGGGCGCGCCTCATGGCCAAGGACGCCCCCTACTCGCGGGCTCTGTTCAAGCTGCAGCTCGCTCGCGGTATTGATGACGAGGCGTTGGCACAGGAGACGGGTGAGGTCTTCAACCCGAAGAAGAACGCATTCATCAGCACGGGCCTGCTGGCACTGCTCGATCGCGGCGCCAGGCCTCCCAAGATGAACTATGCCTGCCGCGACATTGAGCTTCCGGGATGGCATTATCCGTCCGACGGTGGGATGTCCGACGTCGATCCAACGGATGACGAAGCAAGCGCCTCGGGCGCGGCCGGTGAAGGAAAGGGATAAGTGTAATGTCCGGACCGTGCCCATCGCACAACTGTCCCGGCTGTGGTCCGGTCGGCAATCAGTGGTCGGAGGTGAGTTCAAACACTCGCCCGACATCGGGTTCTCAAGATACAGGAGATGCGGCAATGGCAACTCAGGCCATGCTTGACCAGGAGACATTCTCAACCTTCCGCAACTGGTGGCTCAACCGGGCGCAGTATGCCAAGGAGTGGAAGGAACGAACCGGGGGCAGGATCATGGGTTACTTCTGCACCTACGTCCCCGAGGAACTCCTATACGCCGCCGGCATTCTTCCGGTGCGCATCCTGGGAAGTCACGAGGTGCAGGACGTCACGGAGCCTCACATCTTCGCGATGTTCTGCCCCTTCTGCCGTGATTGCCTGGCCCAGGGGCTCAAAGGGCGATTTGATTACCTTGACGGAATCACGATCGCCCAATCCTGCCTCCATGTGCGTCAGGCCTTCACCAGTTGGCAGAAGCACATCCCGATCGATTACAGCTACTACCTCCCCATGCCTCATCATGTTCAGAGCCCTCACGCCGCTCCGTTCCTGATCAAGGAGTTGGAGCTCTTCCGGGAATCCCTGGAGAACTGGCTTGGCCGCAAGATTGAGGACAAGGCCATCGGTGACGCCATCGAAGTCTACAACCGCAACCGTGACCTGATGTGGAAGGTCTTCGAGCTGCGCAAGAGTGATTCGCCACCGCTGACCGGCGGGGAGGCCATGGAGATGGTCATCTCCTCGCAGATGGTGGATAAGCAGGATCACAACGCCGCCCTGGAGACCTTGCTCACGCGTCTCACCAAACGAGATACAAAACGCCCCACGGGTACACGGCTGATGATTCTCGGTAGCGAGAACGACGACATCGAGTTCATCGGAATGGTCGAGTCATGCGATGCCACATTCGTCACCGACGACCATTGCACCGGCACTCGCTATTTCTGGAACAACGTCGAGGCTGGCGGCAACCATCTGGTGAACATCGCCGATCGCTACATCAAGCGCGTGCCGTGTCCGACCAAGGACTGGCCCGAACGTACCAGGGTCAAGCACGTGCTCGATCTGGCGAAGGCCTATGATGTTCAAGGCGCCGTGGTCATGCAGCAGAAGTTCTGCGATCCGCATGAGCTTGACAACCCGGCGATCATCAAGGCGCTGAACAACGCCGAAATCAAGACGCTGTTCCTCGAATTTGACGTGACCGTTCCGATCGGTCAGTTCAAGGTCCGGATCGAGGCATTCCTCGAAATGTTCCAGGAAGACGATCTCTTTTGATCCCCCACTGCGGGAGGGAGTTCATGATGGCAAATAAAGCAAAGTATAAGGCGGCTCCTCTCAAGTGCTGGAACAAGGCCAAGGAGCTACGCCTGAAATACTATGACGACTACGCCAAGGCCCATGACCGCGGCGGGCTGCGGTGGGCCGGCGGCGCCTGGACCTTCAGCGCGATCCCATCCGGTCTTGGCGAAGACGTATGGAGTCTCACCAGCGAACCTTACGGCGCCAGCATCGCCGCCGATAAGGCCTATTCCCTGAGATGCCTCGAAGCCGCCGAAAAGGCCGGATACGCGAGAGACCTATGCGCCTATATGCGCAACTATTGGGGCTCCATCATTCTCGACGAGTTCGCGTTCGGCGGATCGTTCCCAAAGCCCGATTTCATCTGGCAGGACCACATCTGCTGCAGCCACGCCAAGTGGTATCAAGTCGTGAGCGATCTGGAGGGTGGTATACCCCACTTCACCATGGACGTTGCAGCCGGTCCGTACAAGGACATCGCACCGCACAGGATCGACTACCTTGTCAATCAGATGCACGACGGCATCGAATGGATGGAGAAGGTCACGGGAAGGAAGTTCCGTGATGAGCTCCTGATCGAGGCTGTCAAGAACGAGTTCAGAAGTACAGCCACCTGGGCCGAGATCTGTGCCCTCAACAAGCACATTCCGGCGCCTCTCGAAGAAAAGTCGATGTACTCGCTCTACGTACTCGGCACGCTCAACAAGCACGACCGCTCGACGGCTGACTTCTATGACGAGCTGCGCGACGAGGTCCAGGAGCGGATCGATCAGGGTATCGCCGCCGTCCCCAATGAGCGATGCCGTCTCATGAGCGACACCCAGCCGCCCTGGGGGTTCCTGAGCATCTTCCGTTACATGGAGGAGTTTGGAGCCATTTCCATCGGCTCGCTTTACACCTTCGGTCTCATAGGCATCTGGGAGGACAAACCGGATGGATCCTGGGGCCCGCGCAGGACACCGATGGAGCTGGGCATTGAGATCAAGGATCGTGACCAGGCCTTGCGTCTCTACGCCGACTGGACGCTGAGCAAGCCCGAATGGCAACACTTTTACTCTCCGCACCTGAAAACGGAAATGATGATCCGGATTGCCAAGGAATGGCACCTCGACGGGATCATGCTGCACTACAACCGCGGTTGCGAGGGCCTTTCGGTCGGAATCGCGGAGAACCGTCTGGGATTGATCGAGGCCGGCTATCCCGTGATGGCGTTCGAGGGCAACATGGGCGATGAGCGCGAGTTCGACGAGGCGCGTGTCAAGGTCCGGTTCGACACCTTCATGGAGACTCTGGGTATCAAGAAAAACGGCAGGTCTTAACGGAAGGCCTTTTGGAGGTTGAATGGGATGATTGCATGTGGTGTTGATATAGGAGCCAAGACCGTCAAGGTGGTGCTGCTCGAAAACGGCAAGGTAATCGGCAAGAGCCTTGTCCTCGCCGGTCTCGACACCAAAGCCGCCGCCGAGCAGGCTTTGAGTGAGGGTCTTGCCGCCGCCGGGTTGAAGAAGGACAAGGTTGACCGCTTCACGGCCACGGGAACCGGCGGCAAGAGCTGCCCGTTTACCGATGAGCAGATCACCGAGGTTGGTGCCGCCGCCAAGGGCATCGTACACATCCTCAAATCCTGCCGCACGGTCGTTGACGTAGGCGCGGAAGAGGGGCGCACCATACGCTGCGACGGGTCCGGGAAGGTGATCGATTTCGCCTTCAACGAAAAGTGCGCTGCCGGGGCGGGAACGTTTGCCGAGGGCATGGCCCGCGCGCTCGAGGTTCCCCTCGAGGAGCTTGGCCCGCTTTCCCTGAAATCCAACGAAGCGGTCCCGATGAACGCCCAATGCGCGGTCTTCGCCGAATCCGAGGTTGTCACCTTGATCCACAACAAAACGCCGCGCGAGGACATCGCCCGGGCCGTGCTGGATGCGGTCGCCAGTCGAATCATATCCATGGTCAGGAAGGTCGGATTTGAGAAGGACATCGCCCTCATCGGTGGCATGGCGCTCAACCCCGGCTTCATTGAAGCCATGAAACGCGGTCTGGAGATGGACGTCTTCGTCCCGGAAGACCCCGAGTATGTCGGCGCCATCGGAGCGGCTCTCGCCGCCACGGCGTAAATCAACCTGAAGGCAAACGCTCTAATCGGGAGGCACAAACGTTGACTGAGAAACAGGAATTCTGGCGATGGAAAGAATACCGCTGGCATGACGAGAGCCTGAACTGGGAAGATGCCGACATCATCAGCGCCGGCGTGGACATAGGCTCGGTCAGTTCCCAGGCCGTGATCCTGCTGGACGGCAAGCTCTACGCATTCAGCAACCAACGGACCGGCTCCGACAGCCCGGAGAGCGCCAACAAGGCCATCACCTGGGCGATGGAAGAAACGGGGATTGCCCTTGACAACATCCACTTCACGGTGGGCACCGGTTACGGCCGCGTCAATGTCCCCTTTGCGCAGAAGGCCATTACAGAAATCGCGTGTCACGCGCGTGGCGGCAACTTCATGTACGGCCCGACCGTGCGCACCATACTGGACATGGGCGGGCAGGACTGCAAGGCCATCCGGTGCGATCAACGCGGAAAGGTCGAGGCCTTTCTCATGAACGACAAGTGCGCCGCGGGGACCGGGCGCGGCATGGAGGTCTTCGCCGATCTGCTATCGATCCCCATTCAGGAGGTTGGTGAGCTTTCCCTCTCCGTCGAGGAGGAACCCGAGCCCGTGTCGAGCACGTGCGTTGTCTTCGCCAAGTCCGAGGCTTCGGCGCTTCTGCGCGAGGGTTGGCCCAAGAACAAGGTCCTCGCGGCCTATTGCTCTGCCATGGCCCATCGTATTGTCACGCTGCTCGAACGAATCGAGGTGGAGAAGGACTTCGCCATCACGGGCGGCATCGGCAAGAACAGCGGCGTCGTGAAGCGTATCGAGAAGGAACTGGGCATGGAAGCGCTCAAGAGCGAGTATGACTCACAGATTGCGGGCGCCTTGGGTGGCGCCCTCTTCGCCCAGGCTCTGGAGAAAAAGCGCCGGAAGTCCTGAGCAACCGTCTCAAAGTGGACTTGACGGCAGGATTGGCTTCTCGAAGCGCAATCGGTTCTCACAGGAGCCCGGTTACGGTCTCGATACGCCCCGGGCTGGAGGCGAGCGTATGATCGCAAACTACGGATACAAGGACGGTTCCGGCGACTTCTTCATCACCATCGACACCGACAAGTGCAACGGCTGCGGTGATTGTGTCGCGGCATGTCCGAGCAGTGTGTTCCAGGTGGGCGAGGACCCAAACGATCCCCTAAGCGACGAGCCGGTCGCCATGGTGACCGATCAGGAGCGCAAGAAGCTGAAATACACGTGCGCTCCGTGCAAACCGGACCACGATCGTCCTCCCCTACCCTGTGTACAGGCCTGCAAACCGCTGGCCATTTCGCATTCGTGGTAAGGTGCGGTCGCCTGTTCAACGCATACGTGTGCGGGATGACGCTACGATGGTCGAAATTACCCTAAACGGCACGACCTGCAAGGCACAGGAAGGCGCCACGCTCCTCGCCGTCGCAACGAGCAACGGTGTGTACGTCCCCTCCCTCTGCCACCATCCCGACCTTCCACCCTTTACCGACTTACCGCTCGCATCGCGTGTGTTCCACGGCGATGACGCCTTTGACAACGAGCCCGCGGATAAGGACGCACTTCGCCGACTCGAGGGTTGCGGGCTATGCGTGGTCGAGGTGGATGGCCAAGCGGAACCGGTCCGGGCCTGTCATACGCCCGTGGCTGACGGCATGGAGGTTCGTACCGACACGGATGCGATCAAGAACCTGCGTCGCACGAACCTGATGACGATTCTCACACGTCATCCCCATGCCTGTCTGACGTGCGCGCAGAAGGAGGGCTGTAGTCTGGAGGATTGCTCCTCAAACGTTCCCAAGGAGGAGCGCTGCTGCCCTCAGTTCCACAACTGCGAGCTTCGCAAGGTCGCCGAGTTCATCGGCGTGAAGGAAGAGACACCGCGCTACAGGCCCGCGGGACTCCCCGTCCTCAATGATGAGCCTCTGTTCACTCGTGATTTCAATCTCTGTATCGATTGCGCCCGGTGCGTCCGTGTGTGCAATGAAGTCCGGGGAGTGGAGGCGCTCGGGCTTGTCCACCATGACGGTCGCCTGATCGTCGGGAGTGTCGGTCGCACGTTGATCGATTCCGGCTGCAGGTTCTGCGGGGCGTGTGTCGAGGTATGCCCTACCGGTTGCCTGGCCGACAAGGACACCCAGCCGGGTGACAGGAAGCAATGGCTCCTTCCCTGCGTCCACACGTGCCCGGCCAGGATAGACGTTCCCGGATACATACGGCACATCGCAGCCGGTGATTTCAGCGCCGCGGCGGCCCTGGTCTGGGAGAGGCTTCCACTGGCAAACGTGCTCGCCCACGTATGCTTTCACCTGTGCGAGCTTACGTGTCGTCGGCAACAGGTTGACGACCCCATCGCCATCTGCGCGCTAAAGCGCTTCGCCCTCCAGGCCGCCAACGGAACCACACTCACGGGTCAAAGCAGGGCACCGGCCACCGGCAAGAACATCGCCATTGTCGGCGCCGGTCCGGCTGGACTGGCGGCGGCCTACTTCCTGGCGTTCAAAGGCCACGGCGTTACGATCTTTGAAGCAAGTGAATCACCCGGCGGAATGCCCGCCCAGTCCATTCCTGCGTACCGACTTCCCAAGGAGGTTTTGGACAAGGACGTCGCCGCCATACGCAACCTGGACGTCGAGATCAAGACCGGCCATCCACTACCAGACGGCCAGGCCATGATTGACCTCGCCGGCAAGGGGTTCGACGCGGTGCTCATTGCCGTGGGCCTGCCGAACAGCAAGAGAATCAGTCTTGAGGGTAATAACCTCGATGGCGTGTTGTGGGGATTGGAGTTCCTTCGGGCGGTCAAGGAAGGAGAGACATTCGATCTCGGCAAGAAAATCGTTGTTGTGGGCGGCGGGAACGTTGCCATTGACGTTGCCATGACGGCTCGGCGACTCTCGGGCGCGACCGTGAATCTCCTTTGTTTGGAAAGCCGAGAGGAAATGCCCGCCCACGCCCATGAGATTGAAAAGGCCGAGGTTGAAGGCATCATCGTCGACCCGAGCTGGGGACCGGCTGCTATTCATGGTGCCAATGGAAGGGTATGCAGCGTCGAGTTCCGGCGCTGCGCGGCCGTCTTTGATGAACAGCACAACTTCGCGCCGCGGTTCGATGAACAGACACGGCAATCCGTTGATGCCGACACCGTGATCCTTGCCATCGGCCAGGCTCCGCCGGACAATGTCCCCGCCGAAGCCGAAAGCGTTTTCCTCGCCGGTGACATTGCCGGAGGGCAGATGTCCGTGGTGGACGCCGTGGCATCGGGACGTGCGGCGGCTGAGCGAATCGACAGCCGCCTCGGTGGTGACGGCGACGTGTCGCTTCGATTCTCGGATCCGGCGCCGCCCGCCGCCCGCATCGGCAGGGAGGATGGGTTCGCACCGCGCAGCCGGATTCCGATACCCTGCGCCTCCGCTGACGAGCGTTGTACGGATTTCCGTCGGATCGAGGGAGACTACACGCCCGAAGATGCCATACGCGAGGCGAAGCGGTGCCTGCAATGTGACCTGAGACTGTTGATTGCTCAATCCGCGCTACCTCCCGAAAAGTGGCTTGTGTTCAACCGGGACAACGTGGAGCAGACGCCGGATTGTGACGGCGTCTTCGTCCTGGCCGGTGATGACAAGAAACCGGTCGCGATCAAGGGAACGGCCGACATGCGGGCGGGACTCATGGAGAGGATCGAGTCGGGTGCGGATGCAAGCTTCTTTCTCTGGGAGGAAGACCGGATGTATACAAAGAGGGAGAGCGAGTTGATTCAACAGCACCTAAGCCAATACGGCGAGCTGCCCGGCGGAGCGGATGATAAACTCGATGACCTCTTCTAGTGCCGTTTCAACAAAGGTTGCTCCGCTTCCTCCGCCCTTGCCAAGATGGGGATCGAGGGGGGTCTGCTTGCTTCCCCCCTTACCAAGATGGGGATCGAGGGGGGTTCATGCAGACGGAGAAGAACCTCCCCCAACCCCTCCTTGTCAAGGAGGGGAGGAGGAAACACCATTACCCTTCTGGAGACGGCACTAGCACTGCCATCGATAGGATGTTTTGGATTTCTAAGCGCGGCATGAAAACCGGGCTCGGTCGTTGGACGGGTGAAGATCGATGATTAGGGTCGATGAAAGATATTGCAAAGGGTGTGCCCTCTGTATCCACGTCTGCCCCAAGCACGTGCTGGGTGTTTCCCAAAAGGTCAACAGCCGTGGGTTCTATACGCCGTGCGTCATCGACGGAGACAAGTGCACGAATTGCCGCCAGTGTGAGTTCTACTGCCCCGACTTTGCAATCTTCATCATTGAGGACGACGAACGTGAAGACGGATAGAGCCAAAGAGTACTTGAGCGGTCTTTCCGGACGGACACGTTTCGCGTTGGGGGATGATGCGGCCGCCTACGGCGCCCTTCTTGCCGGGTGCACTTTCTTCGGCGGCTATCCCATCACTCCCGCGTCCGAGGTGGCGGAGACTCTGTCCCGGGAGCTCCCGCACGTGGGCGGCTTCTACGTACAGTTCGAGGATGAGATTGCCAGCATGGCGGCGGTCATCGGCGCCGCTCGGGCGGGGGCGAAGGCCATGACCGCGACATCCGGTCCCGGCTTCTCACTCATGCAGGAGAACATCGGGTATGCGATCATGACCGAGACGCCGTGCGTCGTGGTGGATGTGCAGCGTAGCGGCCCGTCAACCGGCCAGGCCACCAAGCCCGCGCAGGGGGACATACTCCAGGCCCGCTGGGGAACCCACGGTGACCACGAGATGATCGCCCTCGCGCCCAACTCGGTGCAGGAGTGTCTCGATCTTATGATCGAGTGTTTCAACTTGTCTGAGCGTTACCGACATCCCGTCATCTTCCTAATGGACGGTGAGATCGGACATCTCAGAGAGAAACTGGTCATCCCCGATCCCGCCGATACCGAGGTCTTTCCCCGCGGCGCGATCGATCCTGCCGACGAACCGGGACTGATAAAACCCCTGCAAGAGTATGGGATCGGAAACGCCGTCCACATCACGGGTTCCACACACAAGGAAAACGGTATGCGGGACGTCGTCTCCCAGGATGTGCACGAAGCGCTCGTCACACGCCTCTACGCCAAGATCGACAAAAACCGGGACAACATCATTCGCTATGAGGAACGCTTTATGGAGGACGCCGACCTGGCCGTCGTGTGCTTTGGCGCCACCTCCAGACCGGCGCTCGGGGCCGTCATCCGTGCGCGCGAGGAGGGGTTGAAGGTCGGCTACTTCAGGTTGATCACGATCTGGCCCTTCTGTGGAGAAAGACTGACCGCCATCGGAAGACAGGTTAAAACGATCCTCGTACCTGAAATGAACCTGGGCCAACTCGCCCGAGAAGTGGAGAGATTCGCAAACGCGCCCGCGACAGCCGGCGCGGGCGGCGCATCCGTGGTTCGCGCGCCGAAGATCGGCGGTGTTCCTCATTCCGTGGATGACGTGTACGGGGCAATCCTCGCGGAGCTGCCATGACAAAGCCACAGCACAGGTTACTTAAGTACTTGCGACAGGAGATCCTGCCCACGACGTTCTGCCCCGGTTGCGGGGGCGGCCAGGTACTCAACGCCTTCGTCAACGCCATCGACGACCTTCAGATCGACCCGAACCGTATGATCTCCGTGACGGGGATCGGATGCTCGTCCTGGATCCCAAGTCCCTACCTCAAGTGTGATACACTGCACACGACACACGGTCGCGCGATTGCCTTTGCCACCGGGGTCAAGGTCGTCAGACCGGACAGCAAAGTCGTCGTCATTGCCGGCGACGGGGATCTTGCCGGCATCGGCGGCAACCATCTGATACATGCCGCCCGCCGCAATGTCGGACTGGCCGTGTTCCTGGTCAACAACTACATTTACGGCATGACCGGAGGCCAGGTGTCTCCCACCACACCCTATGGCGTTACAACGACGACAACACCCTACACGAACGCCGAGTATCCGTTGAAGATCGCCGAACTTGTGGCCGCCGCCGGGGCCAACTACGTCGCCCGTTGGACCACGTACCACATCCGCAAGCTGATTCGCTCCATGAAGGAGGTTCTTCAGAAGAACGGCTTCTGCTTCATTGAGATCGTAGCGCAGTGCCCGGTCAGCTACGGCCGCCGCGTCGGACTGCGTGATGGAGTCGCCTTCATGGAGTACTTCAAGGAGAACAGCGTAAGCGTGGCGAAGGCGAGAAGCATGGGCGAGGACGAGCTCGAAGGCAAGATCGTCGTGGGTAAGCTCGTTGAACGCGACCGGATTGAGTTCACCGACAGCCTGCGACAGATCAACGAAAGCGTTGGTGCGAAGAGAGGAAGATAATGCTCGCTTGTTCCTCTTCAGCCTCCGGCGCAGGACATGGGGAAAAAGGACTCACAACGGACACCTGACGGCGAGAGAAACACAATGGATATAAGACTCGCTGGTTTCGGCGGCCAGGGTATCGTAATGGCCGGCTACATTCTCGGACACGCCGGCGTTTTGGACGGCAGCAACGCCCTTCAGACCCAATCCTATGGGAGCGAGTCGCGCGGCGGGGCCTGCAAGAGCGATGTGATCATCTCCAAGGATGCAATCCTCGAACTGGCGCCGTCGGCCCTCGATGTGCTGGTTGCCATGTCCCAGCCGGCACTGGACAAGTACCTTGCAAATCTGAGGAAGGACGGAGTCCTGGTTTTCGAGAGTGACCTGGTAACACTCGATCAGGAGCGAGCGGGCTGCAACAACGGCCCCATCCAAGCCTTCGGTTACCCCGCCACCGCCGTGGCTCGCAAGACTTTCGGCCGCGACGTTGTAGCCAATGTACTCATGCTGGGCTACATGGCGGGCCTCACCGGCGTCGCAACCCGCGACTCGTTTTGCGGGGCGATCGCGGAAAGCGTCCCGCCAAAGACCGTGGACATGAATGTCAAGGCCTTCGACAAGGGATTCGGAAGCGGAGTCAGCCACACACGTGGGCCATCCGGCTAATCGGCGGCCGGAACATCCGGTTTCCCGGAACGCGCGCCGGCGTCGGGCGGACTGTACGGGGCGCATTCCGGCACGTTGGAGAACAAAGAATGAGCGGTCAAACTGAGACCGACCTGCCGTTGAGCGAGATTCGAGTTCTTGATCTGTCGAGGATTCTTGCCGGGCCCTATTGCACCATGATCCTTGGGGACCTTGGCGCCGAAGTGGTCAAGGTGGAACGACCGGGAACCGGCGATGATACGCGTACGTGGGGGCCTCCCTTCGCCGGCGGCGAAAGCGCTTATTATCTCTGCTGCAACCGAAACAAAAGGTCGATTACCGTTGACCTGAAGACCTCGGGCGGCATCGAGCTTATCAAGGAACTCGCCGGAGTGTCCGACGTGCTCGTCGAGAACTTCACGCCCGGTCTGATGAAACAGTTCGGGTTGGACTACGAAACGCTCCGGGAGCTTAACCCACGCCTCATCCACTGTGCCATCAGCGCCTACGGGCAGGACGGCCCCTATCGCGACCGACCGGGCTACGACATGGTCCTTTCGGCGGTGGGCGGGCTCATGTGGATTACCGGCGAACGTGATGGAAACCCCTGCAAAGTCGGCGTGGCCATTACGGATGTCGTGACTGGCGTCTATGCATCCGGAGCGATCATGGCCGCGCTTCTGCATCGCATGCGTTCCGGCCGTGGGCAGTATATCGATTGCAGCCTCCTGGACATTCAGGTCTCGGCGTTGGCCAACATCGCAAGCAGCTATCTCGTGGCGGGCAAAGAGGCCCAGCGATGGGGTACGGCACACGAATCGATCGTTCCTTACCAGGTGTTCCCCACCAAGGACCGGCCGATTGCGATTGCGGCAGCCAATCAGAAAATCTGGATCAGCCTCTGCAAAGTGCTCGGCAAGAAGGAGTGGCTTGAGGATTCCCGATTCGAGTCCAACCCCAAGCGCGTCGAGAATCGCAACGTGCTTCTGCCGCTTGTTGCGGACGTAATAGCACGGAAAACCTGTGATGAGTGGGTGAAGCTCCTTGTGGAAAAAGCCGTGCCCTGCGGGCCTGTGAATGACATGCAAGGGCTTTTCAGTGACCCGCAGGTTCTCCACAGGGGCATGATCGCCGAAGTGCCGCACCCAACCATTGGGACACTTCGTCTTGCGGGGATTCCCATCAAGTACTCCGAGACACCGCCCGGGATTCGCCGTCCACCGCCACTGCTCGGGGAACACACGGACAACATCCTGGCCGACGTACTGGGCTATACACCGGACAGGATCGAATCCCTGAGACACCAGGGAGTGGTCTAGTCCCACGTTTCGTAAACAGTGCGACTATCCGAGCAATACGCGCCGTCGCACGTCGAGCTACCGGGACAATCGTCGCCATCCTCGCACGCCCACTCACCGTGTCGGAAGATATTCTGTGCACCGCCGACCTGAAGGAGCCTGCCATCATCCACGTCCCGCCATACCCGCATGCTCGCACGTTCTCGCGCGGCAGAGGGAAACGAGGCGCGTATGCACAACCAAACAGGGGTTTCAAAGATGCTGCTACAGGGCGTCACCTTCAGGTGGACAGCGAGTTTTCCTGTACCTCTTGCATTCCTTGGCTTGCCAGCCAGTTCGGCCGTCTGCGATTTTCCCCGGCCTTTGAGTGCGTGACCGATGCGGATTGCGCGGAGGGCAAGCTTTGCGAGGACTGGGTCTGTACCGGCGCGCCGGCAAACGACGAGCAAGGTACGTCTTTTTTGCGGCTTGCCGTGCGATGTTCTGGCAATCTCGACGGCCATCGCGCAGGATGGACGTATGCACGGTGAGCCCGACCTATTCAACAAGGCGTTGCTCGATACCCTCGGCCGTTGGGGGCTGCCCATTCGCACGGAGCAGGTTGCGCAGCTCCGCTCGCACTTTGACGCAATCGTCGCGATGAATCGGCGGTTCAATCTGACGCGGATCACCGATCCCGTGGAGGCGGCTGTCAAGCACTATGCCGATTCGCTGGCCCTGCTTCTTTGGGTTAGAGAACGACGGACGGTGAACATCGAATCGGTACTGGACGTTGGAACGGGCCCGGGGTTCCCGGCTGTACCCCTGGCTGTCATGCGCCCCGACTGGTCACTCACGGCGATTGACGCAACCGCCAAGAAGGTACGTTTTCTGGCTGATGTGGTGGATGCCGCATCGAGCAGCCGCACGCCCGGGCTTGCCAATCTGGACGTAGTGCATGCGCATTCCGCACATTGGCAACCGGGGCAATCCTTCGGGCTTGTCATGTGTCGCGCGGTGGCACCGTTGCCAAAGTGTCTCAAGGAAGCTGCCGGGTTCGTCCGGCACGCAGGTTGGTTCGTCGCCTACAAGACCGACGAGCCGGATTCAGATGAAGTGGCCGAAGCTACGGATCTGGCGCCGCGGTTGGGATTACGGTGCGAACCTCGCCATGAGTATGACCTGGAGCTTCATGAAGAAACGGTGCGGCGCGCCTTGTTTGTCTATCAGAGAGTCAAGTGATTCGTCATCCGTTGTCCGTTGCCGGGTACCCATGTCTGTCTGTCATAGGTTCTGATATCCCGGTGCTCTTCGGCTCGTCCAGCGCCCTGCGGAGATCATCCTCGCTCAGGCCGTAGATGAGGATCGAGTGCCCCACATGATCGTCCGGTTCGCGCTGACGAAGATAAGCACACAGTCTGCCGAACTGAAGTCGCTGGAAACGCTTGAATCGCGACCGGAAGCCCGCGTCTTTCCGAGCAAGCAGCTCAGCGCGAGCGTCACTGGTATCGGGCGTATTCTCAAACGCACGCATCTCCGGCAGGAGTCGACGGTATTCGATTTCATAGGCGTCGGTCCAGCGAGAACTCTTCAACATGTACACCTGCTGGAGTCGTGTTGCACTGATGCAGTACAGGCCCGGTCTCAACCGGTAGTCTCCCGTGCCCGATTTACCAAGGTACCTGGGAAGGGAAGATGCCTTGATACCATGGTGCCTCAGGCCGGCAGTACCGAAATACGCCACGTACACATTGTCAACGTCTCTGTTCTCCGCAAGCCGGTGACTCAGGGCTGCAAGGTCCTGTCCCCAATCGAGTGAACTGTCGACCAGATGGCGATACGCTCCGGACCGCCCCCCGCCGATCCAGTTGAAGTGCGCCAGGTAGTCAGGCCATGTCGCAAGCGAGACCACCGCGAGCACAGCCAGCACCCCAGGGACAACTGCCCGAGCCCACCACCTCGCAGTGCTCATCCACACGCCGGCAGTTCCACAGAGAATGAACATGGGCGCGAATGTCGGCAGCAGATGGCGATGGCCGATGTTCAGGTTCGCGGTGACGGCGAACCCCCAATAGGTGACTAGCAAAACCCATAATGGGGCTGTTCGGTAGAGGCGTTCCGTGATTCGGCTGGCTGAGGGAGGGACACCACCCCTCGAAGAGTCGCCCGACGGACGGTTCTTGACGAAGACGCCGGCTACCGCGAGCACGATCATACACATGACAGGCAGCGGAACCTTGTACAGAAAGCACAAAGGAAAGAAGTACCACCAACCGGTCAATCGTCTTTCCCCGTCGAGGAAGGCATCCCGACCTCTGGCGGCCTGCATCGTGGAGAGGAACCCGTAGAGGTAGGCTTCAGGGAGCAGGCGATGCCGCCGGCTCCATGCGACGGATGCAGCGACCTCTTGGATGCCTCGCCCCTGATGCTCCCAGACGTCCTTGCCCTCGGGCACCGGTGATGCCGTAAAGAACGTATCGCGTCCGGGCTCAGGTTTGACCATGGCCTCGTATCGGAAGGCGAACGCCACCCACACGGCAAACCAGACGCCGAGCGTGCAGACCAGGGCAGCGCCACAGAAGACCCCGGCCATCTTCCACCGCTGACCAATCCGACGTTCGCCCCGGAACCGAACGTGCAACGCCCGCCCATCAACAACCCGCAAGACTACGAGCGCGGCGGCCATCGGCAGCACCAGCACGGCCGACATCTTCGATAGGAAGAGCCCCGCCACCGCCAGTGTACATCCCAGCAGTGCCATCAGGCTTACGCGGTGAAGAACATGCCAGATCGCGGTCACGGACAGAAGGAAGAACAGCGACACGACAAGATCCGTCGTCACCAACCGCCCATGCGCCAACACGGTTGGGCTGAACGTGTACAAGGTGAGCGCGACAAACCCACCGGACCGCCCGAACAGTTTTGTTGACCACCGAAAGACAAGCCCACCGAGCACCATACTCAAAAGCACAATCATGGCACGCGACTGAACCAGCATCCTCTCCGGATGATTCCCGAGCCGGAAGAAAAACTGCTTCCCGAGCTTGTAGATATCGGACTTGTGCCAATACTCTTGGTTCAGACTGGGAAACCTGAGCCCGCCGTCCATCAGAGGAAGTGCAGCCCACGCCTGAGCCAATGGTGGATGGTCCGGCATCAGGCGATTGTCGTCCACATGCCAAAAGGCATAGCCCTTTGTCAGATGGGCGACTTCGTCAAACGTGCAGGATTTCTGCCGCACGCTCGTGATCGCCAACGCACCGTGCACGATGAGCAGCGCCCCCACCGCGACAAGGACCCACAGCCGCCTCGGGAGGGCGGCTTCAGGGGCGTGTGGACGTGTCGTTTCCTGTTTGCGGCGGCGTCGCTGTTTGCCATGTATTGCCCTGACCATGCCCAAGCACGCCCTGCCTTAAAGTGCCATAGGCGCGGCACGTCAAAATGGTCCGCCGCCAAGAGACAGCCCGTTGAAATAGGCTCCTAGTCCATCCCCGTCAGCTCATGTTCGCAAAACGCTTCCGGAAGGTACTCGACGACGTCCACCGCCGTCACGGAGCGGCGACCGAGCTCCTCGGCTGCGAAGTCTCCAGCCAACCCGTGAAGGTAGACGCCGAGGATCGCCGCCTCGAGTGCGGGGAGTTTCTGGCCGATCAACGCCGTAATCACACCCGTCAGCACGTCGCCGGTCCCACCCGTAGCCATCCCGGCATTCCCGGTTTCGTTCGTATAAAGGCGTTCGCCGTCGGTGACAATCGTATGTTGCCCCTTGAGCACAACGACACAACCGTAGGCCTCGACCAGCGCGCACGCGGCCGCCCTCCGCGCCGCCAGCGTCCGCTCGACCGACCTGTCCGCGTCCCTGGCGACAAGCAAACGATGCATCTCACCCGGGTGCGGCGTCAACACGATGCGTTGGGGATCGGGGATCGCAAACGGTTCCGTCTCGGCAAGGAGGTTCAACCCATCGGCGTCGAGCACGACCGGGCCCCCATATCCCGTCAACACGGATACAAGTGTCGATGCGTCCAGTGCATCGCCCAGGCCGGGCCCCAATGCGATCGCATCGGCGTGAAACTCATCCACCGCAGCCAGGATCATGTCCGCGTCGACGGGCAGTGTCCGTGTAGTGGCACAAGGGGCCAGAATGGCCACCGGTGAACGAAGCACCTCGGGAACCATCAATTGCACGAGCCCAGCGCCGCTACGGAAGGCTGCATTGGCTGCCAGCGATGGCGCGCCGATCATCGCGTGCTCGTTGCAGCATCCGCCGATGACGATCAACCGCCCCATCTCGCCCTTGTGCGCATCTTCTCGCTGTTCGGGCAGCGGGGGGATTTCCTGTGTGATGATGAGGTTCGTGGCCATCATTATAGCACTTTCCGAATTCGCATAGCAGGCGCCGGGCAAGAAAACACCGGACAAAGGAGTCGTTCGACCGCCACACGAAAAAAGAGCTCTAGCCTCACTTGGCTTGCGGTCCACTCCGACGATTAATCAACGCGGCTGTGTAGCCCGCGCCGAACCCGTTGTCGATGTTTACAACCGTCACGCCCGCCGCGCAACTGTTGAGCATGCCCAGCAGAGCGGCCAGCCCATGAAAGCTCGCCCCGTATCCCACGCTGGTGGGGACGGCGATAACCGGGCATTCCACCAGCCCACCGACGACGCTGGCCAGGGCACCTTCCATCCCCGCGACCACGACCGCAACGGCGGCCGACTGAAGCTCCTGCGAGTGTGCGAGCAGGCGATGGATACCGGCGACGCCGACATCGTAGAACGTATCCGTCTTCTGATCCATCATCTCCGCGGTGACGCGGGCTTCCTCCGCGACGCTCAGATCACTCGTACCGGCGGTCACGATCGCAATCGTGCCTGTCGATGGCACGGGTTCCCGCTGCCTGAGTGTGATGGCCCTGGCCGTCTCGTGATATTCTGCCTCGGGCCGCACCTTCACCACGACGGCATATACGCTCCGTGAGGCACGTGTCGCAAGCACGTTCACGCCCGAGTGGGCGGAGCGATCGAAGATCCCGGCAACCTGATCGGGCGATTTCCCCTCACAGTAGATCACCTCCGGATAACCGCAACGGATCGAGCGATGATGATCAATCTTGGCGAAACCAATGTCCTCGAAGGGCATGGATCGCAACCGGACGACGGCCTCGTCGATGGATTGAGCCCCGCTCCGGACCGAATCCAACAGCTCTCGCAGGACTTGCTCATTCATCACACAACAGTGTAGACCCCGTCAGCGCAAACCGCAAACGACCGGCCTAGTACCGCTTCCAGAAAGGTAACGGCGCTTTTTGCTCCCCTCCTTAACAAGGAGGGGCTGGGGGAGGTTCTTCTCCGTCTGCATGAATCCTCCTCAATCCCCCCTTGGTAAGGGGGGAAGAAAACGCGGAACGACCTTTGTTGAAACGGTACTCGGTGCCCCCCTTTCCCCTGACACGCATCGACTGCGTCATAACCCGACCGAGCGGGCGTCGAGGTCCAGGTCAGCCAGGTCACCTCGTGTGAATTGGTGATACCCAAGCGCGGCAACCATGGCGGCATTGTCGGTGCAATAGGCCGGTGCGGCTGCATGGAACGCGATGTCCCGCTCCCCGCAGGCCGCCTCAAGCTCGCGGCGGAGCAGCGCGTTGGCCGCCACGCCACCACCGAGAACGACCGCTTTCATGGCTGTCTGTGTCACAGCCAGCATGGTCTTCCTGACCAGCACGTCCACGACAGCCCGCTGGAAGCTCGCGGCGATGTCACTAATGTTTTTCGTTGACAGCTTCTCGAGCCCGCCCGTCGTTCGGCCGTGCCCGTGCACATGATACAGCACAGCCGTCTTGATCCCGGAGAAGGAGAAGTCCAACGAGCCGGGTGCGAGCATCGTTCGAGGGAAGTCGACCGCCTTCGGATCGCCGCCGCGCGAGGCTTCCTCGATGGCCGGTCCGCCGGGATAACCGAGCCCGAGGATCGTTGCGACCTTGTCGAATGCCTCACCGGCAGCGTCGTCCGTCGTTGCGCCGAGGGGCTCAATCGAGCACGGATCATCGATGCGGAACAGCGATGTGTGCCCGCCCGAAACAACCAGCCCGACCGCCGGCCAGGGTGGTCTTTCCAACCCGATCGCCGGACTACACGCGTGAGCCTGGATGTGATCAACCGCCACCAGTGGTTTGCCCCACGCCCAGGAAAGCGTCTTGGCACCGGTTACACCAATGAGCAGCGACCCGATCAGACCCGGTTTGTACGTGACCGCGATGGCGTCGATGTCATCCTTCGAGCACGACGCCTCCGCCATGGCCTCTTCAATGACGCCGTCAAGGTTCTCGATGTGCGCTCGCGATGCGATCTCCGGTACGACGCCGCCATACTTGCGATGCAGATCGATCTGAGATGCAACGACGTTGCTGCGCACATCGACCCCGTCGACCACGACAGCCGCAGCCGTCTCGTCGCACGAGGATTCAATACCGAGGATTGTCGTCATGGCTTCACGCAGTCAACCGCCGGTGGGTGCCCCGTCCATCCGCGGGTGCGGTGGGGGATGGATTGCGCAGCCGAAGACATCTCGAACAACCGTCCGTCCCCCACCCTTCGCTCCGCGAAGGATGGGGCACCAACTCTCATTCCGTCCCTACGGGACGAGAGACACGGCTGTGACAGAGAGTTGCTCCACGCGCGCAACACACACACCCTACATCAAAATAGAACTTGCTCTAGTGCAATCTCCCACTCCGGAAGATCGCCCAGGTCAATCCCAAACCAAGCACACCGGCCAGAAGGTAGCCCGCGATACCGAAGTACTGAAACTTGAAACCCAGGACTGTCAGTTGCGTATCTGCGCTGACCACGACCGAGCTGCCGACGATGATGGCTGCCAGTACGATCGAGAACGCCAACCGGTTGCTCGAGCGATCCAGCTCACGGATCAACCGCTCGATATTCTCGTGTCGCACGTTGAGCTGCCACGTGCCCGAGGCGAGACGGCGCAACAGCTCGCGCACCTGTCGCGGCGCCCGGCGAATGACGTTGACCAAATCCCAGCCGAACACCGTGGCTGATTTCGCCAGGCGCGATGGTGAGAGCCGCTCCGCCAGTGCCCGGCTCAATCGCGGCTTGAGCAGTTTCAGCAAGTCGAGCTCGGGATCGAGTTGCATCACCACGCCCATCACGGTCCCCATCGCCTTGGTCAACAACGCCATCTCGCGTGGTACGGTCACGTCGTGCCGACGCATGACCTCGGAGAACTCCTCGAACAGCGTGCCCAAATCAAACCGCTTGATCGGCAAACCGCAGTACTTATCGAGCAAAGCCTGAACCGAACGCTGCAACTGACGCCGGTCCGTGTTCGGCCCCACGACGCCCATGTCGGACAGCGTGTCGACGACCACCTCCATCTCGTTGTTGACGGAGGCGTAGATGATGACGACCAGTTCGGTCATGAACTCGTCCGTGAACGTACCGACCTGGCCGAAGTCAATCAGCCCGACATTTGCCGGCGATTCGATGAGAATGTTGCCCGGGTGCGGGTCGGCATGAAACGTGCCCAACTCGAAGATCTGCTTGAGATAGCAATCCGCCAGCCGACTGGCGATTCGGGCACGATCGAAACCGTCCCGCTCGGACCGCGATCCACCGAGCAAGGCATCGACCTTGACGCCCGGTAGTTCCTCCAAGGCAAGCACCCGCGAACCGGTCAGCTCCCAATACACCCGGGGAACCCGAACGCCCTCATCACGCTCAAACGCGGCGGCAAACCGTGCGGTCGTGGACGCCTCGTTGACGTAATCCAGTTCGCGCGTCATCGCTTGACGCAACTCCGTGACGAACATCATCGGGCGATAAGCGCGCAACTCGGGCATGAGGCTTTCCAGCGTCGAAGCCAGCCATTCCAGCAGAACCATGTCGAGCTGAATCGTCTCCTCGATCCCAGGCCGGCGCACCTTGACCACAAGCTCGGCACCATCCTTCGCTCGCGCTCGATAGACTTGCCCGATCGACCCGCTCGCCAACGGCACGCCGTCAATCGAGGCGAAGCACTCCTCGACCGGGCGGCCTAGCTCCTCGGCGATGATTCTCATGGCCGTGGAGGTGTCAAAAGGTGGCACATCATCCTGGAGCTTGCTGAGCTCGCTCAACACCTCACCCGGAAACACGTCGGGGCGGGTGCTCATGATCTGACCGAGCTTGATGAAGGTTGGCCCCAGGTCCGTGCACACCATGGCCAACCGACGGCCAATGGACGATGCGCCCTCATCAGCCGGGACGACCCGCTTCGTCCTGCGCAACATCCGGACCGGTACGAAGCGTGTCAGGTTGGCCTGCGTAACGATGTGCCCAAACCCGTGCTGCGTGAGCACCTGGGCGATTCGACGCAGACGATTGAGGCTGCGAACGCTACGCGTGAACTGAAGCGGGGTCATCATCATGTAGCGTCGCCGCTATGCGCTGGCCCGTCAAACACCGCTCCCGGAGAAGCGTCCACCAGGCCGCAACCGTCTGCGTTGGACGCCGCCCGCTCTCACTGTCACACCTAGAGTGGCGCTTCACTCGCCGATGCCTTTGCATGGCGAATTGCGTGGGAGCCGACAGGCCTATCGGCAGGGACCTTTTTATCAGACCGCCCGGCAGCGATTCTTTTTTATTCTTGAAATGTTCGCGCGGTCACGGGTGATGGGCGACTACTACAATGAGCGAGGAATCCACGGGTGATGTCTGGCCTGAGAGTCGCCCGGTGGGATGGGTTGAGTTTGGGGTTGCGATTGTCTCTGGTTCGTTGAGGGTCAGCGGATCGACACGCATTTTTTCGGAGTGGATATCATGAAACGGTTTCTGGTTCTCGCGCTGGCGGTTGCGTTGTGCGGATCGACGGCGTTCGCAACGGACATCAACGTTTGGGTCGTATCGGATGGGAATAACGAGATCACCGTGAACCCCGGCGACCCGGTAACCTACACCGTGATGGGCGAGTTGACGGATAGCACGAATGAGGGGCTGGCCTTGATCGGTTTCACCCTTTCGTTTGACGGTGGTGATCTGGCTCAGGCGGGTGAGCCCACGTCGGGCAACATGACCGCCTTCGTCGAGCCTGATGGAATCAACAACCCCGCCGGTTACGGCGGTACAGTGATCGGCGGTGATCTGGTGCAGATCGGTGGCGGTCAGAACACGATCAAAAACACAGCCGACAACGCCCCGTTCCCCACGGGTGCGGTGACCACGGGTGTCGCCTGGCCCGATTCGCCCCAGGTTCTCGTTACCGGCAGCCTGACCGCGCCGGCGGTTGAGGGTAACTACACCCTGGCCGTCTCGGCCGTCTTCGCCAACGTGATCATGGAAGGCGAGACGGGCGAGCCCCCGCAGGACTTCTGGAAGACCGAGGAGGCCGGCGTCGGCACAACAGCCAACCTGACCATTCACGCCAACGGCGGTTGTACCATCGCTTCGAGCGATCCGCCGAACTGTGCGATCGACGCGCGTCAGACATCCAATCCGGACGGCTCCAATCCCGACGGTTGGGACGCGATCGAGTTAACGCTTAGCTGCACGACGGCCGGAATGACCCCTGCCGACTTCGTTGTTGAGGTCGAGTCGGGCACACCGCCCACGATCGTCAACGTGACTGTCGAAGGAAACACAGCCACGATCGAGCTGAGCGGTCCGATCCCCGCCGGCCAGTGGACATGCTTCTCGCTGGCGAGCGACCCGTCTCAGGAGGCCTGCCTTGGCTACCTGCCGGCCGACGCTGACGGCGACCGGACAGCCGCACCGGCTGACGTCCTCAGGGTGATTGACTGCCTCAACGGGGTTGCGACGTGCGAGGTCTGGCAGAGCGACATCGACCGTGACGGCACGCCCGCCCCGGCTGATATCCTCCGCGTGATCGATCTGCTGAACGGTGCCGATCAGCTCGACGAGTGGCTGAACGTGACGATCGGCGTTTGCCCGTCGGGTCCGGAATAGTCCGAATTGGCGTCGGTCCGACGACCGGCACGTGAGCTTGTGATCCGGTGGCGTGGCGGCCCTCGAAGCGGCTGCTACGCTACCGGCTTTTTACTCCTGCTCTTGCCGCCACGCCGGCCTGCCGTCGCGAAGGAGCGGCATCGGACGAACGTGCGATGTCTTTACTTTGCCCTTCGCAAGTCACTTGGCGCGGCCTAGAATGATTGCCGGACCGGCGTTGCGCCCGCTCGGACGCGCTCCGGAAACGGACAGGGCCGATACAAAGCGGGATATGGGACATGCCCGCTCGTGGAGAGTGTGGATCAACCGGTGTCGAGGTGCTCCGCGTGCCGAAGAACATAAGACCGTGTCCCGGCTTTCGGCGGGCTTGCGACCTTGAACTGTTGAAGCGGACCGGACTGAAAGGTGGTTATCATGCGTTTACGAATGGCTCTTGTGTGTATGGCTGTCGGTGTGATAGGTGCTCCCACGGCGTGGGGTGATCTTATTATCACGCTCGATGCGAGGGATGAGACGCTTCACCTGCCGCCCGAGCAGATTCTTCCCGGGACCGAGGTGTTCGTAGACATCTACCTCTCGGTGGACGGCGAGCACAACCCATTGCCCGACCTGCGACTGATCTCGTTTGATTTCAGCGCGACGGACGTGATGATCCAGCTCGACGCGTTCACCTGGATGATCGACACGGTCGCCTACTCCTTTCAGATTCCGGCACTGCCCCAGCCGTCCATCCTCACGCTGGCCATGTCGAGCACGCCGGCCTTGATCACGCTCGACGAGACGCCGGTTTTGGTTGCCACGGTCGAGATCACGGTAAACGGCGTCGGGACGTTGGACGTGGGCAGCACGACCGGCACGGCGATCAATGCCGGATTCGATCCAACGCTCGACATCAAAGCCGTGGACGGCCTTGTCCAGGGTGGGACGGTCACCTTTGGCGGCGGGGGTACTGATCCGGACCCTGATCCGGATCCTGACCCGGACCCTGATCCCACACCTGAGGATAGCGATGGCGACGGCGTCGACGACGAGGACGACGAGTTCCCCGACGATCCCGAGGAAACGGTGGACACCGACGGAGATGGGGTCGGGAACAACGCAGACTCCGACGACGACGATGACGATGTCCCGGATGTGACCGACGACTTTCCGCTTGATCCGGCGGAGACGACCGATTCCGACGAGGACGGCGTAGGCGACGTGGCTGACGAGTTCCCTGACAATCCCACGGAGGACACCGATTCCGACGGTGACGGCGTGGGCAACAACTCCGACGCGTTCCCGAATGACCCGACTCAGACCGAAGCGGATGACGACAACACAAACACGGGGCCGCCGGCATCGGGTGGTTTCTGTGGCGTGGCCATGGTAAACACATCCGTCCTGATTCTGTGCGGGCTTACGTTGATGAGCCTGATGCGCCGCGGCGTGCGCCGGCGGCTTTCCCCTTTGAATCGTTGCGAGTGAACGGTATACTAACCCCCCGCCGGTGGATGGCGTCTGCACCTGAGGCGGCCCGCCGACAGGGTATCCCCGCATCCGCGTCCTCGCTGTCGTGTGCGTCGCGCTGGAGGATGCGGAAGTCCATATCGGCTTGATGGTTTCGCCGGTGTTGGGAGTGCATGAATGGAAAAGCGTGTCCAGTTTTCCGTGTTCCTGGCAAACAAGCCGGGCGTTCTCGCCCAGATATTCCAGGAACTTGGCAAGGCCAAGGTCAACATTGCCGCGCTGGCGATGATGGATTCCGTGGAGCACGGCGTGCTCCGCCTGATCGTCGACGATCCGCCCGCAACCCGCGACATTCTCAAGAAGCTCAACGCCGCGGTGAAGGAGTCGGAGGTCCTGGCCGTCACGCTGTCGAACCGTCCCGGCGCGGCTGCCGATCTGTGTGACAAGCTATCCAGCGCTCACATGAACATAAGATACATGTACTGCACCGGCGGAGCTCGGGGCGGTAAGACGCTCGTCGTGTTGAGCGTCTCCCAGATCAAGAAGGCCATGAAGCTGCTCGAGGACATCAACAAGGACGGCCGACGCGACATGAAGATCAAGCTTCGCCGCCCGATGACCAAGAAGAAGCGATGATATTCATCCGCAGCCGCGCGGGTGACCTTGCGAGTCCGGACGGGACCGCCGTGATTCATTCAATCGGCGGCTTTGATCGCTTCCCCAAACAGCCCCAAACCCGCCTGGACCTCGTTCTCGCTGATACAAAGAGGCGGCGAGAAGCGGATGCTGGCCTGGCCGCAGGGTAGGCAGATCAGGCCTCGCTCAAAGGCGGCTGTCGCGATTCGGTTGCGCGATCGCGGATCGGGCTTGCCATTGCTCGGGTCGATGATATCCACGGCGCACATCAACCCCAAACCGCGAGCGCCGGTCACCCTGTCATGCTTGGCGCTGATTTCGCGCAAGACGCCCAGGATACGCTCACCCTGCCTCGCCGCGTTGGCCATGTAGTGTGACTCGATCAGATCGAGCGTAACCAGCGCGGCGGCGCACGCCACCGGATTGCCGCCGAACGTGCTGGCATGGGAGCCGCCCGGCCAGGTCATGACGTCGCTCCGGGCCACCATCGCGCCCAACGGCATTCCGCTGGCGATGCCCTTGGCCATCAGGATGATATCGGGCTCGATCCCGAAGTGCTGCGAAGCGAACCATTTGCCGGTCCGTCCCATGCCCGTTTGAATCTCATCACAGACGAGTAGAATCCCGTGCTCATCGCAAAGACGGCGAAGCTTCGGAAGGAAGCCGCGATCGGGCACGATGTAACCACCCTCACCTTGCGTCGGCTCGACGAAGATGGCCGCCACCTCGGTGGGAGCCATCTGATGCCTGAACAACTGTGTTTCTATGGCGTCGACGTCGCCGTAGGGAACGTGAGCGACCATGGGCACGAGTGGTCCGAAGCCTTCCCGATGTCGCGTCTTGGACGCCGTCAGCGACAGTGCGCCCATCGTTCGCCCGTGAAAGGCGCCGTGAAATGCAATGGCCGACTTGCGGTTCGTGTGGAAGCGGGCAAGCTTGAAGGCGGCTTCGACAGCCTCCGCCCCGCTGTTGCAGAGGAACACCCTCTTTGGCGCATCGCCGGGTGCGATCGAAACCAGCTTCTCCATCAGCTCGACCATCGGGGCATAGTGGAAGATGGCTCCGCATCCGTGGATGAGAAGCCTCGCCTGTGATTCGATGGCGGCCGTGACCTCGGGATGACAATGGCCCGTCGAGCAGACGGCGATCCCGGCACCGAAGTCGAGGAACCGATTGCCGTCCACGTCCTCAATGACCGCACCGGACGCCCTACGAATCACCAAAGGGTACGTCCGCGCATACGAGGGTGACGCGACCTGCTTGTCACGATCGATCAGGGCCTTCGCGTTCGGGCCCGGCAAAGCGGTTTGTATCGACGGGGCGGGCCCAAGCCCACTCTTCTCGGATTGCATTAGTGTTTCCCTACCCTGTTCCTGCGACATCAGTCCATTCCCGACCGGGCCCCTATACCTTGCTGTAACGCGTTCGCGCCGCTCGCGTACCGTCCGGCAGCGTGAAGAACTCGTAGTCGCGGAAGATATTGGGGGCCTCTTTCTTCATGATTTCGAGCATCCGGGCCGCCACCTCGCGGATCTCGACCTCCGCGTGCTCGTTGCAGCGCATCTCGATGAAGTGCCGCAGCGCGCGACCGTTGACCGTCACGAAGATCTTCGTCTCGGTGGCGTTTGGCAGGACCGAGCGGGAGGCCTGCCTCGCCATCTTCCGCCGTAGCGTCTTGTCCTCGATGGACTCGAACTTCTTCTGCAGCCCTTCCACGAGCTTACTATAGGCCTTCTGCGCTTGCGACACGGACGCCTGCCAGGTCTCGTGCAGCTCGGGGTCCTCGGCGATGCAGGCGGGCTCGACGAACTCCGCGACCGACTCGTCCACGTATCGCTGAGACAGTTGCGAGTACCCGAACCCGGCGCGATGACGCACGAGCTCGTGCGTAAACGAGCGTGAGACACCCGTGATGATGAAGTTCCACGCGGTGTGTTCGAGCACGCTGCCGTGCTTGCTGTCCTTGATGTTGTCCAGATAGGCATTGTTGCCGCCGGGACGAGGCTTGGAAAAACTCATGTAGCACACACGGCCGGCGACCTCCGAGAGGACCTCAGCCGGTACCGAGGAATCCGTCTTCCACTCGGGCACATTGTGGTCTTGAAGGAACCGCGCGATCTCGTCCTCATCGAGCGACTGCCGGCTGATGAGGTAGACGGTGGGATGACGGATGATCTTCATGTCGCGGCTCCTTCCGGATGATCCAGATGGTCTCGGTGCCATCTCACCCGCGTATATAGCGGTGGCGTCGGCTCGTTGCAAACCCGCGCCTTGACCGATAGACTCGTGCCTCCTCGGATGTGGAGCTTCCCTGGCGCTGGAGATGACTCGATGGAACCCCTGGGCAACGGTGATTCCGGCGACCCAACCTCCCACCCGCCCGGTTCGTCCGCGGACCGGGCAGGTGACCGGACCGCTCGGCGTGACCGTCTGCTGATCATCGGGCTTGATGGGGCTACTTTCGACGTGCTCAACCCGATGATGGCCGAGGGACGCATGCCGCGGCTGGCCCGGACCGTCGCTCAAGGCGTCTCCGGCATCCTGCGGTCGACCACGCCCCCGATCACCCCCGCCGCGTGGACAACCTTCCTGACGGGCAAGCAGCCCGGCTCGCACGGGATCATTGACTTTGAGCGGTACGACGTACACACGAACAGGTTGCAGTTCAACAGCACTCGTGCGCTCGACCATGTGCGGACAATCTGGCGGATTCTGGGTGATCGGGGCCTGAAGATCGGCAGTATCAACGTCCCCATGACCTACCCGGCGGTCCCGGTGAATGGTTTCATGATCAGCGGGTTCGAGACGCCCGGGCCCGATTCGGATTTCGTCTACCCGCCGGATCTGAAGGAGCAGATTCTCGAGCGCTGGCCCGATCCGACGCTCAGGTCAAAATGGCGACGTAAGGTTCTCGGCGGCAACGGACTGTTCGCGCGCAACCTGGCCTACATGGCTGACAGCTTCCATCAGGGGGCCGCCATGGTCAGACAGTTGGGAGACGAGCACGGGTGGGACGTATTGATGGTCGTGCTCAAGCTCGTGGATAACTTGCAGCACAAGGCGTGGAAGTATCTGGATCCACGATGGTCGGATCGAAACCCCACACGCCGCGATATCGCCAAACGAGGTTTCGACGAGCTGGACAAAGCCATCGGTGACATGCTCGATTATGCGGAGGAAAACCGGGCCGCCGTCATGATGGTCTCCGATCACGGTCACGGAAGCCTCGAGGGGAAGGTCCACCCGAACCTGCTCCTGCAGCAATGGGGTTATCTCACCCTGCGCGGCGGCGGTGCGCAAGGGACCACGCGCGGGAGATACATCCTCGATCGGATGCGCGGCAGGACCGGCAAGTTCGCGCGCGACGGGAGTATCGAGCACGACCTGGCCGTCGATTTCTCCGCGACGCGAGCCTGTGTCATGCACGCCGGGATGGCCGGCTTCCTGTACATCAACCTCGAGGGTCGTCAGCCAACCGGGATCGTTCCGCCATCTGAGTATGAGCGGCTCAGGGATGAGCTTACGGCGCGCCTTCTCGGAACTGAGTGCCGGACGTTTGACCCGCAGGGCCGCGCCATTCAGCTCTTCAAGGAGGTGTGCAAACCCGAGGAGCTGTACGGATGCTCGCGCGAGGATCAACCCTGGCTGCCCGATCTGCTGCTCACACCGCACGATTCGCTGGCGTGTGTACGGAAGATTCGCGGGCGGCGGCCGGTGCGGTGGCTTTCCTATCGAAAGTTGGAGGGCACGCACCGCGCGGAGGGTGTGCTGATCGCCACGGGGCCCGGGATCGCCCGGCGTCGGGACCTAAGCGCACACATCGTGGACTGCGCGCCGACCATCCTTGCCATGCTCCAACAGCCGGTCCCCGATGACATGGACGGTCGGGTCCTGACCGAACTGTTCGAAACGCCCCCTACAATCACGACCGAAGCTGCGGATACTGTGACGGTCGGGGCCACTGCACCTTCGCCATCGCGGGACGACGCTTTCTCGGAGGATGAGTTGCAGGAGGTCAGGGACCGGTTGGCTGATCTTGGCTATCTCGAGTAGGCGTTTCGCGCGAGGGTTTGGTCTGCTCGGGGCGATCTTGCCCAATCTCTTTCCAAAACATGTCAGCCAGTTTGTCCCAGAATACGATCTCCCTGACCGCCAGGTTGTCCACCTTCCTGCCCTTCACGAAGACGGTCGGTGTCCCCCTGAGACCGTAGGTGCCGCCCTGGTTGACGTCGTCCCACACGCGTTTGGCAACTGCCTTGGACTGCATCGTGTCCATGAACAGGGATGGGTCGAAGCCCAGTTTAACAGCCACGCCTTCGATGGTGAGCTGCCCCTTGTTGATGAGCTCCTGATTGGCGAATAGGAAGTCGTGTGTTGCCCAGAAGGCGTCGCTCCCGCCAAGGATACGGGCCGCCTCGGCGATCGCCGCCCCCGTGCAGGCGTACTTGTGCATCTTGCTCTTGACGAGTGTGTTGCAGTCGCTGTTGAGCGGGAAGTGCTTGAAGACAAAATCCAGACGTCCCGCGAACAGCGGTTGGACCTGCTCTTCGAGGAAGTTCGCCGTTCTCTTGCACGGCGGACACCCGAAATCACTGAATACGACAATCCGCCAGGTACGCTCATCCGGTTTGCTGCCCTTGCGGATGGGATCGTCTTGGCGCAATTGGATGTTATGCTGATCCTCCAGGCGCCACAGCTTCACAAGCTTGTCGCCGGCGGCCTTGATTCGGTTGATGGTTGCCACGCACTTCTCGAAGTTCTGATTGGCGGCGGCGGTGGCGTTTCGCAGGTTCGCCCGACCGAGCAACTGCTCCTCGCCGAACATGACCAGGAGCATGGCGATCACCGTCATCGCCAGCAGCCGACCGGATGGATGGACCGTCGCTAAGGCAACCGTCGGCGTCGGCTTGCCTTGGCGCCCGGGCGGGGCGGCGTCCGCTACGGCGAGCTTTGGTCCACGGGGCCACATCAGAACGACACAGACGGCGATGAAAAAGTTCAACACGTGCGCCACCATGCACCATGGACACCACTCGTTGAGCTGGGTGAACATGATGTAGGTGTAGAAGATGGAACTCGCCATCCCGCAACCCGCGACAACCAGGGGGAACAAGTGGACCCACCATCTCCGACGTGAGACGCACCCGACGCCGATGAACCAGAGGGTCAAGACGGAATAGTAGATTAACCCGAGAAAGGCCGCCGGAACGTGCCATGTTCCCGGTGGCTCGTCATCGCGCTTGGGTGGAACATAACCGTACCTGCTCTTCAACACGGCGTTACAGTCGGCGGTGCTTTTATCCTCGCCTTCGGCACAACCGGCCTCGAACCAGGCCGCCCCCGAGGTACCCGTCACGTGCTTTACAAGGAGGTTGAGGCAGATTTTGGCAGCCGCCAGGTTCAGCACCACCACGGTGATCGTCAGGATGGTCGACTTCCGCATTCTCGCTCGCCTCGAAAATCGAAGACGGTAGGACGTTCACCGGTCATCGCGCCGCGCAAGCATTGCGTGCGCCCGGTCCTCGCGTGCCTGGATGTTACTCGTTTCCCCCGCCGCGCATGGTACGTAGCACGTCGTATGCCGTTTCAATCGTCCGGTCGATTTCCTCATTGGTGTGCGCCGCGCAAACACAGATGCACGATGAGGACCTCGGTGGGAGGAACACGCCCCGTTCAAGCATGGCCCGGTAGAAAAGCGTCCATTGTCGTTCGGGGTCCGATCGGAAGGACATGCGGACCAGGCTTCCTACGCGGACGTGGTCCGTCATGGCGTTTTCGGCGGCGGAGGCTGTCCGCAACCCCTCATCGAGCCTGGCGGCCTTCGCCTCCAGGTTCTCTTGAAACCCCGGCTCGCTCATGGCTTCCAATGTGGCGATACCGGCTGCGATCGCCAGCGCATTGGCCTCCGACGCCCCGGTCGCATGGTCCGCCACGTCCCCCGCCAAGCCCTGCTCATCGCGCAGCTCGCCACAGCATGATATGCGTGGGGCCTGCATTACATCCTTCCGCCCGCCAAACGCAGCCAGCGGTAAACCGCCACCGATGGCCGCTCCAAGACAAACCAGGTCCGGCGAGATGCCGGCGAACCCCGCCAGACCGCCGGGCGAAACGCGAAACCCCGTTAGGGTCTCGTCCATAATGAGCAAGGCGCCGTGCTCGTCGCAAAGACCGCGAAGCGACGTGAGGAACTCGATGGATGGAGCTACAAGGCCGCCGCCAACGGGATCAACCAGAACAGCGGCGATCGTCGCGTCGTGCCGGTGAAACACGTCCGCAGCCGAATCCGGGTCATTGTACACCACGGCCGTGCGCGACTGGTTGCGATCCGGCGCCGAACGATTCCCACCGACGGTGACAACCTGTTCTCGTCCGGTTCGCCATCGGGCCAGCCGAACCGCGTCGGCGACGGCGTCGCTCCGCGATCGGACCAATCTGACCATACTGATCGTTGCGAAGCGGCCGGCGATCAGCTCAGCCAACCGAACCGACAGCTCCGTCAGCGAAGGGAACCCCCACCCTTTGGCGGATGCCTTGTGGACGGCCGCGACGATACGTTCGTCGCCGTGACCGAGCAAAAGGGAACCGTTTCCGCACGCGTAGTCAACGTATTCGTTGCCGTCAACGTCGGTGAGTATCGTACCCTTGCCTTTGGCGATGACCGGCGGCGTAGCCCAGGGCTGATCCGCGGACTCCGTGCTCGGCGCGCTACCCGGAATCAAGCGGGCAGCCGCCTTGCGCACCGTCTCCGATTTCGCGGTCTCGACCTTCCGACGCTCCAGCGAATCAATGTTCTTGCTTTCAGGCATCTTACCGGTTCAACCCCTTGGTGGATGACATGGGCATCCGAAGACTACCCATGGCGGACTTCCGTGCCACGCACCTCAACACGCGTACTCCGACCTTCTAACACTTCCTAAGGCTATCGTCAGGTTCGCCGCGCGGCGATACGCTTTTTCTTCGCACCGGCGCGTCTGCCCCCGGTTTTCGCGGTGACGGACACCTTTCTCCTTCCGGAGACTTGCGTCTTCTTCCCTTTCCGCGCTGACCGCGCAGCCGTCCGCTTCCTGGATGTCCTTTTCTTGCGGCTGGACGTCTTGCGGGATGAGGCCTTCTTCTTGCCGCGTGGTGCACGCGATTGCTTGGGCTCTTCGCCGAAGACGACACCGAGCATGTCGTCGATGGTTTCGAGAAAGACGAATTCGAGTTCGCGGCGGATCTCTTCCGGGATTTCTTCGAGGTCCTGCTCGTTTCGTTTGGGCAAAAGCACGCACGCAAGCCCGGCACGGTGGGCGGCCAGGACCTTCTCGCGAATGCCCCCAACCGCCAGCACGCGACCGCTGAGGGTGATCTCGCCCGTCATCCCGATGGTCGGATCAACCGCCTTACCGGACAATGCGCTTGTCATGGCGGCGAGCATGGCCACGCCCGCGGACGGGCCGTCCTTGGGGATCGCGCCGGCAGGTACGTGCACGTGCACGTCGGTCGCATACCAGTCGACGGCTTTGCGTTTGCCCACTCTCATTCTGCTGCGGATGATGGAGCTGGCGGCGACCGCTGACTCGCGCATGACATCGCCTAGCTGACCGGTCAGTTGGAGCTGTCCGCTCCCGGGCATGACCTGCGCCTCGATGAAGAGAATCTCGCCGCCGGCGGATGTGAAGGCCAACCCCGTGACCACGCCGGGCATGGCGATCTTGCGCGCCTTTTCGGATTCAAACTCGCGAGGGCCGAGAACTTCGTGAAGATCATCCACACCGATCACAGCGTCGATCGATCGGCCTCGTGCCACGGTGGCGGCACGGGCACGACAGACGGCGCCGATTCTCCGTTCGAGCCAACGGACGCCGGCTTCCCGCGTATAGCCGGAGATGATCGCCGCCAGCGTGTCGTCCTCGAACCGAATCTGCTCGGGTACAAGGCCGTTCTCGTCCAGTTGTCTCGGCACGAGGAAGCTCTTGGCGATCATGAGCTTCTCGCGGCGCGTGTAGCCACCGAGCTCGATCACCTCCATCCGATCACACAGCGCCGGCTCGATGGCCATCATGTAGTTCGCCGTCGTGATGAACAGCACTTTCGACAGGTCAAACGGTACGCCGAGGTAATGGTCGTGGAAAGTCGAGTTCTGTGCGGGATCGAGCACTTCAAGAAGCGCCGACATCGGATCACCTCGCACATCCTGACCGATCTTGTCGACCTCATCGAGCATGAAGAGCGGGTTGCTGCTTCCGGCGCGACGAATCTCACGGATGATGACGCCGGGGATCGCGCCGATATACGTCCGACGATGACCGCGAATCGTGGCTTCGTCGCGAATGCCACCCAGTGACACGCGAATGAACTTGCGCCCCATGGCCCGTGCGATGCTCCTGCCGAGCGACGTCTTGCCGACGCCGGGCGGGCCCGCCAGGCACAGGATCGGTCCGCGAGAGTCCTTCTTGAGCTTGCGCACTGCCAGAAACTCGAGGATGCGCTTCTTGACCTTGTCCAATCCGTAGTGGTCCTCATCGAGGATTCGTTCCGCCAGGTCGATATCGAGCCGATCCTTCGTGCTTGTCGACCAGGGCATTTCCACGAGCCATTCGACATGGTCCAGCGCCATGCCGTATTCCGGTGATGCCTGCGAGATGCGCTCGAGGCGGTCAACCTCGCGCGTCGCCTCGCCCTTGACCTGCTCGGGCATCCCGGCATCCTTGATGCGCTCGCGCAGCTTTGAAATGGTCTCTGCCGCACCACCTGCATCCCCCAGCTCGCTCTGGATGGCCTTCATTTGCTGGCGGAGGTAATACTCTCGCTGCGAGTCCTCGACCTGATCGCGCACCTTCTCCTGGATTTCGTGTGACAGCTCGACGACCTCGAGCTGGGCCGCCACGAACGCGTTGACCTTGCGCAAACGCTCGGTCACGTCGAAGGTTTCCAGCAGCTCCTGCTTCTGGACGAGCCCGATGGAGAGATTGGCTGCAAGAAAGTCGGCCAGCATGCCCGGACGACGCAAACCGGCGAGCACCTGGCGCGCCTCGTCCGGAATGTTGGGCGACAGCACGATGATGCGCTCGGCGGCCGTTCTGATCGTGTGGGCCAGCGCCTTCTGTTCGAGCGTCACATCATCCGGATCCTCGTGCGCGTGCACGGTCGCTTCGAGGTAATTGCCCTCCTCGGTGATGCTCTCGATACCGACGCGACGAAGCCCGTGCACGATGATGTGCTCGGCGCCGTTCGACGTCTTGAGCATCTTCAGGATGATGCCCGCCGTTCCAACACGATACAGATCGTCCAGGTGCGGGTCTTCCGTTTGGGGTGATCGCTGTGCAACGATCACCACCATGCGATCGCCCGCCAGCGCCAGGTCAAGCACGCGCTTCGACTTCTCACGGTTGATCTCGAGCGGCATGACCGTGCCGGGGAAGGACGTCGAGTCACGAATCGGAAGGACGGGGAGCCGATCGGGGATGTCCACGCCATTGCCGTCGCCGCTCTCGTCCGTACCGGTTGCGATGGCCACGGGCTCGGCCTGCTCGGTGGGTTCCTCCTCCGTCAGGTTGACCCCGTTCGATACCGGTGTATCGCTGGCATCCGTCATGCGTTGTTCGATCCGGTCGCGCCGCGGACGCGCGGCATCATGATCCAAAGGTAACCGCTCCGATACGTCGCCTTGATGCCGTCAACGTCCACGTCGGATGGGACCGAGACCTGGCGATGAAACCTGCCGGAATCGATTTCCATCAACTCAACGCTGATGTCATCGCTGTCGCTGGGAATCGGGGGCCTGGGCCGGTTCCCCTTGATGGTCAAGACGCCGCAGTCGGCCCGCACGTCGATCTTCTCGCGCGGCATGCCCGCCAACTCGACGCAAACAAGGTAGGCCTCTGAGGTTTCATATACGTTAAGGCTGGGACACCAGTAGTCGGGCGCGTGTGAGCGGAAGTAGTGCTTCCCCTCCATCTCGTCCATCATCAACCGGAGGTCGCTAGTAAGGCGATCGAAGTCGCTCCCCCATGATGACACGCCGATAGGCACCACTTGCACTCCGTTCGGTCCGAACCACCCCATTCTTTGGGCTAGACTCTACACGAGGCCTCGCCGACGCGTCAAACGGACATGGAAACGTGGAGGGACGTTCACGGACATCCGGACCCGGCGTGGCGTAGGACCTCGTTGCCTGGCCGCGGGTGGCGAGAAGGAGGTTGTGTGGGCCCGCGTGCAAACCCGCAACGGCCTCCGCAACATTGTCGGGCAATAGTCCGCATGCGTGGCGCGCGTTCGTGGGTCGTGTACCCGCTGCGGGTGTCTTTGTCCACGGCGGCGCTTGCCATCGGTCAGGCCTTGGCGTACCCTGTTACTTGGTGTCCGCACGATCAAAAATCACAATCGGTACGTTGCGTGCACGCAAGCGTGAGCGCCAGAAGATCACGATGCTCACGTGCTACGACTACGCCACGGCCCGGATCATGGAGGAGGCGGAGATCGACTCCTTGCTCGTCGGCGACACCTATGCCGAGGTCTGCCTCGGGCATCCCACGACGCTCCCTATCTCGATCGAGCACATGGTCACGCTCGCGGAGGCTGTGCGTCGTGGCGCGCCAACCGCCTATCTTGTGGGTGACATGCCTTATCTGAGCTATCAGGTGTGTCCCGAGGAGGCAATCCGCAACGCCGGGCTCTTCATGGCCAGGGCCGGATGTGACTGCGTCAAAGTGGAAGTTGATCACAGGCTCGTCAGGACCGTCGAAGCGATGGCGACGGCGACGATCCCGGTGATGGCTCACCTGGGACTCAAACCGCAGTCGATCCAGGGTATCGGCGGGTATCGCGTGCAGGGCAAGCGGGCATCCGAGGCCCTTCATATAATCGAAGACGCCAAGATGATGGAGGGTGCGGGAGCGGTGGCACTACTTCTTGAGGCGGTCCCCGCCGAAGTGGCTTCAATCATCACCGAATCGACCGAGCTTCCGGTGATTGGAATTTGCGCCGGTCCTGATTGTGACGGGCAGGTTGTCGTGATGCACGACATGTTGGGTTACGGTGGCGGTCACCCGCCTCGATCGGTCAAGCACTACGCTCGGCTTTACGATCAGTTGGCCGGCGCGTTCCGTGCCTACGCCAAGGACGTTACGGAGGGGATGTTTCCCACGGCTGACAACAGCGTCTCAATGGCGCCCGCTGAGCTTGCCGAGCTCGAGCGGCTCATCGAATCGCGTCGGTCATAACGGCGTGTTACCGTCGTGCTGATCGTGTAGGATGGTATGGGGTCGGTCGCATGTTCCCCGTGCCGGATGCCGGGTTGCCTTGACTTCTGCACCGACGCCGATAAGGTTTAGACTCGTCTTTCGCGGGAAGAACCAGTATGCTCGTTCCGATGACCCTTGCACGCATCGTCATCGTCGACTCGGATGAGGAGAAGATGTCGATGATCTTACTCCGCGAAATCGACGGCGATCGTGCGTTTCCGATTCTGATAGGTCTCCATGAAGCGTATGCGATTGACCGCCGTACAAAGGGTATGATGGCCCCGCGTCCCATGACGCATGACCTGATCACGAGCATGCTCGAACAGTTGAACTGCGACCTGGAACGAATCGTGATCAACGAACTAAGGGATTCGACGTTCTACGCGAAACTCGTTCTGCGGCACAACGGCGATCTCATCGAGATCGATTCAAGACCTTCCGATGCGATCGCGATTGGCGCGGGAACGTCGGCCCCTGTTTTCGTTGACGAGTCCGTTCTGCAGGAAGCGTGCTGACTAATCTGAGCATGGATACAACTGGATGACGGTGGAACAGGACACTGCCACACCACGGTCCCGCCCGGTCGAGGCGCCTTCCCCGGCCGCCGCGTCGCCTGCGGCCGACTGGACCTCTTCGCCACTTGGCTCGTACGCTCTGAATCGACTTGACGGTGACGGCAAGCGCTTCCTGGCCCGTGCCCCCGGTCGCCTGGACATCATGGGTGGTAGCGCGGCGTGCAGCGGTTCGCTGGCCTTGAGCATGACGCTGGGCGAGCACGCGTGCGTGGCGGTTCAGCCGCGCAGTGATGGTCTTGTTTCGATAGCAGTCGTTCAGTCTCCCGAGCTTGACGGTCGTAAGCCGTTCGTCTTTGGCGCCAACGAGCTAAACGTCGCCCGAGACGGTGGGTTTGGCGTTGAGGATATCCACCGGCTATTGGGTGGGCCGCCGAGCGATACGGCGGATCGTGTCGTCTGGGCACTTGCAGCCGCTCTTGCCGCCGGCGTCATCCCCGATCTCGGCGGTGGGTTGTCGATCGTCGTTGGCACGGCCATGGACTCCCTCGGTGACTTTGGGCAGGAAGCGGCACGGGGCGCCGCAATCCTTGCCGCGGGCGCAACCGCGATGGGAGTCACGTTTGATCCGGCAAATGTTGCCGGGGCTTTGCAGCGCGCGGCGCCGGGTTGGTCTACCGATCCGATTGCAGGTGTCGATGTGCTCGCCGTACTCACGGGTGAGCCCGACGCTGTCATGCACGTTCGTTGCGAACCGTGTCAGGTGACGGGTTCGCTTCGGCTGCCGGACAACCTCGTGTTGATCGGCATTGACAGCGGCGTCGCCGATTCGCGGACAGCCACGAAGTGCCGGCACATGCGCACGGCGGCCTTTATGGGGCGAACGCTGATTGACCGTATCATTCGCCATGAGGGCTCGCGCCATCTCCAATGGGACGGGCACCTCGCGCGGGTTTCGGTCACCGACTACGTCGAGCGCTTTCGTGACCGGATTCCCACGAAGATCAGGGGGCGCGATTTTCTCGATCGTTTTGGCGAGATTCCCGACCCGTTCGCACAGATCGAGCCCGACGTCGTCTACAAGGTCCGATCGCGGACCGAGCATCACATCTACGAGCATGACCGTGCCAACCAATTCATCGAGCGCCTGTCGCGGGCGATTCGCAACCGGGACGAGCGAATGCTGTGTGATGTGGGCGAACTGATGTACGCATCCCACTGGAGCTACGGCCAGCGGTGCGGGCTCGGCGGCGTTGAGACTGACCTGCTTGTGACACTGCTTCGCCAACAGGGGGCCGGCGCAGGCATCTACGGCGCAAAGATCACCGGACGTGGTTGTGGCGGCGTGGTTGCGGTATTGATGGCTGCGTCCGACCGGGCGACCGCGGCCGTGGATCAGGTGGTTCAGGAATACGAGCAGCGCACCGAGCACAAGACCACATCCATCCGCGGCTCCTCTCCGGGAACGCTCGTTTCGGGCGTTCGATCCATTTGATTCCAGGGTACGACTTCGGCAAGTTTGTCAATCCGTTGGATCGTACCAAGCCGATGTGGGGCCGACGTCCCCATCGATCACGTCGCTGCCGGCACGGGTGCATGGCGGGCGGAAGAGCGACTCCCACACACTTCTTCAACGGGACGTTGTCCGCGCATCACCGCGCCAGGAAGTCGATACGCGTCTGCATCTGATCGGCTGCGTGCGTATCGCCGGCGGCCTTGGCGGCATCGATTCCGGTTTGCAGCGCAGCCCGCGCCTCGTCCCGTCGCCCCAGGCCCACCAGGATATCGGCTTTCTGCGCATAAGCTGGATAGTACGTGGGGTCGAGCTGGAGCACGCGTCCGTACCGATCCAACGCCTCGACGACGAGCCCCTCCTTGCCGAGCTCCATCCCGAGGGCGAAGTTCAGGAAGACATCATTCGGGTTCTTTTCGAGCATTTGCTCGAGTTTCCGGCGTCGGGACATCCTGGCGGTCTCCGGTGTCGATTGATCCCGCGGCAACGGAAGTGTAATCAGGGGGGCGCGGGGTGGTCAACGCGACCGGTTGAGCCCATCGGGCTCGATTGCCCGGCCACTCCAGCCTCGGTACAATGCGGTGTGACTCAGCGAGCCTACGGGGTTGTGCCGCGAGAGTGATCGCGCGGTCGTGCGGCGCGAACAGGCTGGTGGCGTTTTCGCCGACGGAGTAGTGACAGTGGCAGGAACGAACTTCTGGACGCGCTTGGGCGGGGTTTTGCGAGGCCGGGCGGGCCCATCCGCCGATCAAGGCCCTGCAACACCCGACATCGGCGAATCTTCGGCAATGGGCGACGCTTTGCGCGAGCGAGCGGAACCGGTATCGGTTGACGCCGTATCCTCGGCAAGGTTGCCCGTCGCCCGCCACGAGACGAATCTTGACCGTCTCGAACAGGGCTACGCCAATGTGGTCGGCCTCGTGGAGTCCATTCAGGAACACATGGAGTCGCAAGGTGGGCGCAGCGAGAGGATGGCGCACTCACTCGACCGGCTGGCCGTAAGCCTCGAAGGTATTTCAGGAGCGTCCAAGACGCAGATGGACCAACTGGCCGGTATTGGCGAGGAACTCAAAAGCGGGACCGCAAGTACAAAACGGACGGAGGAACTCCTTTCCCACGTGCCGCAGATGGCCGATGCGCAGCGCGAGACCATGGTCTCGGTGGGACGACAGCTCGATGTGCTCCGACAGGGCAACGAACGCGGGACGGAGAGCCTGGTTCAGCTTCACGAGGCAATCGTGAGGCTCAGCGAGGCGACCGGTGCTTCCACGACCGCGTTGAAGCACATGCACGTTGATTCCGTGGCCCGCGAGGAGCGGCTGACCGAACTGCTCGAGGAGCAAACGAAACGTCTGACGCTGTTCGCATGGATGGCAATCGCCGTGGCGGTCACAGCCATGGTGCTGGGCCTTGTGGCCCTGCTTCGATGAGCCCGCCGCGGCGGGTTCTCTCGCATCTTGCAAGGGGAGCACGAAATTGACATCGCATTCACTGTCTCCGAAAGAGGCGATGGACAAACTCCTGCTGAGCATGTGCCAGTTGGATGCGTCCGACCTGCACTTGAAGGTCGGAAACGCCCCGCACTACCGTCTCTCCGGCAATCTGCGGAAGGTCGACATGCCGCCCTTTCCCGACAGTGCCTACATCGAGCAGATGCTCGCGGACCTGGTCCCCGAAGCACGGCGGGGCGACTTCGAGCGGGAGGGGGATCTGGACTTCTCCGCGCGAATCAGCACCGGTGACAGATTCCGGATCAACGTGTTTCGATCGAGCGGCGAGGTCCACGCGGCCATTCGTCGCGTACAGAGCAAGATTCCCACCTTTGATGAGCTCTCCCTCCCCGCCGTGTATCGCAAAACGATCGAGAAGTCGATGGAAGGTCTGATCCTCGTTAGTGGCGTGACGGGCTGTGGAAAGAGCAGCACACTGGCCGCGATGGTCGAGCATGTCAACATAATTCGCGGTATGCACATCATCACCATCGAGGACCCGATCGAGTACGTGTATCACCCGAAGAAGTCGATCGTCGCGCAGCGGGAGATTGGAATCGACGTTCCCGATTACATCGAGGCTCTGCGCAACGTGGTCCGCCAGGACCCCGACTGCATCATGATCGGTGAGATGCGTGATCGGCAGACCATGACAGCCGCACTCCAGGCAGCGGAGACGGGGCACCTCGTGTTTGGTTCGCTGCACTGCAGCGACGCGCAGCAGACGTTCGGCCGCATCTTGGAGTTCTTTCCGCGCGAGGAACACGCATTCATCCGCTCGGCTCTGGCGAGCAGCCTGGTCGCCATCATGTGCCAGCGTCTTCTGCCGGGTATCGAAGAAGGCCGGCGCTTTCCTGCCACCGAGGTGCTGCTGAACAACGCGGTCGTACGGGACAAGATTCTTCACGAGGAGGATGAGGACTTGCCCGCCCTGATCATTCAGGGGGAACCGGAGGGGATGCGCTCGTTCACCATGTCCCTGTGCGAGCTGATTGAGACCGAGATCGTGCACTACGACACCGCGATGGATTTCGCGCCGAACCGCGAGGCCCTGGCTTCCGCCGTCAAGGGTATCAAGGCAGACGGACAATCCCTCGTCGGTCGAACGCGAGGCCGATCAAGCTGATGCGCATAGGCTTGATGCGTGGCGCTTGCCGTTTCACGGGCGCCGCCTCTGCCGCGTTATTGAGGACGTAGCTGCCGCCCCCGACCTGCCACCCCCGGGGTCTGGTGGGCATGGCCATCCCCGCAGGCTCCAAGCCCGCCGTTCACCGCGCTGGCCTGGCTGAGTTTCATACCCGCATTGTCCGACAGCGTGGCGCGCTTGCGTTGGACCGCCTCGGAAACGGAATCACCCATCGTCGATCACAACGCACGCCACTCCTCCCAGCCGGCGTGGTGTAACACCGCGGCAGATCGGCCGCCAGGTATTGATTCGATTATCGGATTGTGGTATCCTCTTATGGTTGCGAACCTTGTGCGAGGGATCCATCCTCATCGGCTGACTGCGTCGGCCTGGGTGACGGCTTGGAGATCCGGTGACATGCGGAGCTGTTGCGTCAGGGTTCTTTGCCACGTTGCGGGTTCCATAAGATAGGGGGCAACCCTAAGGATCGAGATACCGATTCTTTATGGGAGAGGAAGCAATCATGCCCAAGAGACTCAAATATCTGGTCGCGATCGGCGCGGTCGCGGTTATTGCGATTATTGCGTCCACGACGAGGACTCCCGCCCCCGCCGACGGTTCCGGGCAGGCATCCGCGACCGGACGTACGACAAGCCCCTCGAAGGTTCACGGGCTCCAGGTAGTGCGGGGCGGAACGGCGACCTTCCATTTCCAAGCAGAGGCACTGGATTCTCTTGGGCTTTCGATGATCGTGCAGAGCACTGCCGACGACGTCCGTGAGGATAACCGGGCTGTTTTCGCCGTCAGCGAGTTATCGACACTGGCAATCGAGACCACCGGAAGCCGTTTCCGCGACATCGCCGGTGGCGAGATCTATGCGCCGGGCGCGTTGCTGGTCATCTCTCCAAGGGGACGGGAACTCGTCGGCAACTTCAGGATCATGAGAGGCTCCGACGGGGTGTATGCCGTCGTAAGCGCGGTCGGTGATGTGGGTCTTTCCGAGGTAGTCTTCGAGCTGACATCCGTCGCAATCGATTTCAACGCTCCCGCGGGCGAGCTGAGCCTGGTCGGTGAGTTGCGTATCGCGTATTCCTGGGCGCAGGCGTTGGGCATGCCTCATGCCGCGGACACGGCCCTTGGATCACTGGTCATTGAAGCCGACACCGTTCCAAGTGATGACGTACCGACGACAGCCGATGGGATCGATCGCGATGAGCTTCCGGTTGGAGGAAGCACCAGGATGGACCCGATCGGGCCGGATGTTGTGATCGCCGATCTGCCGCGGGTTCACACTTACGGGGAGAAGGCCGGCGACATCACGGCCTGCATCGTAGGGACGCTTGCCTGCAACTATGGTGACGAGAGGGCGAGTTGGATCTCCAACAACAATCGGCACCCGCTGATCCTGTCCAACATGTACCGGCTTAAGGATGACCGATTCGAGCAGATCGGAATGAGCTGGGTCAAGCACGGGTTCTACGCGGTTTCGGAGAACTTCTGTGACCTTGGCGGACCCGATCCGTACAACTGCCTGGATCCGACTGACGGAAGTTCGCTCGGCGTCGGATGCTCCGATCCCTATGATGCAGAGTTGAACGGTCGACAGGACATCATGAGCCCGCGGTCGTATGCGGTGAACGCGCACACGGGTTACTTCCAATACCCCTGGCCGGGTTGGGAGGGCGGTCCGGGGCCCGACTGGCCCGAACCCACGGCCACCGAGAGACGTCTCCAGCTCCACGATGCCGATATCGACCCGGCGCTGAACGCCGAGGCGATCTATTTTGTTGAGGCGCAGTACATCCATCCCGACGATGCCGATGCAGGAACGCACGACAATAACGTTTCGTACCGGCGGGTCAGCGTAACGGAGCCCTCCCAGGGATACTACCTCTTCGGGGTGGACCCGTCCTACTCCACGCAGCGTGAGCAACCGGGAATCCGGGCGTGGCAGGATGAGGACCCGACGGTCGTCGAGACCGACATTCGTGTCCCCGTCGAGGGGTTGTTCATCCTGGCCGCCAAGGCAACGGATTTGGGAACCGGGTTCTGGCGGTACTCCTATGCGCTTGAGAACCTCAACTCTGACCGGTCAGCCGGAAGCTTCAGCGTACCGCTCTTCCCCGGCATGCCCATCGAGAACATCGGGTTCCATGACGTGGATTACCACAGCGGCGATGTTTACGATCCGACCGATTGGCCCGAGACCGTCGAGCCATTTGCAATCACCTGGGCAACGGACAGCTACGACGTCAATCCGGACGCCAACGCCATGCGTTACGCCACCGTGTACAGCTTCCACTTTGATGCGGAGTCTCCGCCGGTACCGGTAACCGTCACGATCGGTCTGTTCAAGCCCGGGCTTCCCACCGAGCTAACGGGCGATTCGATCGGTCCCGATCCTGTATCACAGGACTGCAACGAGAACGGTGTTCCCGACCTTACCGACATCCAAGAGGGGACAAGCTCCGACTGTGACGGCAATCTTGTCCCCGACGAGTGTCAACCTGATTGCAACGAGAACGATGTGGCCGATCCCTGCGATATCCTCTTCGGTACGAGCAACGACTGCAACGACAATGACATACCCGACGAATGTGAAACCGACTGCAACGAGAACGGTTTCGCTGATGAATGCGACATCGCCGGCGGCACGAGCAACGATTGTCAGCCGAATGGAATCCCCGATGAGTGTGAACCGGACTGCGACGGGGACGGTATCCCGACCGACTGTGACGACGATGAGGATACGGACAACGACGATGTCGACGACTGTCTGGACCAGTGCCCCTACACAACGCCGGAGGGCGTTTCCTGCGTATGTCCGGAGGAGCCGTGCTGTGACAAGGCCGGGTGGCCGCCGTGCTTCGTGCGCGTGACGCCCGACGTCTGCACCGGCGTCTTCGGCGGGGTCTCGGAGTGTGTACCTGGGGATCTGGAATACTTCTGCAACCACGGTTGTCTCTGGGGTGATTTTGACAAGGACGGGGACATTGATCTTGCGGACTTCGCGGCGCTTCAGGTTGGCTTTAGCGGCCCGAGCGGTACGCCGGGCTATGTGCCGCCGGCCGCCGACCACCGTTTCGCCTTCGATCGCGAGTTCGATACCGACATCGATCTCTTCGACTGGGAGGGGATTCAACCGGATCTGACAGGTCCCACTGCTCCGTGAGGTGGCACACTTATAGGGACGGTGCGCTCAGCCAACGGTAGTTATTGCGTATCCGTCCCTCGCTCAGTCAACTGCGTATTCCAGCGATGCGGAGTTGGGGAGCCCGCTTGTCGCAACGTGTTGTGGTTCCGATAACCTTGTGCACGTGAGGGTCGGCACGCATTGAAGGCGAGAAAGCGTCACTGTGAAGAGCGACTGTGTGCTATTCGAGGACCCGCACCGGATTGTTCGGACGTTGATGACACAACGCGCACTTTTTGTGAAGGGCGCTTGAAATCAGCCGTTTGACGTGATTTACTATGTAAGAGCGTACTAGGGGGGACATGCCTTCTGGCCCGCGTGGACGGGGTGAGCCTGGAGGGGCTTGCACGCATTTTCGAAATGTCCTTGCGCCAATCGCAACGTAAAGCGCAAGGCGGGGAGGGGACCAATGAGAAGCGCGTTTCGTTACACCATGTTTGTGGTGGTCGGGTTGATCGTCTGTGGTATAACGGCTGTGACGTTCGCCGCCGATGACGACTTCGACGGCACCGGTCACGTGAACCTTGATGACTACTACTTCTTCGAGATTTGCTTCTCGATTTCCGGGCCGGATGTCGGACCGGCGTTCGAGGAGTGTCTCACCGTCTTCGATGCCGATACCGATGGCGACATCGACCTTGTCGACTACGCCGCCTTCGAACGGACGATGGGACACCTGCCGATGCCGTTGCTGGATGGCCTGGGTAACAGGCTCACGATCGACTCCACGATTCCCTACAGCCCGCGCCGCACCTGCGGCGCCTGCCATGATGACCACGATGCGAATACCGTTGCCAATGGCGAGTGGTTCCAACAGGGCCGGGCCGACGTGGCCGGGAACGTCGATATGCGGGATGACTATTGGGGCGACGGCCGCTATTGGACCAAGAGTGCGGGGCGATACGGTGAGTGGGGACAAACCTTTAAGTACATGCTGGCCGCCAAGGACAATACGAACCCGTCCGATATGGACCAAACCTCGTTTGCCTGGGTGGCTGAGTGCGCCGGTTGCCATGCCGGCGGTGGACCGGGCGAGTTCGATCGAAACGGAGAGCTCTACTACAACGAGGCGACGGGGCAGTTCGGGTACGAGGTGCTCGGACTGACGGCCGGTGATGTGGCGCTTGACGGTGACTACAGCGTCATAGATCGTTCAACCGGTACAGCTAGCCTGGGTGCCTGGGACGTAACGGGCGTATCCGGTCCCGACTGCCTTCTCTGCCACCGTGACAACCGACCTTCCGATGGTGGCGCTGACATGGTCAGGATCTTGCGTAGTGGCGTTCTGGCGGCCGGAGCAAGCTTGGTGGATGACCTGGGTAATCCGGTCCCGGCCTACGCCGCCGCCGCGACAGCCGGACAGGGCTGGTTTTCCGAACCGGTCGTCGCCAGTGCTCCCAGCGAACCCGCCTTCGAGGGCCCGCTCAGCCCGGACGAGCGCGAGTTGCTCGACAACTGGACTTCCACTTCAGACCTAAGATCATCCCGGAGCACGCTCCAGATCGACTACTCCGTCGGCGTGGCGAACGGCAGTCTCATGACCGACCAGAACGATGAGCTTTATCTGACCCCCGAGTCCCTGTCCGTCCCGCCCAGGGACAAGGCGTGCGATAGCTGCCATGTCTTGGCGGTCGTGACCGGTACGAGCTGGTTCAATTCGCAGGACGTGCACTACAAGAAGTTCACGAATCTCAACGACGACGATCCGCGCAATGACATCCCGGCGGAGAAGGCGAGGGTCTGTGTGCAATGTCACACCAATAACGTGACCCATAACTCCAGCAAGGGGAACAGCTTTCAGCTCGAGTACCGCGACGAGCTCGATCATGTAGACTTCCGCACTTGTCAGAATTGTCACCTCACGTATCTTCCCAACGGTGAGCCGAACCTCAACAGGCATCCCGATGCGCCTGACGTTCCGGGCGATGACCTGGTTCACACCATCAATGACACGATGTTGAATGTTCTGTCATGCCAGGCCTGTCATATACCCTATGGTCTGGTCGGCGGTGTGCTGTTCAGGGACATTACGATGCCCGGAAGTGTCGGCTTGACGTCGCAGTATCTCTCGGCCGATCCGCTCAATCCGGCTGATCCCGACAAAACGAAGTGGTATCCCGCGCTTCGATGGAAGGAGGACAGCGACGGCGTTATGCGGGTGTTCCCGGCCAGTGTCTGGGTCAACATCTACTTCGGCGACTGGGATCAAAAGGGCACGCCGGAGGATCTGAGTGATGACATTATCGCGCCGATTCCCACGTGGCGCGTCGCGTCGGCCGTGGGGAGTGGGCCGCTGACCGGTACGACGGATGATGACGGTGACGGGCGGCTGGAGATCAACAGGCCGGAGGAAATCCTTGCGTACTTCGCCGTGCTGAAGGGCAATGACTACAACGGCGTGCAGGTCGCCGCCAATCCGGTCCTCGTCAGAGGCCCTCGCGTCTGGTACGAGGATGGCGAATCGCCAACAGGTGTGAGCAACTTCGAGCACGAGGGGACCGGTATCCCGATTACCGCGTACCCATACATTTGGGGTATGGACCACAACGTTCTGGCGAAGGAGGAGTCGTGGGGCGCTCGACCGGAAGGTCAAGCGGGTGACGGGTGCAACGACTGCCATAGGGCGGACACCCAAGACTCCCCGGTCTTCGATCGGTTGATCCTGATCGACCCGAACGATCCGGTCGAGGGGGCCATCTACGAGACCGTCAGGGAGCGGGTCGGTTTGAACCCCCCGTGATCCGTGCGTGACAACTGATTGCCTTCATCCGCCGGGCGGCGTGCATGCCTTATCGCGCGCTGCCCGGCTTACGTTTTTTCCAACAGGTTTCCACGGGGTGATGCGGCCACGCCGTACTGAGGCGGGCTGTAGCGCGTTCCGTTGCCTTGTGGCGCCCGGCGGCCAAGGACCTCCGGGGGGGGCTTCGGGATTCGGACGCTACAGCAAAATAGAACTTGTTCTAGCACGATGTCACGGTTGTGGCAGCGAATGGAAGGTCCACCTGCCGCCCTGCAATCGGGCGAACATGCTCCCGCCGGGTCGATGCGATTCCGTAAAATGCTTCTCGCCGTCTGCGCTGTGGCTCATGGCCGTCAGAGTCTGCCGGATCGCTTCCCGGTCGAGCCCGGCGCGATTGATCGCATCCAGAAGGTGAAGCGTGGCATCGTACGCGGCGTAGGCGTCCAGCCCGGGTGGTCTTTCGACCCCGCCCGCCACGTTCTGCTCGGCGTACTTCCCGGCAAAGTCGGAAAGCGGTGCGCGCCGGGCCCGGTTCGTGATCGGGTACGCGGCGATGACCTCACCGGGATCGGGGCCGACCAGTTCGGTAAAACGCTCGTCAACGATTTCATCGCTGCCCACGAAGAGTTGTGTCAACCCCGCTTCCCGCATGCGCCGGACCAGCATGGCTGACAAGGCCGCGTCACACCAGGTCAACACCGCGGACGCCTTCGATGTCTGAAGCGAATCGAGCACGGGCTCGAGATTGTCGGCGCACGGATCATAGCGCAGGTCGATTGCCACCGGATGCCCCCGCCGCCCGGCATGATCGACCCACCAGTCCACGTGCATCGCGGCCACCCGACCGGGCGTACGAAGCACGGCCAACCGGCCTTTCCCCATCCGATCGACGATATGGTCCAGCAACAGGCCGAGTTGCCGAGGCTCGTCGCCCAGGCACCGGAAAATCCACGGGCTGATCTGCTGGTCGATCGAGACAGGCCCCAGCCCGACGTTGACTACGGGGACGGCCGTCTCCCCGGCCACGGCTGTTGCGGCCCTGCTCCCGGGGCCGAAGTAGCCCACGATCCCGGCCACCTTGTAGTCGTAGGAAAGGGTGGCGTATTCGTCCTCCGGCGTGCCCCAGGCGTAGTTCGCATAACCGCGTGTGCCCAGACTGACGGCGAATCGTTTCTCACCCCGATAGCCGCCGCGTGCGTTGGCCTCCTCGACGGCAATCTGGCACGCCAGGAGGTCCGAACGACCGAGCTCGAGCCGATTCCGCGGAAAGGTGCCCGGCATCGCCGTCGTCCGATTCCTCGGCCCGAGAATCCCGATACGAACGTATCGATCATCATAGGCCGCACCTGCGTACGCCGGCGGCGACAAGTCGGCGTCGATCAGCGAAACGAAGGTGTCGCGAAAGCGATCCGCACCCGCCTGAACCGATAACGTCGCCATGTCAATGCGTTCGGGATTCGTTCCAAGTGCCAGACCGTTGGCAGTACCAATCCAGATATCGTCACCCCGGAAGGCGGCACACCGAACGCGATTGTCGCAAATACCGGAAGACATCGTCATCGAATGGATCACCCGCCCGCCACGAACCAGGGTCACCGATCCTCCGGTCGGTGCTTCGGACCGCTTATAGAGGCACCAGGTGTCGGTTGCCCAATCCGTGATGACCATCGCGCCCTGCTCCGTGCAAAGCCACGCCTGCGACTCGTTTGCGATCGTGATTTCGTTAACGAACCCGCTCGGTGTACCGATGGACGGTATGTCTCTTGCATCCCATACGCCGGTCCCGGCGCGTCGCAGGATCTTGGTCTGCGTCGCCCACCACAGTGACGAGCCGCCCGTTGAGATCGAGACGGTGGTGTCGAACGACGGCTGAACGTCCGGTTGCACGCAGGTTAACTCGTCAACGGCTTGACCCACGGCAATCCACCGATCCCGGGTTTTGTCATAACGCCATACACCGTCGCACCACGCGCCGCCGTAGAGATCATCACCCATGCGGATCAGGCGGGTCAGCACGATGTCCGGCCCGTTCGGCCGGCGTTCGTGGTAAAGACCCCACGTATTGCTGGCGGGGTCAAACACGCTGAGCCCGCCGTTGGTCGCCGCCCAGACCCTGCCGTCGAACACCGCCACCGAGAAGACCAGGTTGCCGGCCAGGCCGCTGTTGAGCTGGTCAAACGTGTCGAATCGCCCCGCGCTGAACCTCGCCAACCCGCCACCCCACGTGCCGATCCAGAGGTCACCCGTTTGGGAATCCACGTCGATCGTGTTGACGGCGGGGTGTGGCAGGCCGTCCTCCTGCGTCCAAGCCTTGAAGTGATCCTTCCCGCGCAGGACCAGACCGCCCTCGGTGCCGATCCAGATCCGGTCGCCGACGGAAAGCATCGTTCGGATGCTGTTGTGAGGGAGCCCGTCGCGCGTGGTGAACGTCCGCCAGTTCCGGTAGATAAGCGGATCAGAAGCGGTCCTGACATCTTGTGCCACGGCATGGCATGTGATGAGCAGATGAACCGCAAGAACCGTCACGGGGAAAGCGAACCGGATTCTCCCGACCGCACGTTCGGCGGCACGGCCCGGAATCGCTCGCAGCGCACGCTGTCCGCCCGTAACGGGCGCGGCCCCACCGTCGGTCCGGTCATGATCATCCTTGTACTGCTTCCACACGTCAAAGCGCCTTGAGATACGCGATTAAGTCGTTCAGTTGCCTTCTGGTCAGGTCCGAGGTGAACCCGTGTCGGTCAATGATGTTGAACCGCGTCCAGATCTCCTCGAGTGTACCGGCGGCGCCGCTATGCAGATACGGGGCGCTCTTGTGAATGTTGTTGAGGTGCGGCGTGTCAATCGGAACATGAGGGAGTCCGGCATCGGTGAAAAAGAAGTTCCCAAGATCGCCAAACTTCTCCGCATCGAACAGATACTCGAGGTTGACGCCCGCGGGAAGATCAAACCATACCGTCGTTCCGACCGCGACCGTCTCCAAGTTAGTCTTGTACGCCCCCGGATGACAGGTGATGCACCGCTGTTCGGGCTTGAGCGGTTCACGCTGGTTGTTGATCGAGCGGTCGAAGACGGCTTTGCCGTGCCGCTGGGCAAATGTCAATCCACCGGCTGATCGATGCGGGTTGGGCGGGCGCTCGATGGTGCTCATGTAGCGCTCGAGCGCATCGAGTTCTTCCGGCGCAAACGGTGCCAGCCGCGTGAAGAAGACGGCCAGTCTCGCACCGCACTGCCGCCTCAACGACGGGTTCGTTCCCTCCCATTTGAACGGCGCCGTGTCGGCGATGCCGCGCAGCGTCCGATTGTCCACCGGGCACATGCCCGCTCCGTCCGGTTCGATATCGAAGCTGAGCCCGTTGATGTGGCCGTCCGGATGGCAACTGTGGCACGAGAACTGGCGTCCGAACGTGATCTCGGCACTGTGAAACAGTCTTTGGCCACGCCGGATTTCCGTGATCTTGCTCGGACCGCCCAGCGAAAGCGTCTTGGCCGCCGTGAACGCCTGGGTGTCAATAACTGTCACTGAATCGTCCAGCGTGTTGGCCACGTAGGCACTTCGGCCGTCCGGGGAGAAAACCACCGACCGGGGATTGACGCCCACCGGGATTCGTTTGACCACGAACCGTTCGGACATGCCCAGATGGTTCGGCAACACTTCCGATCGGTCGTGATCCGACGCACCGGTGATCGTTGTGATCAATGCGTTCACATCCACAACGGCGATCTGATCCGAACCGGCGCCGGCCACCAATGCGAATCGCCCATCCGGGCTGACGGCCACATCCGTCGGGTCGGGAAGGTAGTTGACCGGTTCATCCAAGAGGACCTGGTCGATCCGACCGTCGGGCCACGCGATGCCCAATCCGTTCGTGATGGCCCAACCCTGCGCGAGACGCGTAAGCGGGACGAGGTTCTTCGTCCGCATCATGACGAACAGGGCGATCCCACTGTCCGCCACAAAGTCGATCCCTTGAAGCATGTTGGCCTGATCGGCGATCCACCGGGCTCGTACGACACCCCGCTCCACGTCGACGACCGTGAGCTCCGATTGCGGCGGGTCACGGAATCTGGCGGGGTTCGGCCGGACGCTCGTGATGTAGAGCGACTTGCCGTCCGGGCTCAGGTCAAGCGACCAGGGACCGCAACCGGCGGAAAGACACTTGATCTCCCGCAGGGTCTGGGAATCGATGATCGAAATCGAATCCCGCCCGGTGTTAAGCACGAAGATCCTCGACCCGGTCGGGTCCGTCATGACCCCATGTGGTTCGTGCCCGACCGGAGCCTCCGCCACAACCGTCCGTGATTCGGCATCGATGACGGTGAGGCTGTCACCGTAGCGATTGGTAACATACAGGCGTCGTCCGTCCGGGCTGACAGCCACGTTCTGCGGGCGTCTGCCGACGGGAACTTCGTCGATGACTCGACCGGTGTTCAAGTCCAGGAAGATCAGGGTATTGCTGTGCTCGCAGACCACGTAAAGCCATCGACCGTCGCAAGAGACAGCCACATCCACGGGTGCCTTGTAACGGCGGTCCGTCTCCGGTATGCGATAGCCGAGCTCCAACACCTCCCGGTGCGAGTGCCGCTGGATGTGGCAAACGTTGCAGATTCCCCGGTCACCACCACGGATCCAGGCTGCGTCATAAGGGTTCGGACGCACCGTCCCGCCTCGCCGCGCGGTCACATGGAAGCTGCCGGCGTCATGGCAGGCCTCGCACTGCACGCCGTCGCTGATGTCGAATGTGCCCGCCATCCAACGAGGCCCTGCATCCGATCCGGTGGCGTGACACCCCAGACATAGCAGGCTCCTCGTCGGTTGCTCGAAGACTCCCGAGAGCGCCGCGACGTCAGCCGCTTCCGCCCTCGTCAGCGCTTCATAGGCCTCAAGGTGCTTGGGCGGTGCGTCGAGCGCGCACGGTTTGGCCTGGCCCTGCAGCGCATGACACTCCACGCAGACTTCGCGGCCCATGTACAGGGGAAACTCCGGCTCCTGTGCGAACGTCGGGGCAACGATGCACAATAACATGAAGCTCAAGGCTGGGACCGCGCGCCTCGTTGTCATTGGGCGCCGTCCCCGGGATCGCGCAATGTCATATCCACCATTCCCTTTCCGGTCCGGCTGCCTGTTCCGAGCAAACGATGCGGCCTCTTTCTCAGCGCGAATACGTGCCGGTTGGGTGGCGAGAGCTCACGGTCCTCGTGACAACCGATGCAGCCTCGCCGCTCATTGGGCATCACCCATGCCCAGCTTTGCATGGATTGAAGAATCTTACCGTTGGCGTCGAGCGTTTCGAAACGCAGTGGTCTTCGGGCCGGGACCTCCAAGAAGAACGATCCATCGCTCTCGACGTTGGCTTGGCCAAGCACTTCCTCCCTGACCGGGCCTACCGCGATCGTGGTTGAAGCAGCCTGAATCACCCGCACCCTCTTGATCGCACCGGATCCGACTCGCACTGATTCAGCGGTATCGGACAAATAGGCGTTGAGACAGTAGAGTCTTCCCGTATCGACCTGTTCATCGACCACGCTCGAATGGCCTACCGGTTCCCCGCGCAGTGGGATCTGGATTCTGTCGGAAGAGGGTGGCGAGTATCCCGCCGCCGCCGCAGTGTTCACAAGAAACTCGAGGACAGTGTCTGGAGGTACAGGCGTACGTTTCTCGTCTGCCGGGTTTACCCTGAACAGATTGTCGGTGGTGCTGTGCGGCGGACGGTGCGAGACCAACAGGTTGCCGTCGGACAGCGGCATGGCGGAACGAATGAAACCCGCCCATTCCTCGCCGATGACGCGCCGAGTGCGCAGGCTTCGCATTCGGCGCACCGCCGCCAGGATCGAACCCCCGTCCGGTCGGTCCAGCCGTGATTCGACGTACACGACCCAACCATCGCCCGTCTCGCAGAGTGGACGACGAATCGCCGGTGGTTCATCGGCACAGGCGAAGATGAAGACGTCGGTTCCGTCGGTGTTAACGGTCATCAGAACGGTTCCGTCCGGCTGGCCGGTAGACCGTGGCGCATTCCAACTGCTAAAGAGCAGCCGTCCGTCGCTGAGATGAAGCGGATCGGTGGCGCCACGCGGATTGAACGTGATCCGCCTCACCCGCGTGCCATCCAGCCGGCACGTGTGGATCGCGCCGAACTGCTCGCCCGCAGGCACCTTCCAAAACGCTATCTGATGGACCGGTTTGTCCGCATCGAGCGTGTAGGTGCTTGAAAGGTAGATCGGTGAATGACAATCCACCTGCTCTTGCGTGATCCGGCGTTGGTGTCCGTCACGCACGCCGACCTCCCAGATGTTCAGCGGTTCGTCCGCCTTCCGCTTGCCCGAAAAGAGTATTCGCTCCCCGTCAAAGGAGAGAACCGGTTGACACGCGGCGGCGAACCCGTGCATCAAATTGAACACGGGGAAGATGGTCGACAGATCATGGTCGGCGCAGTCGACTTGGGCTTCTCGCGGCGATGTACCGCTAGTGCAGATTCCGAAATTGCGTACCGCGACCCCCCTTTCATCCCCCCTTGCCAAGGGGGGAAAGAGGGGGGTCGCGCGGCACACGAAACCGGGAAACGCTCTAGCTGCATCCTCCGCGAGGGCGCTGGACGCCGCAGCTACGCACGACCAACAGAGAACGACGAACATCACTCGAAGCATGGCTCTTCTCGCTTGAGGGTCTCCGAGGCCGCCGCTGCCGCAGAGCAATGCTTGATGACAGCGCGAGTGCGTCTCCCCGTTGGCAACTCTCAGGTTCGGTTCGGCAATGCCAGTTCCAGCGTTATGCGGCTGGCGTTGGTAGGCACGGCGCCGGGGCTCTCGTCCGTAGCCAACACGATTGCCCCTGCCGCTCGCTCGGCGGCTGACGCGGGGCGCGTGCCTGATCCCGTGGAAACGGTCCCCTCGCCTGCGACCTTGGTGAAGGTAACCTGGTCACCCTTCGCGGCGCCGATGGCGGCTGCGACGGCCGCCGCGCCCAGTGCACCGAAACATCGCCCGACCCGGTGCTCGATGAAGATGGCACCCTCCACAGTCCGGTCCGTGCTCGAAATAATGCGTCCCGGCGCTTTTCCCGGAACGGGGGCCGAGGCGGCCTCGTGCGAGAATCCCACGATGGTGGCAAGCGGCTCGACGCCGCGATCGGCCGCCCGGGAAACTCGTTCCAGCGTGAACAGACAAGCCCCTTCGCTCAAAAGGAGATCAGGCTCGGACAGACCGGACGCCATGTCCTTTGACAACGCGTCAACACCGCCGGCCACCACGACATCCGCCCGTCCGCAGGTGAGTAGCCCGCAACCCTCCGCGACGGCTTCGAGCCCGGACGCAACGCCACAGGCAACGGTCAGGTTGGGACCTCTGATCCCGTACGCACGAGCCAAAGCGCCGGCGGTGTAATTGCCGACAGTTTGGGGGAAATGGATAGGACTGACAAACCTGGCTGTCTGCTCCCTTACCTCGTTGGCGAACGTGATCATTCCAAGCTGCCCCGCCAACGCACAGCCGAGAACCAGCCCGAGGCGGTTGTGATCGACTTGTGCAATGTCGAGCGAGGCAGTGCGGCAAGCATGCTCCAGGGCCAAAGCCGCCATCCAGTTACCCTTGTTCACCCTGAGTTCAGCCGGCAGATGCGGATGTTCATCCGTGTCCAATTCCGGCACACCCCAGAACCCGTCGTCCGGTGCCGAGGGCGGGGCGACCCCACGCGCCGCGGCCAATACCTCACTGATTGAGCCGATGGCGAACGGAGTGACCCACCCACAGCCGGTCAGCACGACTGGATCATCTGGCGCAGCGTTCATATTCCCCCTATCCACCCATGTTTGTCTGCACACTGCCGCGATCGAACGAACCTGATACCGGAATTCCATGCCGCAGCGGTGCTCCGGAGGGAGTTTACCACAGATGGCGCCGGAACCCTCGGCCAAGCGCGCTTTTTTTGCTGGCGTTCCGTGCCTTCGGTCCTTAAGCTGCCCCAAGCGGTCGATAACCTGATTCACATCGAGTTTAATGGAGGTGTCCCAATGAGAATCCTCAACAAGCTTTGGGTCCTGGTCGTACCGGTGCTGGCGGCTTCGCTCTGCGGTTGTGTGGCGCGCGACGTTGACTTCTCGAACATCGAGCGTCCACCTCGAGCCCCCGAACTCGACGCATACAACGTATTCGTCGGAGAGTGGGACTGGAAGGCCGAGGTGGTGAACGCCAGCGAATCGAGCAAGCAGTGGAGCGGTACCGCGTCATGGGAGTGGACGCTCGACAAGCGCTGCCTGAAGGGCAGCATGTCAGCCAAGAGCGCCGATGCGCAGTTCGAGGCCGACGGTATCTGGAGTTGGCACCCCAAGAAGAAGAAATACGTCTGGTCGATGTTCAACAACTGGGGCTATCCGCAAGAGGGCAGGGCTATCTTCTGCGAGGACTGCGACGAGTGCGGTGACAAGTGGATCATGAAATACAAAAGCGTGGGGCTTGACGGTACAACCAGCTACGGGCGGTATCACATCACGGTCGCCGACAAGAACACGCTGGACTGGAAGTTGACCGAGTGGGCGGACCCGCACCACTTCTTCAAGAAAATGGAAATGAAGGGCACCTACGCGCGCCGCAAGTAGCCATCGGGCCATCAGAGGACCGACGCACTTGGCGCACACCCCACCCACTCATGTTGCGCGACCGCTAACTCTGACATCGGTTGGCTGGTCGCCTCGGCGACAGCCAAAACGAGCGCGCCGGAAATGTGACATGGGACATATGCACCAGCAGAAAACCGTGGCAAACGTCACCTTGTCCGATAAGAAACGAAACAGTTTGCGTTGGTTCTCGGACGGCACGCGGGCACCGCAATTGGTTGTGGTACAGTTTTAGTTGACCTCGCGCGTGACGCCCTGCTCGAAACTCGTTTTGGCAACTTGGGGCATCACGTTTTCGAGCGCCGGCGCCGACGGGCTTCGCCGATGCCCGAAAACTCACAGCTTCCCGTCCGCCCGAGGACGTGCACTTGCCAGGCTCACAGCCGCGCGCGTAGGTATCCGTACAACTCCTGCATCCGGGCCGGGTAGGTATGTTCACGAAGCGTGCGCTCCTGTCCCGCCCTGCCTATCGTCGCTCGCTCGTCCGTGTGCTCCAGAAAGTGCCCGGCGCTGACGTTCGAAATCAAGCTCCGCAAGCGGCTCGCCGCCCGGTGGGTTCGCGTAGAGATCATCGAGGAACTCCGGATAGTATGTGCAAACGATGAGAATCCGCATCGGGTCTACTGGAGGCAGTACTGCTGCTCGGCGGATCTGGTCGGTCTAAACGAGGCGTCCAGTCGTCCGGCTTCGAAGAGATGCTGGAGCCTGGACATGCGACGGTACCGATCGGAGCGCCAGTCGGTCGGCGTCACACCCGCGCCGAGCATGGCCGTGTGAAGCTGACGCAACCCGGTGCGCAAGGGCCAGCGAAACGGCGTGTTCGGGAAGGTCCGCGCCAGCTTCGAGCCGTCCGCACGGAAGCTCTGCCCGTCAAACATGTCCAGCACGGCGGAGCGCGTGCATAACGGTAGTACGTCGGCAATCATGTCGGCGATATCGATCACGCGGTAATTCTCGTCCGGAGGAACGACGTTGAACACCTCATTCGAAACGACCCGGTCCGGCGCGAGCAGCGTCGCCACATAGGCCCTGCAAAGGTCCTCGACGTGAACGACCGGTCTCCATCCCCGTGCGCCGCCCCGCACAGCCACGCGACCATGGGTCACGGCGGAGCCGACGAGGCCGTTGACGACCAGATCGAGGCGAAGCCGCGGAGACACACCGTAGACCTCACCATGCCGCAGGAAAACAGGTGAAAACCGATCATCAGCCATTCGTGCGAGATCATGCTCGCAACGGAGCTTCGTGGCTGCGTGCGCTGTCAGCGGATTCGTCGGTCCGCCCTCGTCAAACGGCTCGACGCCGCGGCGGCCGTAGACGGCACACGTTGATGCGAACAGGAACCGTGAGACGCCGGCCTGCCTGGCACACTCCGCCAGGTGCATCGTTGCTTCGTAGTTGGCCCGCTCGATGAGTGTCGGCCGGTCAGGCAGCCCACAGCAACAGCCATGGACAGCGTCGGGGCCGGCCAAACCGCCCTCGTCCTCCGGCAGGGCAGCCAGGTGAATGATTGCGTCAAAGGAGAGCAGGTCCGCGAAGGTGATGTCACGGACGTCCGCATCGAAGCTGGGCACCGACGATCCGAAGACGTCGGAATCACTGCGGACCCGACCGAAGTCACAACCAGCGTACCAGTCACAGTCCAGCCCGACGACGTCGAACCGTGAATGCTTGAGTACCGCGGTCATGACCGAGCCGATGTACCCGCGATGTCCCGTAACCAACACTCTCATGGCAAACGCCTCAGAATCGCGCAAAGCCATCCCGCCGCGATGAACAGGCCCGACCTCCCACCGAATCGCCCCATTGACCCACCACTGGTCTGTATCGGCTTTGGCCACAAATTCGCTTGACGGCGAACGTGCGCCGACACGCGGGCTCGCACACATACAAGCATCTGCTAAGCCTGGCAAACTGGGGGATATTGAGAGAGTTCGGCGTCCAGCCTGCCCTTTCACCTCTGACATGCAGGAGTCACCAGTTATCGGCCGAGTCGAAGGGGCACTGCACGTGGAAGCCCCGGAGGGGCGTGATCCTCCTCACACGCGCGTCGGACCGTGGGGCTCACTCCGGCAACGTTGGTGAGCGCCGCGTGGCGGACCGGCTATCGGACCGCGCCGCCGAAGTCAAGGGCATCGCCCGCGTTCTCGATAAGGATGAAGGGTAGTTCACTGCTCGTCGCAGGAACGGGTGATGAGTCCGCACATATGATATTGAAACGGATCAAGACATTCTTGACCGCGGAGGAGATACCGCGCTGGTTCGGCCTGTCCGTGGTCCTGATCTATCTCGTCGGATTGGGGGCGGTGGCGCAATCCGGCATCGTCGGCGCACGGCGTGAAGCGACGGACTACTATACGCGCAGTAGCCTGTATGCCGTCCAGGCGTTGCTCGATCGCCTCTCCACGACCCACGAAGCCAACGAGGACGAACAGGCGTTTCAGATCGCCTGCCGCCTGGCCCTTCGCAACTTCGCCTCTCACATTCCCGTTCACAGCCTCCACGTCCTTGACCCGGATAAGCGCGTGATCGCATCGATCAATGAAGCAGAGGTCGGAACGATGGTTGGTGCGTTCGACGTCGCGTCCGTGCCCGAGCACGGCCTGGCGATGTCGCATCCCTCGCTCACCGATGCACGCGGTGCCGATCGGGTCTATCGCGCTCGCATTCATGGACCGGGATCTACGCCCGCAACGTCCCTCGATCCCACCGGCGTAGCACAGGCCGTTGTCTCGGGACTCGCGCCCGCGTCAGAGGGCACGTCCGAGAACGACAGGGCATCCTTCTTCTTTCTCGAAGCTCGCTTGCCACCCGACCTCGGCGCCGGTTCCACGGTCGCGGACAACGCCGGGATGTTGACCATCTTACTCGTCGTGTTCGGGGCTTTGTTCTTCGTTGTCCGGTGTCTGCGCGAGCAGCTTCGCGGCATGTCACGAATCGCGTCGCGCCTGAGAACCCATCGGGATCGCATCGAGAAGGACCTGGCCTCACTCACGATCACAGACACCCTCGACGCCGCCACGGAAGCGTGGAACGAGTTGGTCGGTGTCGCGCAGACGTCGTTCGAGGCCGTGCAGCGCAGCCAGGCCAATGTCGAGCTGTCGCGCGTGCTCGAACGCTCGGGCGGCGGCGCGTTATCAGAGGCGCTCAACGCCATCCCCGACGGCGTCATCTACATCACCGACGAAGTCCGGTTCGAGTATCTGAACTCGACCGCTTGCCGAATTCTGGACTGGGACCCGAAGGAAACTCGCGGCAAAACCCTCCCGGAGGCACAATCCTCCGGAATCGGCGCAAAGGTGCTCGGTATTCTGCACGAGGCGTTGCAGGGAGATGGATCGTACACGCCACGAACCGAGGTGCTGCAATCGGGGCCGATGGGAAATGACGGTGCCGCCGACGGCCCGGCGGAACGCGCTGATGATGATCAAAGCACCTATCGCGTCTGGGTCATCCCGCTCCATCGGGCGCACCACCACGGCGAGTGCATGGTTGTCGTACGCGACGTCAGCCAGCAAACCCGTGCCGAGCGCGCTCGCGAGGAGTTCGTGACACAGGTCACACACGAGCTGCGCACACCCCTGACCAACATCCGCGCCTATGCCGAAACACTGTCGAGCGGCATGTTCGATGACCCGAAGGTCGTAACCGAGTGTTACAACGTAATCACCAAGGAAACACGCCGCCTGTCACGTCTTATCGAAGACATCCTGAGCATCTCGCAACTCGAGGTGGGAAGCATCGAGCTGGACATAGACAATGTCGACGTCAAGACATTGTTGAGCGAGGGCGTCAGGGATATCCGCGGGCTGGCGGATGAGAAGAACATCGACGTTCAGTTGCTGCTCCCCTCCAAACTCGAACCGATCCGCGGCGACCGCGACAAGCTCGCCGTCGTGATCAACAACCTGCTCGGCAATGCGATCAAGTATACACCACCCGACGGGAACGTTGTGGTCGGCTGCCAGATCAAGAGTGACGAGGTTCTGATCACGTTCAAGGATAACGGCGTCGGGATCGCACCGGCCGACCACACAAAGGTGTTCGAGAAGTTTCAACGGGCCGACGACCCGGAGATCCAAAAGGAAACGGGTTCGGGCATCGGCCTCTACACGGCACGAGAGATCGTTCGCCGTCATGGTGGCGAGATCGAGCTGATAAGCCGGAAGGGCGAAGGGTCGACCTTCATGGTCCGTCTGCCCCATCGCGAGTCGCGTGCAACGAGCTTGAGCACGACCCAAGTGAGCTGACACAATGGCGAGAATCCTTGTCGTAGACGACGACGCGTACACGGTCAGAATCATGTCCATGTGGCTGATGCGCCACGGGCATGAGGTGCTCGAGGCCCACAACGGAGAGATCGCGCTGAAGACACTGGAGGATCAGAGCGTCGACCTGATCATCTCGGACATGAACATGCCCAACCTCGACGGGTTCGGGTTACTCAAGCACGTTCGAGAGGGACGAGGGCTGAACATTCCATTCCTTATTCTCAGCTCTCGCTGTGATCAATCAGCGCTCGCCAAGCGCACGGCCGGCTACGATGCCCGGGTCTATCCCAAACCGTTCGTGCCCTCGCGTCTGGTGGCGGACGTCGAGCAACTGCTGAGCATACATGCAACCTGAGGATCCCAATCCCGTGACGGGTCAAAGCTCCACATCCAGCGTGCCTACCGAGTCCCCTCAGCCAAGCGACGTTCGCGGCTGGATTGCACTCCTGAAATCGCAGCTCGAAGCGACGGACGGCAGCGGTGATCCCCACGCAAAAGACCCGACGATCGAACAGATCGTCGCGAGCATGTCCGATGCCGTGGAGCGAATCGTTGACGAACATGCGGGCATGGCGGAGGAGCTTCTTTGCGTCTACGACCAGTTGGGTGTGGTGTTCGAGGTGACGGGCCAGCTTCCGGGCATCCGCGGGGAACCGGACGTGCTCGAGTTGTTCGTTGACAGTCTCGCCAGGAGCTTCAGCGACCGAACGGTGTTCCCGGTTTGGAACGACCCGGACGGGACCCGACAGACACAGCACACCGAGGAACCAGGGCAAGCGTGGCTGGACGAGTTGATCGATCAGGCCCGCGAGAACCGTAGCGTCGTCGTTGCCACACCGCCCGGCGACGCCTCGCCGGGCCCGTGGGAAGGAGCCATGGTCGCACCGGTGTTCGCCGGTGAGATCTTTGTCTGCGCGATCGTCCTCACCAGGAAACCGGACACGGCCGAGTTCCGTATCAGCGACATGAATGTCGTGGAGTCGCTGACCACGTTCTGCGGCGATCTGATCCGCAACCATCGCCTGGCGAAGGAAATGACCGAACTGTCAATCGCGGTGGTCAGGGCGATGGTCAATGCGGTGGATGCCAAGGACGCCTACACGTCGGGGCATTCGGTTCGCGTCGCTCACTATGCCATGCTGCTGGGAACGGTCCTGGGCCTGGATCGTAATGAGCTCGCAATGCTCCAGTGGAGCGCGCTGCTGCACGACGTGGGAAAAATCGGAATCCGCGAGAACATCCTGAACAAGGTCGGTAAGCTCACGGAGGAGGAGTTCGCGCACATCCGCCGCCATCCTTCTCGCGGTTATGAGATGATTAAGGAAGTGCGCCAGCTCGGCAACGCATTTCCCGGTGTTCTTCACCACCATGAGCACTACGACGGCGGCGGTTATCCGCAGAAGCTTTCGGGGGAGCGGATCCCGCTTCAGGCACGGATCATCCAGGTCGCCGACGTGTTCGACGCGTTGACCTCGACGCGTTCGTACCGCTCTGCCCACGACTGGCAGGGGGCCCTTTCCATCATGGAGCGGGAAAAGGGCAGTACGCTCGACCCGAAGCTCCAAGAGGTGTTCGACAGGATGATGCGGGAAATGCTCGAGGTGAACCCGGAGGCGTGGGAACACCTCGTGGAACGGGCCGGTAGGCTCACACGGGTCCTGGAGGAATCGGCACAACAAATGGAGGATGCCTGACGTGACGATGGCACTGCTGCTCCCCTGGTTCCCCATTCTGCTCGGCGTCGGCATCGGCGGGCGATTGCTGGGTCGCAAGCGTGGTTTCGCGCTCGGTTTCCTTTGCGCTCTGTTCTGGATCGTTCTCGCGCAGGCGTCGGAAGGCCTCCTCATCTGGCGGGATCCGTGGACCGTCATCGCCTTGATCACCGGCGCGGTTGCCATCTTCACGATCGGCGGATGGGCGGGGCTTACGGATGTCGAGAACCCTTCGGTGGGCGTCGGTAGCCGCAAAAAGCAATCGGATTCAGCGGGTGCGGTGTCTGCCCGGGACGATACGACTCACCTGGAATCGTTGCGCGTTGCCATGGACCAGTTTGGCGACTGGCTCGAAGGTGACGGTACGCAGGGGAACGGACACGCAAGTGACAGCAACCCGTGGGGACATTTTGATGAGTTTCTCCGCGGCGTTCTTTACCGATGCTGTCACGCGACTCATGTAAGGCCCTATCGCCTGCTCAGTGAAGGCGAGGACCTTGTGCCCCTGACGGAGCCCGACCCGTTCGCCGAAGTGAAACGGCTCTCGGCGCGGCGCGGGATCATCGGCCATGTGTTGACAACCGGGCGATCGTTCTTGGCGGGAGACGCCGACCAGGGAGAACTGCTCGACAGGCTGGCGGGCAGTCCAACGGCCACACCGCCCGATGCGTCACGGACGGACGGGGAATCGATTGCGTGGTGCTTCGCGATCAGACAGGGAACAAGGAGGCTCGGCGCAGTGACCGTCGGGCACCTTGATCTGCCACCTGATCGCAACCGCGAACTGCTTCGGACCACCGAGCGGCTGGTCACGCAGTTCTGGTGCAGGTTGACCGAGGTCGCCCGCAGCCGGACGGCTATGCTGGATGATCCCGTGTCCGGTTTCCACACCCGTGAAGCGTTCTTGCGCGTGGCGGAGCAATCGCTGCGTGAGTCGTACGACCAAGCTGAGCCCGTGGCCGTCGGTATCATCGCGTTGGAGGGCGTGCGAGCCCTCAACGACTCGGGGCGATGGGAGATCGCGGACGAGCTGATCCGTCAGGTCGCCGGCGAGATGCGTCGGAAGCTGCGCGTTGATGATCGGCTCGGCCGGTTCGACGGCGCGCGTTTTGTGCTGTTGCTTCGCCGGGTTGATTCGGCACTTGCCTCGCTGATCGTCTCCCAGCTCATCGAACGGCTCAAGAAGGTCTGTGGGGACGAGCGATGGCACGAACCGATCAAGGTTCGTTGCGGGGTGGTAGGAAGCGGCATCGAGAACCCGGACCTGCGAACCCTGATCTCGAAGGCGGTCGCCCGGTGTCATCGTGCCAGGTTGGACGGGATGGAGATCGCCAGTGATCTGGACTCCGAACCGGCGCTGGCTTCCGGTGGAATCAGGTTATGAGAATTCGCCCCTGCAACACGCATCGCCGTCGGCGATATGCGAAACGAGGTAGCGACTGGTTGATGATCGGACCAAGCCCGTGAAAGTGGAACAACAGAAGGTCGGAACCGTTGCTCTCTTCGCGCCGATCGGTGCACTGGTCGATGAAGACGCGGAGAGCTTCTGCAAGCTGCTGCTCGAGCACCTTCAAGCGCCGAACCCACGGGTTGTGATTGCGATGCAGGACGTTCCCTACATGGACAGCGTGGCGATCGAGGGGTTGCTGGACGCAGCGGACGATCTGTCGGCCCGAGCCACGAGCCTGAAGCTCGTGAATGTCACGCCGACCTGCCGCGAGGTACTTGAATTGACAAGCGTGGCGGGCAGGTTTCGGTTCTTTGAAGATGTTCAGGATGCGGTCAAGAGCTTCCTGTAGACGAGCGTATTGTCACGACTTTGACACCACCTGGACGATAAGATGGCCCGTACGCAGATTGGGACAGCAGCCCGGCTGGGCGATCAGCTCATTCAGGGGGGGCTGATTACGCCGGAACAGTTGGCCGAGGCGCTTGCGCGGCAACAGGCCACGGGCGATCGGTTGGGCGCCACGCTTGTCGATGTGGGCGCCATCACCTCCAGCACGCTCGTTCAGGCCCTTTCCACACGGCTCAACGTCAAGGGTTGCGTCCTGAGGCACGGGCTTATCGACCCGAAGGTGGCCAAATCGATTCCCAAGGAGGAGGCAACACGCCTGCACGTCCTACCGCTGTTCCGTGTGCGCGGTGAGCTGACCGTCGCGATGGTCGAGCCTCAATCGCTGCCGATCCAGGACCGACTGCGGGCGTTGACCGGTTGCTCCATCAGACCCGTGCTCGTGCTCGAGGAGAACCTCGAGGAATTCCAGCGCAAGTATCTGGCGGAAGAGGTGAATGTCAACTCCTTCCTCGCCTCGATGGAGGAAAGTGACATTCACATCTCCGAGGTTGAGGCAATCGATGAGGGCGCGGTTCCCGACCTCGACAAGATGGTCGAGGGCAGCCCGATCGTCAACCTGGTCAACCTCGCCGTTCTGACCGCGCTTCGGGCGGGAGCAAGCGATATTCACATCGAGCCCGACCGCGACGCGACGCACATTCGCTACCGAATCGACGGCCAGCTGCGCGAGATGCTCAAACCGCCCAAAGGAATGCACGCCGCCGTTGTGTCACGCATCAAGGTCATCGGTCGCATGGACATCGCCGAAAAGCGCCTTCCACAAGAAGGCCGCGTTCACATCGTCGCCGACGGGCGCGAGATCGACCTGCGCGTATCGAGCATGCCCACCGTACTGGGTGAGAAGATCGTCATCCGGATTCTCGACAAGTCGAACCTCAGCTTCGAGCTCGAAGACCTCGGTGTTACCGGACAGGACAGGGCCTCCATCGAAACGATGATCCGAAGCCCCTACGGGTTGATGCTCGTCACCGGGCCGACCGGAAGCGGCAAGACGACCACGCTCTACTCCGCCCTCGATCTGCTGCGCAACGAAGCCACCAACATCGTGACGATCGAGGACCCGGTGGAATACCAATTGCCGCTGGTCAATCAGATTCAGGTCCACGAAGGCGTGGGTCTTACATTTGTGCGCGCCCTCCGCTCGATCCTGCGTCAGGACCCCGACGTCATCATGGTGGGCGAGATCCGAGACGAGGAGACCGCCCGTGTGGCGATCCAGGCCGCCCTCACGGGACACCTTGTCATATCGACGCTCCATACGAACGACTGTCCGGGCGGCGTCATGCGCCTGCTCGACATGGGGATTGAACCGTTCCTTATTGCCTCATCCGTGCTCGGGTTTGTCGCCCAGCGGCTCGCTCGCAAAATCTGTCCGTCGTGCAAAACCTCCTACTACGCGCCCGCGAACCTGCTCGAAGGCGTCGGTTGGCAACACCGCGCGAACGATCTGTTCCAAAAAGGCGAGGGATGCCGTCAATGCGCCAACACGGGTTTCCGCGGACGAATCGGGATCTTCGAGGTCATGCTGCTTGACACGGAGTTGAAGCGAATGACCCAGGGCAAGGTGTCGGAGACACAGATTCGCACGTACCTCGCGCAGTGCGGATGGCGCACGCTGCGAGCGAAGGCCCTTGATCTGGTGGACCGTGGTGAATCGACTCTCGAGGAGGTCCTGCGTGTGACGCGGTCCGAGGCGCTCGATGTGGGAGATCCCACCGGTGGCGGCCTGGAGGAATCTGATGCTTCTGACCTACGAAGCCATTGACACCAAGGGACGCCCGACCACCGATACGATCGAGGCTTCCAACGCCACGGAAGCACGGGAGACGCTGCGTGATCGCGGGCTCTACGTAACACGCGTGTCCGAGAAGACCGGGCCGCGTGCCGCACGTGGCGACACGCGACCTCGCACACGCACGAACGTTCACGTGTCGACGTCCGCCGCCCTACCGCTCAAGACGCTGATGCTGTTCACGCGGCAGATGGCCATGTTGCTCAGGGCCGGAAGCGGAATCGTGCCCTCCTGCGCGGCGATCAAACGCCAGATGCACAAACCACAGCAGGCTGCTCTGCTCGAAAACGTCGTCGCGTGCCTTGAAGAGGGCATGTCGCTTACGGACGCGCTGCGCCGGTGGCCAAAGACGTTCGACCCCGTCTACTGCGCCATTATCGCGGCGGGCGAATCGAGCGGTAAGCTGACCGAGATGTTTGAGCGCCTGTCGGATATGGTTGGAAGTCGACGGGCGATGCGTAACAAAGTGGTCGGGGCCCTGACCTACCCGGCACTGCTGATCCTGATGTCCACCGGGATTTTGCTCGTGCTGTTCTTCTTCGTACTCCCACGCTTCGCTCAGATGTTCACGCAATTGGGTGTCGAGGCACCGGCGTCCACGCAGGCCTTATTGGCAACCGGTGCGTTCCTGCGTGGATACTGGCACGCCGTGCTCGGCACGGTCGCGGCTGTGGTAACGGCAACAGTCCTATTCGTCAGGAGCGGAAGCGGGAAGCAGTGGTTCAGTGACGCCCAGCTCGAGATTCCCCTTCTGGGACGGGTTCGATCCCGTCTGATCCAAGCACAGATCTTCAGAACCATGGGGACGCTGCTTTGCAGCAAGGTCGGCGTATTGGACTCGCTCGATCTGGCGAAGCAGGCCTCGCGCTGCACGAAGTTCCAGCGGCTCTTCGATCGCCTCGAGGAAACGGTCACTTCCGGAGGACAACCGAGCAGCGTCTTCGAGGAGTCGAAAATTGTCGAGCCCTACATCTGCCAGGCGCTTCGCACCGGTGAGGAGAGCGGAAGCATCGGTGAGGCCATGAACTATTGCGCCGACCTGCTCGACGAGACGAACACCGAGTTGGTCACGGCCGTGACGAGGCTGATCGAACCGTTAATCCTTATTGTGATGGGTGCGTTCGTGGGCGGCGTGGCGATCTCGCTGTTCATGCCGCTCTTCGATTTGACGTCCGCAATGCGCTAGCAATCGAGGTAGAAAAGGGCATGCCACCGCTGTCAAGTGTTTCAGCAAGACTCACACCAATCGGCTTGGATGTCGGTTCCGGAGGCGTCCGCGCTGCGCAGCTCAGGCGCTCCGGTGATGATTGGACGGTCGTGCACATCGCCCACTGCGAGAGACCCATCACCGACGGCGAGGAGGAGCGAAGCGACGTCGAACGGCAGATCCTCACGTGTCTGGGACAGGCGGAATTCTCGGGACGTCGCGCAAGCGTGGCGCTCAGCGCACCGGACGTGGAGTTTCACGCGCTGGACCTACCGGCGGCAATCCTCACGCAATCAGACGAAAGCGCCTCCCGCGTCGTCCGATCGGAGGTTCTTCGACTGACGAACAAACCGGATGATCAGATCGAGACCGGCCACTGGTCACTGCCACCGACCAAAGTGACCGGTCCTACCGTAATCGGAGCAGCTGTCGATCATGAGGCGATCGATCAGATGCTGAGAGTGTGCGAGCGAACGCGCCTTCAGTGCATGCGCATTGACACTGCGGCAACCTCCCTGTGCCGGTTGGGCTGCCTACTCAACATGTGGGAACCGAGCCAACTGTGGGGCATCCTCGACATAGGTCAGAGGCAGGCGCGACTCACACTGTGCCTCGACGACGTACCGGTCCTGGTGCGGACAACCGGTGCCGGCGGTCGGGCTTGGACTGAGTGGATCGCGGAGTCACTCGAGATCAGCGTCAAAGCCGCAGAGATTCAGAAACGCGAGCACGGACTTGCCCCGCCGCGCGGCAACATGGGGCGTCGGGTTGAAGATACACCCGCGGCCGAGGTGCGCTCGATCCTGGGAAGCATCCTACGCGGCAACTTGAAGGATCTTGCCGGGGAAATCCAGCGATCCTACGAATACGTGCTGAGCTGCTATCCATCGCACAAGGCAGGGGACCTGATCCTTGTCGGCGGTGCGGCTGCGCTGAAGAACTTACCGGAGCTCTTGGCCGACGCGTTGGGGATCCCGGTACGAATGGCGTCGTCGTATCTTGCATCCGACACTTGTCGGCTGCGCCACGCTTCGAGTAAGCAAAATCCTTTGGAAGTCTTCGGTTTGGCGGTTGGACTCGCGGTCGGTGATTAACATGGCAATGGTCGCTGTCAATCTGATTCCGGATTCCGTGCGGCGGGCTTACCAACGGCGCCGTCACATGAAGCGCTGGGCGGTTGCGGCTTCCGCGTCGGCATCCCTACTCGTTGCCTGCCTGGTCATCGACTGGCTCGAGCGCGCGGAAGCGGCTGACCTGTATGCCCAAAACTCTCAGCTACAGGGGCAGCTCGAATCCGTTCGCGCCGACCTGCAAGCGGTGACACAAGAGGCGGAGAACGTACTGTCGCGGATCACGCGCGCTGAGGCATTGAAGTCCAAGCGAGCGTGGTCAAGCATATTCGCCCTGGTCTCATCGTGCATGCCGTCAGACGCCTGGCTCACCTCGCTGGCAACCGATCCGTCGAGACCCTCGCTACGCCGGGATCATTCGATTGCTCCGAAACCCAAGGAAGGTGACGAGGAACCGCAGGCCATCATGATCGACGCGCCGCGTAAGCTGCGAATCTTCGGATACGCCGTCGAGGCCGGTCATCCACACGAGTTTGTCACGAATCTCAAAAGGACGGACGCATTCACGCGGGTTACGCTGGCCCGAACACAAAGGGAGCCTGTGTTCGACGGCTCCTACTTCCGGTTTGAATTGGTTTGTGAGTGGTAGGCATGGATCGAGCGGGCAAAATCCCTCTGTTTCTGATTGACGCGATCGGTGGAGCGGTCGTCGTGGCGTGTCTCGCCACATCGTTCTGGCTCACAGCCACCCGCGTTGGCGGCGGGGAGCGCCCCACAGCGGAACCGAAACGGTTGATCGAGACCGCCCGCCACGACCTGGCGAGCCTCGTCGCCACTCGTGACCGGCAACAGGTTCTGTATGACATCCGCAAGGAGAAGCTCGCCGAGAGCGGACAGCTTCCCGAGCAGACCCCCGTGGAGGAGTACTTCCAGACGCTATCGCGGCTGGCAGCGCGGAACCGCCTTCGCGTGGTCAGCAACAGCCCGCTGTCCCCCTGTAAGTACCCAGGTCTTCTGGAACAACGATTCGCCTACGAGGTAACGGGTTCCGTTCCGGATCTTGTGCATTTCTTCCAGGCTGTCGAAACGACCGACTTCTGGGCCGACATCAGCTACATGGAAGTCAAAAGCGGGTTGGGAGCCTCCGGGCAGTTGCATGATGGTCGTGTCGCCAGGTTGACCCTGAGCCTATTCTCAGCCCTTCCCCAGATCGGGGACGTGGACGACGGATAAGCATTAATGGCAAAGAACAAGCGAAAGCTCTGCTACGGCATAATGGTCCTCAGTGCGCTCGCGCTGTGCGTGGATCGGTTCGTTCTGTCCGACGGCGTCACCGGGCCGGAGACGGCTGAGGGGGCAACCGGCGATCCGGCGGCCTTGCCGACGGAAGTACCGCCACAGCACGTGAGCGAAGCACTGTCGATACCGGAGCTTCCTTTCCCCCACGACGTCAAGCGCTTCACGTTCGGCCGCGACATCCCGGACCTGTTCTCTCCACCCGCAAAACCACCCGACCCCGAGCTGAAACCGCTGACGGGCAACGGCGATAACACGCGTGATGAAGAACCGGATCAGCAAAAGGGTATGGGACGTAGCGCTTTTGAAGCCGCTCATGACCTGGGCGGCATGCTCGATCACGAACGTCTGAGAATAGCCATCATAGACGGGCTGTGGTTGCGGATCGGGGACGAGCTTGACGGCTGCACGCTCTCGAGCATCGTCGGTGACGCCGCTCACTTCACCTGTCACGATGGCGAGGCGGTGCTTACCCCAATTCGTCACGGGCGTCGGAAGGGGGACTAAAGTGCGCGCCGACCGACGACGATATCAGCTTGGACACGGTTGTTTCGGCGGGGCGCGTTCCCGTCTGTGATAGGGTCCTAGGGGTTTGGATTCGGACAGGTAGAACCAAGGGGTTTGCTCACTATGTCAAAGTTCTCATCGAAAGCACGCGGTTTCAGTCTGGTCGAGTTGGTGATCGTTGTGGTCATCATTGGTGTCATCGCCGCCATCGCGGTCCCGCGAATCAGCCGTGGCGCCAGGGGAGCGGGTGACGCAGCCGCGAAAGGAAGCCTGACCTCCCTGCGAAACGCCATCGACATGTATGCAGCCGAGCACGGCGGGTCCTTCCCGGATGGCGTGGATCAGGACGCCGTCGAGACCAAACTGTTAGAGAAGACGGATGGAACCGGCGTGGTAAACGGAGACCCGACCAAGAACATCTACGGGCCCTATCTCCGGACGGGGTTCCCGCCGCTTCCGGTCTGCGCCAACAGGGGCAAGTCGACCATCAAGCTCACCACCGGCGATCCGGCCTACCAGGCCACGGGCGAGGGATGGGTTTACAGCACGGATACCGGAAAGATCATCGCCAACTGCCAGGACACCGAGCTTGACGAGACAGGGGATCAGTACAACGAGTACTAAGATGTGGGGCTGAAAACCGCCTTGTCGCGTGCAAAAAGGCGGGTCGCGCCCTTGTCGTGACACAAAGCGCGCAAGAAGCGCGCAAGATACAGGTCATCCGACATCCCTCCGAAGGGCTCGGATGGCCTTTTGTTTATCAGCGTTACTCACAGCGGCGTAGACCTTCGTGATGATATCGACACCCACCCCGGCAATCTGCGAAACCACGTGCAAGGGGGTACCCTGCCTGAGCATCCGAGTAATGACCGTCTTTCGGAGACAGTGCCCCGTGGCGTTCTTGATTCCAGCCGCCTCGATTGTCTTCCCCCACCGCTGAAGAAACGTCCCGTACATCCCAGTAAACGGCCCCGGTTGCTGCATGGTCTGCGCTCGCAGCCTCCGCAGTACACTCGCGGCCTCCACGTCCAGCGGGACACTCCTGTCCACGTGAGTCTTGGTGCAAACAAACTCGACTTGGGGATCGTCACCATCCAGCCGCACCCGATCCCACGACAGGTCGGTCAGCTCGGACCGCCTTGCACCCGTCGCCAGCATCATGGTCAACAGCGCCCACCACCGGAACCCGTACAGCCGCTCCGCCGCATCGAGCAGCCGCACCTCCTCCTCCTCAGTCAAGGTTCGGGGGTCTCTCTTCTCCACCGGGCGCAGGAGGCTCTTTCTCATCGGGTGAACGCTAAGGAACCCCCTCTCGATGGCGCAGGCGAACGCGCGGTGCAAGTGCTTGATCTTCTTGTTGACGGTTCCCGGTTTCGTCTTGGCGCGAACCAGCATTGCCACGTACGCCTCGACCATAGCGAACGACACAGCCCGCACACTTCTCGGCTTCATCCACTCGCCGAACTCCCGCAGCGTATACGCGAAGTCTATCGCGTACCGTAGATTCTCGATCTTGCTCACGTGGTCAGCGGCAAACCCCGCCCAGTCCTTTGTGGTCACATGGCGGTATGTTCCCGCCGCGAGCTTGTTCTCCAGGTCCGCCGCCAGGCGTTCCGCCAACCTGGAATCTGTACCCGCCGCCTTGCACCTCCACCGCCCCGTGGACACGTCCAGCCACCGCAGGCTGTAGCGGGTGATCACCTTGGCGCCCTTCCGTTTCGTCAACCAAACTCTCGTTTCGTCACTCATGGCGATTTGCTCCCGTAAATAGGCCCGCGCCACTGGGCTGCGAAGACGATCCACGAATGGAAGGTCACCCAGCAGCGCGGGTTTCTCTGAGTTCTATCTGAAAGCCGTGAATCATCTTCGCGTTCGCAGTATCGGCTCCCGCCCCGCCGGATGTCAAGCGGAATCTCGTGGGGTCCGTTCACGCAACCGCCTCCACGGGGACATCCTCGACTCGCCTTCGGGCTTCGGCAGCGACACCCGCGTCAATCTCACTCGCAATCCACCGACGGCCAGACAACTTGCAGGCCACCGGAACCGTGCCCCCGCCGCAGAACGGATCGACGACAAGGCCACCGGGTAGCGTCATCCGCTCAATCCAGTACTGGGCCTCCCCCACCGACTGGCCCCACTCGTGGTGATCCTTGTCCCGTCCGCTTCCGTCTTGAGCGTCCTTCAACCACCCACACGGCTCCGACGCCGGAGGCTTGTACATCACGAGCACCGACCGCCATTGCACCAGAACCTTCCGCTTGAACACCCGCGCCGGTGACCCGGTGTAATGGATCGCCATCTGCCACCAGTACTCCAAGTGCGTCCGCATCTCGTCAAGAATCTCAGGAAGGAACATCTGGCTTGTGTAGCAGGCACACAGCCCGCCGGGCTTTAACTTCCGCTTGGCCATTTCAGCGAGCCGACCGAATGATGAGACTCCATCTTCCGTGTATGGTGGGTCACAGAAGAACAGGTCCGCGGTTTCGTCCTCGATGTGCTGATCCAAGACCGACAGGTCGCCTGTGATTATATTGCCACCCGTCCCGTGTGTCCGTCGAGATTCCTCCCGGCGGCGTTCGATGCCTTCGCGCCGGTAGGATGTGACCGCATCGTCCAGACCGTCCAGGTGGGGATTCCCTTCCAGGTGATCTATGATACCTTGTCGTTCGTCCCCGTCCAGTCGTTCGAGTCTCACGAGATCGCGGATCGGCAAACACGACACGCGTGTCGCATTCGACGGAAGGGTGGGGACGAAACCGGCAAGTTTCATGTACCGTTGGACGCTTCGGACGTCGCACTCGCAATGATTCTCAACCCAAGGCAGCCACTCACCGTGGTCGCATTGTGCTTTAGCCTCGATCAGCAGCCGCCCAACCTCGACGGCATAGTCCAACGTCATCCGCACCGACTGCTCGCACCGCCGGTGTGCCTTGTTGATCTCGTCCGCCAGGGTGTCCAGTGTCCTTATGATCTCTCCCATTATGCGCTCCCTTCTGGTTCAAGACCATCGACGTACCTCTGGACGGCCTCTGGTTTCCATCGCAGCGTTTTTCCGACTTTGACGCCGGGTAATTGCCGCAGCCTGTGTAGGTATTTCACAGCCGCCTCGTCGCAGCCTAGCAGGTATCCGACTTCCGGTGCGGTCAGTAACGGCCTCGACATCAACTCCGTGGCAAGTCCTCTCTCGGGTCGCAACAATTCGGTGGAGGTGTTCATTAGAACGGCACCTCCCCCCCGACGTACCGGGCTTCGTAGGACATCGTGGGTTTCCGATAGCACACGAGCGCGTCACCCGTGCCGCCCTGCCTCTGCTTGGCCACGACGATGGTCGTGTCCACAACTTCCGCAGTGCTCGCGTCCCCCTTGTGCAGGAGGAGCACAACATCGGCATCCTGCTCGATTGCACCGGAGTCGCGTAGATCGGATAGGCGCGGGCGCCGTTTCTCGTTTTCGGATGCGCGGTTCAGCTGGCAGAGCAGCACGATCGCCGCCCCACAATCCACAGCCAAGCCCTTGAATAACCCGGTCATCGCCGCCAATTTCAGATCATGCCGGTCGAACTTTCCGCGTAGGTCGAGCAACCCCAGGTAGTCGAGCACGATCAGCTTGACGCCGTATCGTCGGACACACCGTTTGACTTGCGCAGCAACCGCTCTAACATCCCGTACACGGTCGAGTACGTATATCGCGTGCCCGGTCTTGGCGATCGACACCGCCTCCAACCGCTCACGATTAAACTCGATGTCATCGACTCGCCCGCTTCGGATTCGGTGAACAGGCAGCCCGGTCCTCATGGCGAGCAGCCGCATACGTATCTGCTCGGCAGACATCTCGGCCGAGACAAACAGGGACGCGCACCCCTCGACTGACCGCCCCGCATGAACACATAGGCCTAATCCGAGACTCGTTTTCCCGCACGACGGCCTCGCACCGACAACGCATAGGCTCCCAGGATCGAGCCCGCCGCCCAGGATTTCACTCAACGGTCCCAGGCCCACGGGTACCTTGTCCATCGTGCCCGCCGGGTTGCTCATGCTTTCGAGCAGATCAACTTCGGATGTCGGTTCATGGTCGCCAGTGCGGTCTTGCTCGATGGCCTCGATGGTCTGCGATAGGTCAGCCAAGATGTCGCCGGGTGGTTCACGCTCGATTCCGCGATAGGCCCGGTCGCGGCCTTCGCTGCACGCTCGAATGATCCGCCGTGCCTGATCACAATCTCGGAGCCGTCTCGCGTAGAACGCGGCATTCGCCAGGTCTGCGAAGCCTTCGGACAACTCAACACACAGGTCCGTCCACGAACCCCCATTACAGGAACCTTCGGCCTGCAATCGCGGAACAATGGTCCCATGGTCCAGCGGTATGCCTTCATCCACCGCGCGGCAGAGGACGCCGTAAACGATTCGGTGGTCCGACTGCATGAAGCAATCCGGTCCACCGACAACCGACCGGATTTCGTCGAAGTCCCACGGCAAGTCGGAATCACGCGCGGAGTCATAGAGCAACAAGCAGCCGAGAAGCGCCAGCTCGGAATCAGGGTCTTGGGGAAGCATCGGTGAATCAGCCATGAGCCACCGCCTTCCTCGCACTGGCGGTTACCGACTTCCGGAACTCCTCCCCGGTCGCGGCCTTCGACCGCCGCACCGCCGAATAGGGGACCGCGCCATCGTCCGCCTGCTTGGCAATCGCCCGCCACTCATCGTCATGTGCCTCGACATCCGCCGCCCACCGCTCACGTGCATCGGCCATGAGGGGATGCTCGCCGGGCGCCGCGTGGCCATCGACACCGCTCGGCTCAATCTCGGTGGCGAAGCGGTCAAACTGCCGTCGGAGCAAGACGACCGGATGGCGCTGCTCCCGGTAGTACGCGTCCTTACTCCCGAAGTAGCGATCGATGCGAACCTTGGCTTCGGGGACGTCCCCAGCTTCGGACAGCATCTGCGCGAAGTCACCGGCGTCCGTCGACTTGGGGTGATAGGTCCCGCGGTATCGGGCGTTGCGAAGGTTGGCGAAATGCTCAGCAAGCTCGGCGACCTCAGGTGGCGGCGGAGCGCTCGTGTCCTTGCCGTTGCGGGATGCCGTCCGGCGTCTTGGCTTCACGCCGACGTCGATCAGCACTGGTTGGCTGTTGTCGTCGTTCGCCGTTTCTGCTTTTGAGCCGACGGTGCGCGCCGTCTGGTTCTTTAAGTCTCTCTGGGTTTGTGGTCGATTCGACCACGCTTCCGTAGTCGTTTTGACTACACCTGGGGGACAATTTGACCACGCTTGTGGGTTTTGACCGTGGTCATTCTGACCACGGTTCTGTTCGGCCGTGGGTAACCGATACAGGTTGGTCCGACCTGATCCGCGACGCTCGATCACGATGAGGTTGCTCTCCTCCAACCGCCGAAGAGCGCGTTGCACGAGCTTGCCGTCCGTGCCGGTTAGCCGGGCAATCCGACGGATCCCCAGCCAGGCGACGCCCTCGGCGTTCAAGTGGTCCGCGACCACCGCGAACACCAACTTCGCAGCAGGCGAAACGTCAGCCCGGGCGAGCAGAGCAGCGTCAAGTTTCAGGAACTGTGCCGTCACCGCCGATCATCCTCCGTCGCGTGATTGTCCAGCCGCCGCAGATCGTCGAGCCCCCACTCCACGAGACGCGCAGCGCGTTTCGGGCTTCCCTCTCGCGCGGCTCGCGCTGCGGATTCAAACTTCCGTGCGATGATCCCGGCGTCGCCGTGCGTGGTCATGGCTAGACCCTTGGGAGCGGGAGTTATGCTATTACAGTGTGGTAGTTCTTTAGCACTCATCCTGTGTCTTCCCGCCTCGACCATTCGTTGCGTGAAGGGCAACCTGCTTGGGTCCACGCCTCCGCCACCGAAAACCGAATTGAGGAGCCCAACCTGATCGGACGGACGCCGAGCACCGATCGGAAGACCGCCGCGAGCAGGGGTACCGTGATATGATCCGGCCCCAGGTCCAACAACGACAGACTGGCATGGATCGCCTCCCGTAGCTCGCCATCCGTCAGCGGGTGGGGCAATCGGAAGAGCGCGAGTGACGGTGGCAAGTCCATCTCGATACCGTCGAGAGGCCCAACCGGCCCAATAGCCCCACCACCATGCAGAAACATCCACTGTTCATCCAACTTTCGCCATTCGGTGTGCGTGTAGACCCGACGAGCCTCGATGTCGCTGCTGAGGTGCTGTATGGCGGCTCGCGCGTGGTCCTTGGTTGCGAAATCGGGGTTGAGAATCGCTCGCGGACCGAGCTTTTCCATCGCCCAGGTCAACCCCGCGAAGCGCGGAGCGGGAATCACAAAGCGGCTGACAGTGCCATCCGATGAGACGCTGCACCAGTCCGACTTCCCGCAGATCGGGCAACGATGCTGATCGGCGACTTCGCGCCAGCCGCGACTCATCGCGCGGCCCCCTTGAGCTGCTCCCAATGGTCGTGCGATGGGCACCCAGCCTCAAGCCACGCAAGCAGCTCATCCCGTCTCCACCGGACAGACCGCCCAAGTCGGACGGGGCTCGGGAGACGTCCGCTTGAATGTAGAGCCCAAAGGTGCCTTTCGCTGATACCCAACAGCCGAGCTGTCGCCTTCGCGTTCAGCGCCCGGCACTCCGTCGCGTCGTCCTGTGTTATGGTGTTCATACCCGCACACTAACGCGGGAAGCAGGCAGGAAACTCCACGGGAAACTCAGTTCCCACGCTGACATCCGGTTAGCGGGCGGTGCTGTGGCCTGCGGCGGTGAAAAGACCTCTGGCGTTTTTTTATTTTCCAGCGGGTGGAAACTAGGTTTCCCTGCGGTCCGGCCGTCTCTTGCTGCCAACGGCCCGTTGTTCGCGGCGTGCTTCATAGTTCCTGGCGAAGTACTCAGCATCTGCACGCTTGACGAAACGGTTCGATCCAACCTTACGCGTTGGCAAGTAGCCCGGTTCATCCGGGGCTTTCCCCGCAGCCTTCGACCACGCCGATTTCGAAATGTCCCATTCCCTGGTGGCCTCCGCCAGAGTCATCTCGTCGGCACTTTGTACGGCGGCCCCGTCCGGCTCTTTCCCCATCAGCTTAAGCGCCCTACGGATCGCGGGTAGCGTGCTCGACTCCTCTGCGGTGAGCTTATACGGCGATGGCCGCCACTCAAACGGCTGACTGAGCCTCTTGAACTCCAGGTAATCCCCGCGCAACTCCCCCTGCTTTCCGGTCAGCGTATGAATCAACACCTCGGCGCCTTTCCTCTGTCGCCTCGACAGCTCCGACCAATGGTCAAAACACAGGACGACCAACTTGCCGAGCCGAAGCGATGCTTCGGCCGTCGGATCCATCCGGAGTTTCGGAAGCTCTGAGCCCGGCTGGTGGTCAGAGGACAGGTCAAATGCCCGCTCGAACGGGCCGGTGCCGTTCTCAGTCACTTCGGGATTCTCAAGCCAGTCGAGCAGTTCGCGCGCCGCTTTGGCCACCACCTTGCACTCTGGCTCGCTCATGGTCCGTGCCCTTTTCTGAGCCGCAGCGAGCCGCACATGGAATGGCTGCAGCGGTGATCGCCCACGAGGGGGCGAGGTCCTTGTCTGAACCTTCAACCTCAAGCCAAGTATGCACCCTGGAGAAGAACAGTGCGAAGTTTTGCATGGTAAGGCATCTGTCTGCGACGACCGCACGGCGTCGATTCCGGTCCTGGGCCTTTCGGAGGGTCCGAAATGCTATACTGAGCTGTGTTCTGCTGTCGTCTGCATCCTGCCGGGCAGTTTGGGGCGGTGATCTGGGAGACCCGAGTCCGCCTAGCCTTGCGGTCGGTGCTCGATCCTGGTAACATATTCCGCTGTCGCTGCAGCGGCAGCCCATCTCGCCTGTCGGAGGATGACCGATGAAGATGCTACTCGTTTCGCTTCTGCTCGTCCCGTTTGGCCTTGTCAGCAACTCGCAGGCTCAAACCGTTCTCTACGTCGATGCGAGCGCCACCGGCGCCGTTCACGACGGATCGACCTGGTGCGAGGGCTATCTCTACCTCCAAGATGCGCTGGCTGCTGCTGAGGCCTCTGGTGGAACGGTGGAAGAGATTCGGGTGGCGAACGGGGTGTATACATGCCGGATCGTGACTCAGCCAACCCAGACGGCACGGGTGATCGGGAAGCGACGTTCCAACTGGTCAACGGCGTGGCACTCATGGGTGGCTACGCCGGATGCGGGGCCGCGGACACCGATGAGCGGGACATCGACGCGTACGAGACCATGCTCAGCGGTGATCTCGATGGTGATGACGGCCCTGATTTCGCCAACAACGACGAGAACAGCTACCATGTCGTGTTCGGACTTAATGTCGGTGATACCACCGCACTAGACGGCCTGACGATCAGTAGTGGCAACGCTGATGGGCCCTCTCCATACAACACCGGCGCAGGTGTGTATACCGATGACGACCCACCTCACAACGGAGGGCCGGTGATGCGGAACTGCACTCTCACTCTCTGCGTTGCGGAGAACGGTGGTGGGGTACGTGACAACGTGGGAATGACACTTCATGGCTGCGCATTCCACGACAACCACGCCATTGAGAGCGGCGGGGGACTCTATCGCGGCGGCGGCGGATACCTGACGATGTCGGAATGCACGTTCTCGAACAACTCGTCTGCCGACTGGGGTGGAGCCATGAACGCATCCGGCCTTGCCACGCTGACTGATTGTGTGTTCGACGGCAACACCGCTGCGGAAGATGGTGGTGCAATTGTGGATGGTGCTCCGATCATCCTAGAACGTTGCAGCTTCCTCAATAATGCGGCACTTTCAAGTGGAGGTAGCGGCGGTGCCCTTTATATCTTGTTCACTTCGCCGGTGATTCGCGATTGTCAGTTCATGTGGAACTCGTCTGGGAACCTCGGCGGTGCCATGGCAGCGTATCAACAGTTCGAACCTCTTCCGGTCCTTAATTGCGATTTCCTGTGGAACACGGCAAGGGTCGGTGGTGCCGTCTACTGTGGGCCGAACAGCCGTCTCAGCCTGATCGGTTGTAGCCTATTCCAGAACTCGGCAACCGAGTACGGTGGAGCGATTTGTGGTAGCGGCATTGAGACATCATTCACAAACTGCTGGATAGGGCACAACTCAGCTGGCATAGATGGTGGTGCCGTAGTGTATCCAACGAACATGAGCTTCATCAACTGCACGTTCAGAGGCAACACGGCAGCAAAATCTGTGGGCGGTATCAAGGGAGGCACGCCGGTCCTGACGAACAGCATCCTCTGGGAGAACACGGATGCGAACGGCAGTGTTGAGTCCTCTCAAGTCTCAGGTACGCCGATCATCAACTACTCGTGCGTACAGGGATGGAGTGGTGGACTTGGTGGAGTTGGCAATACTGGCGATGACCCGTTGTTCGTCGGCCCGAGCGGATTGCTGGCGGAAGGTTCTCCGTGCATCGATGCCGGTGACAACACTGCCGTGCCTGCGGATGAGGCTGATCTCGACGATGACGGCGATACAGCCGAGCCAATACCGATCGACCTTGGCGGCGATCCGAGATTTGTGAATGACCCGGCCACAGCAGATAGCGGAGCCGGAGTCCCTCCGATTGTCGACGTGGGTGCGTATGAGTACCAAGCCCCCTGCACAGTCGCGGAGGATTGCGATGACGGACTTGAATGCACAGACGACAGCTGCGACGAGGAGACCGGACGATGCGAGAACTTACTGTTGACTGATGCGTGTTTGATTGCAGGTATATGTTTCGCGAGAGATGATCCGAAGCCAGATAACCTCTGCGAAACATGTGATCCAGATGTCGATGCGTATGGCTGGACGCCCGAGCCGGACGGTACAGCGTGCCCAGACGGGCTATTCTGCAACGGCGCGGAAGCTTGCCTTGGCGGTGTTTGTCAGCCCGGCGCGGATCCGTGCATCGATCCCCCACTGGTGGAATGCCATGAAGACCTGGACCTGTGCGTGATGTGCGTGCTCGATGATCACTGCGACGATGGGGATCCGTGCACCGGGGAGGAGATCTGTGACGCAGCTTGGACCTGCAGCCACATCTTGGACGCTGACTGCAACAAGAACGAAGTCGAGGATGACTGTGATCTCGCGCAGGGCACGAGCCAGGACTGCAACGGTAACGATACGCCCGACGAATGCGATATCGATGAGGGCACAAGCCAGGACGTCAACGCAAGCGGAGTACCCGACGAATGCGAATCGGGCG